>JAFWQE010000187.1 GCA_017509155.1 Prevotella sp.
GTTCAGGAGTTCAGGAGTTACAGGAGTTACAGACGATAGTGCTGAAGGCTCTCTTAGCGTCAGTTTACAGGGGTTGGAAGTATTGTCTGAACTCCTGTAACTCCTGTAACTCCTGAACTCCATCAACTTGCGAAA
Source organism: Prevotella sp. (assembly GCA_017509155.1). GTDB lineage: Bacteria > Bacteroidota > Bacteroidia > Bacteroidales > Bacteroidaceae > Prevotella. Next base: position 136 of record JAFWQE010000187.1, read on the forward strand.
GTTGAGCAGTCTTACACATACAATCGTGACAAACAAATGTATTTCCTTTCCAAAAGACTATGTCATCAATCTCTATCATTTCATGGCTCTTCTTTAATCTTTTGTTAATTTCTCCCCAAATTCTTTGCCCTTTCAACTTTTCTTCGTATCTTTGTGGCGTGCAATAGGAGATTGCACATAAAACAATAGAAAACGTAAGAGCGTTAAAGATATTATCCCCATCTGAAATGTGCAAGATTTCATCCTATCGGGGTAATGACAATAGCTCTCACGTATTTAGCTATATACACTCACTCCTATCCACAATAGGGGAAGTGTACCTATATACGTGGGACTATTGTTTTATTACAGATAGGAAGGTATTGCACAACCTCAGATGCAGTAATAGACAGTAGTCCCCACGTTCTTTACCCATAACAATTTATCAAACCTGCCGGCCAGAGGGGATAGGCTGGCTGTTATTATGACTATGCTACATCACTATACATCTATTGAATCTTTTATGGGAATGTCGGAATATGCCCCAAAGGTAAATTCCAACAGCCATCTTCTATTTTGGGCGAGTAGTGTCTATGTAATGAACGATTCTTCTGAATTCGAATATGGAATAGAAGCATTAAATAAAACTATCAAAGAGTATGAGGAAAAAACAAACGTTGATAAAGAATACCGAATGTCTTCTGCGTTTGAGGAGTATATCGCAATAGACCCTTTCTTTAAGTCTGCAGAAGAACTGCGTAAAAAATATTTCACCAATAACCCAAAGACCCCTTTCATTATATCTTTTTCCAAAAAGGAAGATGATTTATCTATGTGGAGTATGTATGGAAATGGAGGGCATGGCCTTTGTTTAGTATTTTCTGAGGACATTCCACATTTTTCTTTGAATGACAATATTACTTCACACGATCCTACCCCGGTTCATTACGGTAAAGATATCGAACAACATGTAACTCTTTATGAGCGGTTCCGTGAGAACTACATAAAGAGCCTTAATATTATTATGCAAGCGTCTAAAAAAGAAAGGCCAACAATTAAAATGTATGAGAAATCAAGACTATATGCTTTTATCGCACCTTTCGTAAAAGACCCAGCCTTTTCAGAAGAAGAAGAGGTAAGAATTGCGACGTTCCTGAATTCATTGGATAGTGTTAAATTCAGATGTAGAAACAACAGAGTGATTCCCTATGTTGAAGCACCTATCAGCTTCGAATACCTAAAGAAGATTATTATTGGACCATGTTGTGACGAACTATCAACAAGACGCGCAATTAGCTTTATTCTCGAAAAGCATGGGATAAACAGAGATACCATTATTAATAATGATGTCATTATAGAAAAATCCCATATACCTTACATTATTTAATACACCCTTCACCATGTTTAATACGAATCGAATCATTTGTTTCATAGGTCTGGTGCTTTGCTGTCTAACGACCGTTGCATCTGTTGTCATTGATGGGCTTAAGTATGATTTGGATACTACTTCTAAGACAGCAGAGGTAGCTCCGTATAACGATGGTACAGGCAGCCTATCTATTCCACAAAAGGTGAATTATGACGGTGTTACATATACTGTCACAAGCATTGGTCGTGGTGCTTTTCAGAACAGTAAGTATTCGTCAGTTACGATTCCAAATACTGTTATCTCAATCAAAGGTTGGGCTTTTAATAGTTGTAGTAATATTGAGCACTTGACATTTGGAGAAAACATTGAATATATCGGGGATTGTACATTCGCAGGATGCAATAGTTTGACTTCCGTTATCATTCCGAATAGTGTCAAGACTATAGATACTGGTGCTTTTAAAGACTGTAATAGCCTTAGTTCTATTCATATCGGGGCTGGCGTAATAGAAATGAGTAACCCGTTTACAGAATGTGACAATCTATTAACCATAACCGTACATGATGCAAATCCTACATTTGATTCTAGGAACAACTGTAATGCTGTTATTAGAACACAAAACAATGAACTTATTATAGGTTGCAAAAACAGCACCATACCTCAAAGTGTGACAAGTATTGGAAACCATGCCTTTAACTCATGCAGAGACCTCACTACTATTACGATTCCCGAATGTGTCGCTACTATCGGTGAATACGTTTTTTATAATTGTGCCAATCTTTCACGAATTGACATTCCTAATTCTGTATATAGTATTGGGAACTGGTCTTTTTATGATTGCGTTTCTTTATCTCGAATTGTTGTCAGAAGTAATAACCCTCCGACCATATCCAATGTCACATTTCCAAATGAAGTATACGACAATGCAACATTATATGTACCAGATAAAACTAACTACGAATCCTCTACATATTGGAAAAAGTTTAAGAATATAAAATTATTAGAAGAAGATGCTCAATACGTTCTTACAATAACATCTTCTGGAAATGGTGTCGTTTCCTTCAATGGAGTTAATTCAAGAAATACATCAAGAACATACAACGTTGTTGAAGGAACAAACGCGACGCTGACCTTAACGCCCGACAACGGATACAAGTTAGCAAGTCTGAAGGTGAACAATACGAACGTGACATCCAGCGTTACAAACAACAAATACACCATCAGCAACATTCAGAAGAACACAACCGTCGTCGCGACGTTCGAAGAGATACCTCCCACCTATTATAATCTTACGCTGACGGCAAGCGGAGGCGGGATGATTACCTACAATGGGGTGAACACGAGAAACACCACGAGGACAAATAGTGTAGTTGAAGGGACTAACGCCACGTTAACCTTTACTCCCGACAATGGCTACAGGCTGGCGAGTCTGAAGGTGAACAACACAAACGTGACATCCAGCGTTACAAACAACAAATACACCATCAGTAACATTCAGAGGAACACAACCGTCGTCGCGACGTTCGAAGAGATACCTCCTACCTATTATAATCTTACGCTGACAGCAAGCGGAAGTGGAATGATTACCTACAATGGGGTGAACACGAGAAACACCACGAGGACAAATAGTGTTATTGAGGGGACTAACGCAACACTGACCCTTACACCCGACAACGGCTACAGACTGGCAAGTCTGAAGGTAAACAACACAAACGTGACATCCAGCGTTACAAACAACAAATACACTATCAGCAACATTCAGAGGAACACAACAGTCGTCGCGACGTTCGAGGAGATACCTCCCACCTATTATAATCTTACGCTGACGGCAAGCGGAAGTGGAATGATTACCTACAATGGGGTGAACACAAGAAACACCACGAGGACAAATAGTGTTGTGGAGGGAACTAACGCCACGCTGACCTTTACGCCCGACAACGGCTACAGACTGGCGAGCGTGAGAGTAAACAATTCTGATGTAACAGCGAGTGTTTTGAACAACTCATATACCATCAAGAACATCCGGCAGAACACCACCGTATCTGCAATCTTCGAGCAGACGCCCACCACATTTTACACCCTTTCCATCACCGCCGCAGGCAATGGTTCCGTTTCATACGGAACGACAAACGTGAGGGGCGGAGCAAAGAACATCAGTGTTTCGGAGGGAACAAACGCTACGATTACCTTTACTCCCGATAACGGATACAGGTTGGCAAGTTTGAAGGTAAACAGCACCGACGTAACGGCAAACGTTTCGAACAACGCATATACCATCAGCAACATCAGACGAAACACCACCGTGAGCGCCACCTTCGAGCAGATTCCTGTTGCCACATTCGACTTGAAAATAACAGCAACGGGAAACGGAAGGGCAACGTATGATGGCTACGACATCAGGAATAACACGTGGACATTCAGCAGGGATAGGGGAACGAATTGCATCATCACGTTCACCCCCGATGAAGGCAATAGAATTGCAAGCGTGACGATGAACGGAAGCATCGTAAACACATCGTCTGCCCTTACCATCAGCGACATGAATGAAAACAAGATAGTGGTAGTTACATTCGTACTGGATGAACAACAGGAAAACACCTTCACTGAAGGAGGCATCAACTACAGTATACTATCTTCGGCACTGAAGAATGTAGCTATCGCCAACGGCAACTACAGTGGGACTCTGGCGATTCCACGAACCGTTACCCACGGCAACACGACATGGAATGTTGTGGCCATAGCGGACAAAGCCTTCTACAACTGCTCTTCATTGCAAGCCATAGAGGTGCCATCGTGCATACAGTCTGTAGGAAACGACTTGTTTACGGGTTGCCTGCAGCTCTCGGCCATTCAGTGGAACAGCAGCGCAAGGCTGACAGAAGCCGTTATGGGGACGGTGACAAACCCGAACTTGCTATTGTATGTTTCCAACAGGGGACTGGCGCCAAGCACCATCAACAACGTGGTGGTGAACGGAACAGCAGAAAGCATCAGACTATCCGATGCGGTAAGCGGCAACAACTTCTTCTGCCCCATTGAGTTTACTGCCAAGGAGATTTCATACACCCACCGGTTCGGCATGACAAGCGGAAGAGGCACGTGTCAGGGATGGGAGACACTGGTGCTGCCTTTCGATGTGCAAGAAGTAAAACAGGGGAGCACGGTGCTGTCTTCTTTCGTCACGTGGAGTGGTGACCGATGGACCAGACCGTTCTGGCTTTACGGAATGACAAATGCAGGCTTCAGGTCAACTGGCAGCATACGCGCGAACACACCTTATATAATAAGTATGCCCAACAACACCTCCTACGACGCGGAGTGGAACATCTCGGGCGACGTGACGTTCTCGGCCACGCAAGCCAAAGTGTATGCGACAACACAACTGACTACCGCCAAGTACAACGGCAAGACATTCACGCCCTGCTACACGGAGCGGCCGTCGGGCGGACAGGTGTATGCGCTGAACGTGAACAACCTGCTGGGCAACCATGCCAACGGCTATGCGGAGGGCAGTGTGTTTGTGAACGCTCCAGCAAGAATGGTACATCCCTTCGAGGCCTACTTAGAGGCACAGACAGCGAGCGCAAAGACTGCCTTCAGCATATTCGAAGACATGACGGAAGAAACGCCCACTGGCATGCTGACAAAGAAAGCCGTCTACAATCTGTCGGGGCAATTGGTCAAACTCGCAAACGCCACCTCTCCAGAGGAAGCCATCGACGGTCTGCCCGCCGGCATCTACATCGTGGACGGAAAGAAAGTGGTGAGGGCTACGCCCTAAGAATGCGGGCTACGCCATAAATAATGGAATAAAGAATAAGGATTAAGGAATAAGGAGATATGACAATGAACGAAAAGCCATTCTTCACTCTTCACTTTCAAAGCGAAGCGTGGAGCAATGCTGATGCTGCTGATGGTTTGTTGCATGGCGGCAGCGGGGCAGGTGCGGTTCCGAACGGCTGAACTGCAACGGCTTGCGGAGATTGTCGGCAAGGACTCGGCAAACCAGCATCGCTATGTGATACACCAGACAGACAGCATCGTCGACCATGTGGGCATCCGCTTGTTTCCCGACGAGATGAAGCGGGTGGCAAAGGCTGCCGTACTACCCTTTCTGGAGCGATACTTCCTGCAACTGCGTCATCCTTCCCTCGGTCGCACCCCTGCCCAGATGATGCGCGACGACGGTTTCCGCTTCGAGCGTGGCGACATGCAGACGATAGAACAACTGAGAGACAGCGACGCCTTCAGCTATAACTTCGAACTGCGCCGATATCGCGCATCATGGAGCCGCAACGGCAAAGAACTACTCGCCGTGTCGTTCCCCAAGCAATACGAACTATTGGCAGGAGTGAACAAGATTGAAGCCGAGGAACTGCTGGAAGGGGACATAAGAACCTCCCCAAAGACCACCCCAACAACCTCCCCCAGCCCCTCCGAAGGAGGGGAGCTCAGTAGCCTGAACATACCCGCAATGCACTCCCCTCCTTCGGAGGGGTCGGGGGAGGTTATTCCTTCGGAGGGGTCGGGGGAGGTCACAGGTTTTCTCATTCTCCCCGGCGTACCCTACATCGACAAGCGCATCAACTCAGACCTGTATGTTGAAAAACGAGACAGCACGTACAGGCTCATCGTGGACGTGCGCCACCCCGCCGAGAGCGCAGCCAATATGCTGTTGAGCCGCTTTGCGCCAGGAGACTACACGCTGTGCGTTGATCAGACCTGCTACGGCTACAAGCGCAAGAAATATGAAGTGCAACTGCGCCAGTGGCTATCGTTCTGCATGGAGAGCGGCTGCGACGTGTACTGCGGCATTGAGGAAGTGACAGAGAAGGAGGTGAAAGCCTCTGTCTTTGTGGTGAACCAGGCCGAGGGCTACAACCACGTGCTCTACGTGGAGGTGCCGCTCACCACCATCGACAACCAGAAAGGCCCCGTCCATGCACGCCTCGACTGCTACATCCCCATGCACAACGTGGCGGGACTCTTTGCTAAGGAAAAAAAGAAAAGAAACAAAGAACCAAAGATTTACGAAAAATGAAAAAAACAATTCTGTTGCTATGCATGGCTCTGTGGATGTCGGTTTCTGCAACGGCACAAGGGGGCGACCCTCGCACAACCATTAACCTGATTAAGAAGAGCAAGGCCTTCCTCTACGGCGAGGCAACGATGCTTGATAAAGACGCAGCCTATGAACTGGCCAACGAGATTCTTCAACAAGAGATCGAGACATGGGCCAAGGACCATTCAAAGAAAGAGGCAGAAAGAGTGGTAGCCGTAGACGTACACCAACTGGTAGACAGCATCGTGCTGCCACGTGTCAACATGATTCGAGTGTTTCTCTATGTGCGAAAGAAAAACCTGATTCCCATCTATGAGAAGGCAGGGGTGGTAATCGTGGACAAAGAAGCAGAAGAACCCTCTCCCACCCCCACCCAGGGCATAAGCTCCCCCACCCCTTCCCAAGAAAAGGAGGACCAAAGCCCTGACTCCATCGCACAGGACTCCCCTCATTCAGAGGGGTTAGGAGAGGTCGCACCTACAAAGGAAACGGGAGAGGTTGCACCTTCTGAGGAGACAGGGGAGCCTGTTCCTTCGCAAGAGCAGGAGGTAGCCACTGAGGAAGCTGACTCCTTGAGTTACGCCGTCACCGAGACGGAACAACTCGTTTTGGAACAAGTGAAGCCACTGAAATCGTTCTTCCGCATACGCGACGTGCTGGTTCCGCTGAAAGAAAAGGGAATGGTGGAAGACTATGGTAAATACTCTTCGCTCGAACATCCCGAACGCGCATACCTTATTATATATGATGCCAACGCCCGCGTGCGAGCTGTGCTGGGTAAAGGAAAGAACAAACGGTGCAACATGCTTACAAATGCCACAGAGAGCATGGATGACTACCGCGGATGCGGAGCCATTTGGTTCATCTGTACCGATTCAAACACGAAAAGCAAATAACAATAATAACATAAAAAGAAAAAGGACATGAAAAGATTTGTAATGACTACTGTTGTGTTGCTGCTGATGCTGTTAGCAGGCACCACACAAGGACGCGCGGCCGACCACGTTCGGCTGACCATCAACGACGGCCTTGCCGACATGACCCTGAAGGCAAAGATGGAGAACGCGGTGAGCGAACTGCTGACAGAGCTGAACTATGCAGCCGAGCAGAACAGGAAACCCCGGCTCAACGGACTGGCCATGACGGAGCAGGCCAAGAGCGACGTGATGCGCCTTTGGGATAACGTCCACCTCTACTGCTTCGAGCCAGAAGTGGTGCAGAAATGTCTCACCACCATGCACGGCTATCAAGTGCGCGGACTGCCCGTGGTGATGATTCCCGTGGGCGAAGACGAGTCGAAACAGGAATATCAGGAGGTGGTTGTGTCTTTCTCGAAAAAAGGAGAGATGGAGAGTTTCTTCCTCACCATTGCCATGCACCTCTATCAAGAGGTCATGAAGAACTCAGGAACCGAAATCGGTGACATTCGCCGCCGTATGCAGATTTTAGACTACGTTGAGCATTTCCGCACCAGCTATAACCAGAAAGACCTCGGATTCCTTCGACAGGTGTTTTCTGACGATGCACTCATCATCACAGGGCGCGTTATCAAGACACAAAAGAGCGAGGTGTTCCCATCGGGCAACAAAATCATCTACAAGGAATATAACAAGAGCAACTATCTGAGCCACCTGTCGCAGGTGTTCCGCAACAACCGCTACATCAAAGTGAACTTCGACGGCATCAGCATTGTGCATCATCCCACAAAGGCCAATGTCTACGGCGTCACGCTGCATCAGTCGTGGAACTCGGGCCGCTATCATGACGAAGGCTACGTGTTCATGATATGGGACTTCAACGATGAACAGGCCCCGAAGATTCATGTGCGCACATGGCAGCCCGACTATCTCGACGAAGCCAAAGGGCAGCGGTTGCCAGAGGACGAAATATTCACTCTTGGCGACTTCATCTACTAAAAACGAAATGCAAGGATTGCAGATGCCACAGCCCTATGTGGCATCTGCACAGAACCAACATGTCTGGTGCTGAAGAACTCTGGCATCGCGACATATCGAAAAAGACAGAAAGCAAATGAAGTATCATCCAATAGGTAATGTGACCTTTCTGTGGCTGCTTCTGCTGGCATGTCTGCCAGCGAGAGGACAGGAGATAAGCATCACGAAGTTTGAGCAAAACCCTTTTAACCTGGAAGCCAGGTCAGAGCCACGGCTTGATGGCAACAAAGAAGAATGCGCGCTGATACGCTTCATGGTCAGACGAAACGACTTCGAGATAGACGGCAACCTGGGCGTGGTAGAAACCATCAGGGAGACGGGCATCATCAAAGTCTACGTGCCACACGGCACCAAGAAGCTTACCATCAGATGCCAAGGTATGTATCCACTGGAGGACTACAGGATACCTGTGAGAATTGAAAAACGCGGAGCCTATGACGCATGGATAGAGATTGTTGACAACAATGAAACGGTTTCTGCACCAATCGAACCTGCCGGCAGCCATTTGTTTATGGGCGTTGGCTTCAACGCACTGAGCATTATGGGACCTTCTGTATGCATCGGAGCCGAGCTGAATCGCCATATTGTGGAAGCATCGTATGTATACGGGCTGAACAAGTCGGACGCGCTATACTACTACAGCACCGACGGCGAACTACAAACGGCACGCGAATATAAAGCCATGCGCACACAGCTTCGCTACGGATATGGGTTCCCCATCGGAAATGTGGTGACGCTGACGCCTCTGGTGGGTGCTCGCTACAATTTCGTGAAAGGTCATCCCATTGACGGAATAGCCAAAGACAACGCATACAAGGAACAAGGATGGTCGATATCGGCGAATGGGGCACTGAGGCTGTCAGCCAAAATCGGCAAAAGCGTAAGACTGCACCTGACGCCCGAATACGACATCCTGGTTCACGAAAGTTCCATGTGCAAGACCTTCAACGAGTCTGACTCAAAGATCAAATCCTGGAGCCAGGGATTCAACCTTAATATTGGAGTGCTGATTTATTTTTAGATGCTTATGACTATGAACCATCAACTGAGAGTAATCACCCTCATCGCCGTCATGTTGACAACCTTCGTGGCTTGTGGTGGGGAAGATAACGGTGAACCCTTTGAAGTGACCAAAGAACCACTGAAGGTGAGTGCTGAGCGACTGGAACTGAGCGAAGACGGGAGAGGCGTTCAGCTGACCATCACCACCGCAGGCCATTGGACCATCAGCCTGAACACCACCGACTGGTTGCACGTCAGCCCCACCGAGGGAACGGGTGTGCGCAGCGTGGAGGTGAGTGCCGAAAAGAACCAAGGCGAGGAAAGGAGCGGAACCATCACCGTGAAAGCAGGAAACATCAGCAGGAAAGTGGTGGTGGTGCAGCAAGCCACCACAGAGATGAAGCCTGAAGAACCCACCACGCCCGGTGCCAACGACAACAACACGCCCAACCTGGCCAAAAGACATTGAACACTAACAACCTAAAGAAAGGAAACAACAATATGAGACAGAGATTTGGGAAATGGCTATGGCTGCTCCTCATGCTTGCACAGACAGTGACAGCACAAGAAATCATAGAGATGGAGCCCTACGGCAACCTGTTCCGCATACCGTGCACCGTGAACGGGGCCAGCATGAAACTGATTTTCGACACCGGGGCTTCCGACGTGTCCATCTCTGTAGATTGCGCACGCTACATGCTCCAGAACGGCTATCTGGAAAACAAAGACATGCTCAGTCTGGGAAAGTCATCGGTGGCCGACGGATCTATCGTGGAACACATGAATATCATACTGAGAGACATCTCCATTGGTTCTTTACACATCAAAAACGTAAGGGCCAGCATCATGAAAGGACAAAACGTGCCACTGCTACTCGGCCAGACTGTCATACAGTCACTGGGAGCCATCACCATTGACGGAACAAAGCTCATCATCCACAAGACCAAATACACAGAGGCCGACCTGCAGAAAATGGCCGACGATGCCGTGCAACAGATAAAGGCTGCCAACTACACCGCAGCCATCAACAACCTGTTGCGCATCAACAACATAAAGAGCCTGACTTCAGAACAACTGGTCATGCTGGCCGAATGCTATGCCCGACAGGAGCAATACAAAGAGAGTCTGGGCGTGTGTGCACAATGGATGACCCTCTACGGCGAGACACAGAGTGAACTGCACAGCAGGATGCTCAACCTGATAGCTTCAAACTTCTACATTCAAGAACACTACCGCGATGCTATCACCTACTGGAAAATGCTGGCCGACAAGGAGAAAGACAACAAGGAAATATCGTCTATTACAAACTGGAACATTGCCGATGCCTACCTGAAAATGAATGATACAGACCAAGCCATCGTCCACATTCGCGATGCGGTGTCCACCTATCGGCGGGTACTGGGCGCGAGCATCGAAGAGATTGAACGAGGCAGCGTGAAAGACGAAATGCTTGGCATGATGTTCTACCTGTATGGCTCATGCTTGTTGAAAAAGAACCAGAGAGCTGGTGTCAACATGATGACCATCGCAGCAAAATGTGGCGACCGCGGTGCCATAGAATACTGCAGGAAAAACCGAGTGAAATATTAAACGGCAAGTCACAATAATCCCCTCTTTCCCCTGCTGACATCAATGCTTGTGATGTCGGGGGAAAGAGGGGATTTTTCATTTATTCCACTTCCATCACCACGACGCTGTAGGCGGGGAGGAGCAGCTCGTTGGCGGTGATGTCGAGGGACGTCAGGGGGGTGACAGTGAGGGCGTCGGGACGGCCGGTGAAGCCTTCCACATGGGGGGCGTCGGGCAAGGGGAGGTCCTCGACGGTGAGACGCACGGGAAGGGGAAGGGCGTTGACAAGACGGAGGTAGCGGCGGCCACTCTTGCTGTCGGACACCAGACTGGAGGCGAAACGGTGGGACACCTCAGGGGAGGCATCGAGGGCGGTGGGCACATAGCGGTTGCCGGCGTAGGTGCCGAAGAGGCGCTGCGTGTGGTAGCTGGGCGTGAGCGTCAGACCTTCGTTGGTGAAGTAGATGAGGTCGGGGTTCCAGTTCTGGTGCTTCTCGTTGCACAGGAGCGGGGCGTAGCTGGTCATGCTGACAACATCGCCATTGCGCTCGATGGCGCAGAGGTGCATGGCCTCAACAAGGGCACTCTCCACGGTGCGTGTGCGCGAAGCCCATTCGCCGAGGTAGACCTTGGGACCGGTGCGGGGGTAGTCGTCGTAGTAGTGCTGGTTGTTGAGGAACCAGCCGGTGCTCTCGTAGTAGTGCTCGTCGACAAGACGGAAGAGGTCGGCATGCTCACGGGCGAAACGCCAGCCTTCGATGTAGTCGGACGAGGGGTCGTGGAAGGGACCGGCGGTGCCGCAAATCTGGATGTCGGGATAGCGGTCGTGGATGGCCTTGCTGATCATCAGACAGCGCTCCTCGAAGTCGGTGGAGATGATGTCTTCGTTGCCGATGCCGATGTAACGGAGGTTGAAGGGCGCGGGGTGGCCGGCATCGGCGCGCATGCGTGCCCACTGGCTGGTGGCGGGGTCGCCGTTGGCCCACTCTATGAGGTTGAGCAGCTCTTGGATATAGGCTTGCATGTCGGCCATGGGGATGCCGCCTTGTTGTCCGGCATAGCCATCGGCATTGGCGGCAGAGTTCTGACAGGGCACGCCGGCGGCAAGCACGGGCAGGGGCTCGGCGCCCATGTCCTCGCACCACTGGAAGTACTCATAGAAGCCGAGGCCGCGTGTCTGATGGTAGTTCCAGATGTTGAAGTCGGGCTTGCGGTCCTGCAGGGGCCCTACGGTGTGGTTCCAATGGTAGATGTTGTCGATGCCTTGTCCGTGGCTCATGCAGCCGCCGGGGAAGCGCACGAAGCGGGGATGGAGGGCGGCGATGGCCTCGGCGAGGTCGCGGCGCAGTCCGTGGCCTTTGTAGGTGTCGCGGGGGAAGAGGCTGACCATGTCGATGGCGGCACGATGGCGTCCCTGGGGCTCGATGACGAGGACGGCATGGGAGGCGGCGCGCTGTGCCGTCAGCGTGACCTTATACTGGGCCCACTCCTTGCCGGTGGCGGTGACGACGGCAACGGGGGTGAGGCTGACGAGGCCGTCGCGGAGTGATATGCGGAGGGTCTTCTTTTTCTTGTCGATGTTGCGCACGAAGATGGTGAAGTCGTACTGCTCGCCGCTCTTCACGGCCATGCCGTCCCACCCGAGGTTGACGACCCGCTGGTCGGTGACGACGAGGTGGTGGGGGTTGCTGGTGCTGAGGGGCTGGTCGGTGGACACCTCGGTGCCGCCGTTGAGCTCCCATGCGGTGGTGGGGCCCCATGTCTTTCCGTCGCGGTGGTAGTCGCGCTCGCTGTACTCGAAGTCGCGGTTCTGCACCATCTCGGCATAGAGGCCTCCGTCGGCGGCGTAGCTGATGTCCTCGAAGAAGATGCCCATGAGCATGTCGCTGATGGGTTTCTCCTGATCGTTGTAGGCGTAGAGGGTGGCGGTGAGGGCTCCGTCGTCGGGGGTGAGTAGCGGCAACAGCTTCTGCTGGTCGTCGCGCAGGGTCTCACGATAGAGCTCGTTGTCGCTCCTGAGCCTGGCATGCCAGGCCATGAGCTGTTCGGCCACATGGTCCTCGACGCTGATGATCTGTCCCTCCTGTTCATTGCCGTCGACGACTGCCTGGTCCTTGCGAATCTTGAGCATGATGTCGGCCTTGCGGTCGGCGGTGAAATGGCGGAAGTCGCGTGTGGCGGTGGTGATGCGCTGTCCGAGGGTCGGCGAGGCGAAATGGATGTCGAAGCCCTGGTCGGTCTCGCGGATGATGGGCGAGAAGCAGCCGGGAGCTGTCATGCGGGGATAGTCCTGCGGTCGCCAGGTGATGAGGTCGGCGCTATAGACGGCGGCGAAGCAGGGAGCGGTGTCGTTGACCTGGAACACGGCGCGCCAGGTGCCGTCGTTGGCACGCAGGATGTAGGGACTGTACATGCGCTTCTCCTGCCCCCAGGGGCCATAGTCGGAGTCGAAGAGCTTGCCGACCTCGTGCCAGGCGCCGTCGTCCTCGTCGATGGCGGCCACATGGAAGCCCTGGCGGGCATCGGGGCAGTAGAAGAACAGCTGGCGCTGCGCAGTGGCGCTTAGGGTCAGCAGGATGAACACGATGAGAAAGGGGATGCGTCTCATGGGTGATTGTTTTTTTGATTGTTTGTCGTGATTTTTGGCCACAAAGATAGCTTTTTCCCGGAACACTCGCAACAAAAAGCCTGTTTTTCTTTTATCACGAATTTAAGAATTAGAGATTTCTTATTTCGCCGATATGCTGAATAGTTTTGAATCAGAGCCAAATAGCAAGCTTTTTTAGAAGTCTCCCGAGAATAAAAAGTCCCATTCTGTCCGTATTTGTCCGTAGTAACAGAACAAGGGGGCAGAATACTCTGTGTTTGTCCGTGCCAATAGAACGGGCTCAGTAGGACACTCTCGAAGCGAATCGGAGAGAACTATCAAAAGGGATCCACGCTGGTGTCGTCATCTAGTTTTTTCAGTATTTCCCGATAAAAGATGACGGCATCTTTTGTCTCTTCTGGTGTCAGGGTTGTTGCAATCGTGTAACTGTCTCTGCTATGGAAGTTTAGCAGAATACTATAATCCATGTCTGAAATGGTTTTGAGCAAATCCTTGACCTTTTCGTAATTGGGAATATTGTTATAAAACTGCTGGAAATCTTCGTACTCTTTTAGTTCCTCCACCTCTTCGGAAGAGAGCGTCTCCTTGGCTTCTGGCGCGCCGATAAGCCAAGCGACAATGCTCTTTCCGAACTCCCCGACCTCGCTTTTGCTCCACTCTCCACTGACGTTCTCGTCTTGAAAGATGTAAAACGTGAGGACTTTTTCTGACTCATCGTTTTCCACTTTCTTTAGCTGGAATTCCTTGTCAACAACCATCAAGGGAAGGTGTTTCTGAATCTCCGCCACCTTGTCAGACAGAGTGTCATGATGGTCGGCGGGTTCACTCGTTGCGACAGTCTCTTGGGTTTGGGTGTCCTCGCTCACTGGGGCAGGTTGCTTGGGCGACGAGCACCCCACCATGAAAAATGCACACACGCACATGAATGACAATTCTATATTCTTCATTTTCTCATACCCTTTATTCGTGTCGGGCGCAACTTCTAATTACAGGAGTTAAAGGAGTTTGGGAGTTTGGACAGAAGAAATAGCCAAATTAATAAATCGTAAATAAATAGTAAATCGTAAATCGTCAAATAGTAAATCCAAAGGTTTTATCTCCGCTTAGAGATGTTTGAATTGTAATAGTCGGGATTCTCCGTCACCTCTTCAATGAATCGGAGGAATGGGGGGAAGGTGATGGTTTCATCCTCTGTCACATCCTCTATCTCCAGCAGACAGTGGGGCATGTTAGGGCTGACGAAGGTGTCGAGCTCGTAGTAGCGGTTGTTCCATACGAAGCAACGGCGCAGCTTGTGAATGGTCTGCTTGTCGGGATTGGCTAAGTTCATCAGATTGATATACTCCGCGGGTGTGATGAGTCGCTCCACCTCCACCCGCTGATTGGCCTCCAGGTGTTTCTTCGTGGTGAGGAAATAGGCATAGTGGCCGTTCTCTCCTCGCTTCCTGATGCGCGACTCTTCGCCATTGCGTTCCACCAGATAGGTCTGGAATATCTCCATCTCGCGGCTGTCGGGGATGTCGTCGATGACATCTACCAGGAACTTGCGTTCCATCTCTATCGGTTCGGGTATGCCGAGCACGGAGGAGATTTCCGATATGATGGTGTTGAGCTTGTCCTCGAACGTTCCTCTGTTGGGAATGACACGCAAGTGGGGGTGTCCCATCCATGCCTTGATGATCTTGTCGTCGAGCATCACGGCCTGTTCAATGCCCTCTGTACGGCTGCTGTTGTTGTCGCAGGTGTAGAACTCCGTGGCGCCCTTGGCAGCGGTGCACAGATGGAGCACGGCATCATAGCGCTTGTCGCGCACGTCCACATCGTTGAGCCCCATGTCGTCGAGCAGTGCCTGCCACATGTCGGCGCCCATATAGGCAGAGACGTCCATCATGCCACGGTCATAGACGATGATGGCTGGCTTGTTGGTCTTCTCAGCCATCTTACGGAAGCATTCCTCGGTGTGCAGCTGGAAGGAAAGCAACTGTTTCTCGCTCTCGAAGAAAAGACTCTTGTCGCTGGTGAGGAAGTTCACTCCCGCCTGGCTGAACAGCGTCGCCGCCTCTGGCTGGGCATAAACGGCGTAGCCTCGATAGGTGAAATGCTGGATGATGCGCGCCAAGGCGGTGGTCTTGCCTGCACAAGGACCGCCGGTCAGCACGATGTTCTTGATGTCTGCCATTGTCATTGCCCTCGGTTCGTGTCGGGCACAACTTCTAGATTGAGGAGTTTCAGGAGTTTCAGACGATACTCTTGGCGCTCTGCTTGTCCTTTGGAGTTCTGAAGTATGGGAGTTCTCTGCAAGCAGAGCGACCAGAGGTCGAGCGTGGACGATACTTTGTCTGCTCCATTCTGCCGTAAGGACTATTGTCCAAACTCCAGCGGCTATAAGCCGCGAAAACTCCTATACTCCCAAACTCCTTGTACATACTCCTATATGTTTTCTTTGTGAATGCCTGATGATGGCCAGGTCGCTCATACCACTTCGAGCTGGTCGCCACGGACACGGAAGTGGAGGTCGTGGCCGTCGAACATCAGGCCGTAGATGCGGTCGGGGTCGTCCTGATAATGCGGACGAGGATCGAGCTCGAGGGTGCGGATGAGGGCGCGCAGCTGCTCGGGCGTGAACATGGCGGCGCACTGGTCGCTCATGATGACGTTCAGCCTTCGCCACGACTGCTGGTCGGTGAAGCCGCCACGGGCATCGGGATGGGCGTCGGCGTAGGGCAGGTAGGGCTTGATGTCGTAGATGGGTGTCTGGTCCATGAGGTCGGCACCGAGCACATGGATGACGGGGCCCTGCGGCGACTGCCACTCCACATGGTCGATCCTGACGCACGAGAGACCGAGGTTGTTGGGCCGGAAAGGGGACCGCGTGGCGAACACACCCATGCGCTGGTTGCCGCCAAGCAGTGGCGGGCGCACCGTGGGCGACTTGTGGGCACTACGGTTCGCGGAGAACTCCCACAGCAACCACAGGTAGTCGAAATCCTCTATGCCGCGCAGCGCATCGGCTGTACGCCATTCTGGTTCGAACACAATCTGTCCCGCCAGCTCTTCTATGAGCCCGCTCTGGCGCGGTATCCCGAACTTCTCGGTAAACGGCGAACGGAAATGGGCGATGGGAGTGATGGTCATGGATGATTCATATTTGAGAAAAAGCCCCCAAGCCCCCGAGGGGATGTTTCTAACAGAAAACTGAGCGCTCGACCTTGGTCGCTCTGCTTGCAGAGAACTGATAGGTGAGGTAGGCTGATTCATATTTCTTCAAAGCTATACACGTCGCGCATGTCGGCAGGGAGCAAAAATACGGGATTTTTTCTAAATAAGCAAACTTTAGGCTAAAAAAATCGACGTTTTCCCTTGTTTTCGCATTGTTCACACGGAAATGCTGATAAAAATGACCACACTGGAAGCTCGGTAAATTATGCTCACACGGAAATCACAGAATGCAGAAAAAAATGATTATACGGGAGCACAGTAAATTATGCTCACACGGAAATCACAGAAAACACAGAAAAAAAATGATTACACGGGAGCACGGTAAATAATGCTCACACGGAAAATAGGCAGAATTCTTCTGTGATTTCTGTGATTTCTGTGTGAGCAATAATCTCCCGCACATCTTGCAACCGCGTTGCAGAAAAAAGGAAAAAAGGGCGACGGTGAAGCGGATAATTCGTTTTAATTGCGTAACTTTGCGGCCTGAGAAACCGAAAAATGTGCAACGATGGAGAAGAGAACGATACCCGTGCTGGGAATGATGTGCGCCGGATGTGCGGCCAATGTGGAACGTCGCATGAACGGAATAGAAGGCGTGGAGCGGGCTGCCGTGAATCTGGCTACGCGCACCGTGCTGGTGGAATATGACGAGACGCGGGTGTCGCCCGAGAAGATGAAGGAGGAGATTGAGCGGGCGGGCTACGACCTGGTGATTGAAGAAGACCGTTCGGTGGCCGAAATAGAAAACCGTGCCTATGCGCTGCTGCGCCGTCGGGTGGTGGTGTCGTGGGTGTTCGCGCTTCTGGTCATGGCGATCTCCATGGGGTGGCTGCACATAGGCAACCGCGACGTGGCCAACCAGACGATGCTCATCATCGCACTGGCCAACATCGTGTACTGCGGACGGCAGTTCTTTGTGAACGCCTGGCGACAGCTGACACACGCCTCTGCCAACATGGACACGCTGGTGGCACTCTCAACGGGGGTGTCGTTCCTGTTCTCTACGTTCAACACGTTCTGGGGCGAACGCTACTGGGAGGCACGCGGCATGGTGTGGGACACGTGGTTCGACGCTTCGGTCATGATCATCACTTTCGTGCTGACGGGCCGCCTGCTGGAGAATCGCGCCAAGAACAGCACCGCCTCGGCCATCCGCTCGCTGATGGGCTTGCAGCCGAAGACGGCGCGCGTGGTGGAGGGCGACGACGTGAACGAGGTGCCTATCGCAACACTACAGCGCGGCGACATTGTGGAAGTGAGACCAGGCGAAAAAATTCCTGTCGACGGAATCGTTGTTAACGAAAAAAACATTCCAACGGAGAACGGAAAGCTGATAACAGAAAGGCATTCTCCAACTGAGAACGGAGAACTGAGCGCTCG
Organism: Prevotella sp.; assembly: GCA_017509155.1. Classification (GTDB taxonomy): domain Bacteria; phylum Bacteroidota; class Bacteroidia; order Bacteroidales; family Bacteroidaceae; genus Prevotella. Next base: position 18,279 of record JAFWQE010000187.1, read on the forward strand.
ACCTTGGTCGCTTTGCTTGCAAAGAACTGAAAGGTATGATTACGTTCAGGCCAGGAATACCGACGAAAAAAGTAATCATACCTCTCAGTTCTCAACTCTCAGTTCTCAGTTGGAACAGTTCTCAACTCTCAGTTCTCAGTTGGACCATGTATCCATCGATGAAAGCATGATTACGGGCGAGCCTGTTCCCGCCATGCGAAAGGCAGGCGAGAAAGTGTTTGCCGGAACGATTGTGAAACAGGGAACGCTACGCTTCAAGGCGCAGGCCGTGGGCAAGGACACGCTGCTGGCCGGCATCATACGCACGGTGCAGGAAGCCCAGGGTTCGAAGGCGCCCGTGCAGCGGGTGGTCGACAAGATTGCGCTCATCTTCGTGCCCACGGTGGTCGTCCTGTCGGTGCTCACATTCTTGCTCTGGTGGGGCCGTGGAGGCGAATACATGCTGCCACGTGCCATCCTGTCGGCCGTCAACGTGCTGGTCATCGCCTGCCCCTGTGCACTCGGACTGGCAACACCTACTGCCCTGATGGTAGGAATAGGCAAGGCGGCCAAGAAGAACATACTCATCAAGGACGCCACCGCCCTCGAAAGCATACGCAAAATGGACGCGCTGGTTATCGACAAGACCGGCACACTGACCATTCCCAACCAGCAGGTGGACCTCGCACATTCAGCAGAACTGCAGCCCGAAGAGCGCGAACAGCTGAAGCCACATGCACGCGAGGCCATGGAACAGTTGCGGCAGCTGGGCGTGGAGGTCTACATGATGAGCGGTGACAAAGAGGAGGCCGTAGCATTCTGGGCAGAGAAAGCCGGCATCGGGCACTACCGTTGGCAGGTGCTGCCACAGGACAAAGAGGACATGGTGAGGCAACTGCAGGCCGACGGACACCATGTGGGCATGACCGGCGACGGCATCAATGACACGCAGGCATTGGCTGTTGCCGACGTGAGCATTGCCATGGGCAAGGGCACAGACGTAGCCATGGACGTGGCACAGGTGACGCTCATGGGCACTGACCTGCGCCGCATTCCCGACGCCATCAGACTATCGAAGCAGACCGTTGGCATGATTCACCAGAACCTTTTCTGGGCCTTCATCTATAATATAATATGTATACCGCTGGCGGCAGGCATCCCCTTCTTCTTCGGGTTCCACTGGCAAATGACACCCATGTGGGCCTCAGCGCTCATGGCATTCTCAAGTGTGAGCGTGGTACTGAACAGTCTGCGGCTGAAGGCCACGACATGAAAAAAAGCCAGTTCGTTTTCACTACTATCTTTTCTATCACGAATTTGAGAATTAAAGAATGACTATGCCGAAGGCTCCTGGCTTCGTGTCATTCTCTAATTCTCAAATTCGTGATACAATAAACACCTCGATGAGTTCCTGGCAGACGTGGGTTAGCCGTCAGGGCATGAGCATGTGGTCGTGCCGAGCGTATGGCGGAGGAGCGAACGAAGGGTACTCCCTGCTCTCCACATTGACCTGAATGCTGAACGAAGGAGAGAAGTTGTACCTCACGGCGGCACCAATGCGGTCGCCGATGTTAGACATATCGTAGAGGGGATATGGCATGAAACGTCGGTTGGTGAGCAGCGATTTCTGGCCGTAGAGATAGCCCTCCCAGTGTTCGTCGAAACGATATCCGAGCACCGCTGTCAGCCCTGCATCGCGCCAGCTGTTGTGACGCCACGTCATGTTGTTCATATATCCGCCCACCGCCAGCGACGCCTTGCTGCTCAGCGGTGTGGCGTACAATAGGGCGATGTCTTGCTGGAACCCTGCGCCACTATAGGAATGGCGGCCAAAGGACGTGAAGACACTGGCGCCGAGATTCACGTTCAGTCCCTCATGGAGCTGCCAATTGCTCAGGCCTCCCCAAAGGATTGGATACATGCCCAGTGATGGCATCTGCCCGTAATGGTTAAGCAATGGCAGATGCAATGAGTCGGCCCTCGGCCCCTGGAGCACCATCTGCGGCTCCACAGGCTGCGCCACGGTAGCGCCCAGATGACGGTCCTGTTCCTGGGCCCCTGCCACTAATGCCAGCATCAAGGCGGCAATCAAGGATGATAGTCTTTTCATACCGCTGCGAAATTACACATTTTCCAGCAAACACAAAGCAGTAAAGCGTTAATTTCAAATAAATCCCCCCGTAATTATTCATTTTTGTCGTTCGTTTTTGTTTTTTAAGTGTTCGCTGCGTCTCAGTTCGTCTGAGAATGCTTACCTTTGCCGCCGAAAAATGTTTCACCAAATAAAAAGGAAGGAGACAACCGAAATGAAAAAGATTGTATTGATGGTAATGGCAGCGATGCTGATGGCGTCGCCTGCAAACGCACAGACCGACAGCGAGAGCGTCAGCGAGGCCGTCAGCGGCCTGTGGACAAAAGCCAAGCAAGGCGTGACCCGCAGTTCGAGGCGCATCAAGGAAGAAATGAACGGCAGCGGACTGGTAGACGTGGATGGCCACAGCTATATGCACATCTACACCAACGACCTGTTCCGCGAGTCGCAGGCAGCAAACTTCCGCACAGCCTGCACCAATATCTTCAAGGGAAAATATCCCACGGTGAAGATTCTCTCTGTGGTCATTCCGCAGGAAGAATGGACAGAAACGACCACCCGCTCGCTGGGCCGCATATCGAAATACGTGAAAACTGTGTACTGCTACGTACTGGCTCAGGACGGCGAAGACGGCTACATCAACGCACGCTTCTCGTTCAGACGAGTGAAGAAAGTGGGCAAGACATGGGTCGATGATGCCGACAACTGGCCACTCTGGGAGCGCACCGACGTGCTCACCCCGTCAGTCTACAGGACGCTGAAAGACATGTAGTCCGACCTTTCTTTCCATTCAACACATTGCTCCGCAACACATGGGATTCTTCAAATCACTCTTCGGCGGTCAGACAGAAAGCCCCGAGGAACAGCAGAAAGAGAAAGAGGCACACGACTTTGAGGTGCTGAAGTTCGATGGCATCAAGGCTTTGCGCATCAACCAGATGCCGCATGCCATACGATGCTTTGAGGCCGCTCTCGACATCAAGGACGACCTTGAGGTACACGACTATCTGTCGCAGGCCTTCATCCACACCAATCAGCTGGACGAGGCGCAGCAACATCTGTCCATCCTCCTGAGGGCCGAGCCCGACAACATCGGCATTCTTCTCCGCATGGCCAACGTGAGCTTCATGCAGGAGGACTACGATGCCATGGCCGAGATGTGCCAGCAAACCCTGGCCCTCGACGATAATCTACCTGCGGCTCTCATGCTGTTGGCTCGCGCACATATAGGACAGCAGCGCACCGACGATGCCGTGGCCGCGCTCACCAAGATCATAGATAACGACGCCGACATGGCCGACGCCCGGCTGCTGCGCGCCACCACACTGATGGAGGCAGGACGCACCGATGAGGCTGAAGCAGACACAGCATGGCTCATGGAGAACGTTCCCGAGCACGAAGACGTGCTGATGCTGAAGGCAAGGATGGAGCACCGGAAAGGCAACGACGACGAGGCCCTGAATTACTACGACAAGGTAGTAGACGTGAATCCGTTCTCGGCAGATGCCTTCCGCGAGCGGGCTGCCATCAAGCAGCAGCACGGCGACCAGAGTGGATATGAAGAAGACATGAAAAGAGCCCTCGAGATAGTGCCCGAAAACACAGAAGAGGACATCGAGCAGAAAATGCGAGAGGCTTACCAGAATAGCAACCCAATGGGCTTCTGACCCCTCACACCTTCTGAAAAACAGACGGACAAAGGCGCCGACTCAGGCAACACATCGCGATATCTTCGCAACGCAACTTGCCAGAACACGACAAAAAAACTAGAGAATTTTCACGAAAAGCGCCATGTTTCGTGAAAATTCCCTAGTTTTTTTATACCTTACCGATAAGCTGGTCTTGGCAGCTCCTATATATTGAACACAGAGACACTGAGACGCAGAAGTCTTGTGCAAAGAGAAAACCGCTTTTCACTTTCCACTTATCTTCTATGGCTGCACCTCAAGGAGCGCCTGCCTGACATCGGCAAGTTTGATTTCCACCAGTTCGCGGTCGTTCACATCCTTCTCCTTAGCCACGCGATTGGCCTGTGCTTGAATGGCCTTCTCAAACACGTTGCGCACATATCGGGCATTGCCGAAGTTGCGCGTCTTGTTCTTCACCACGTCGTCGAGCTTTTCCCTCAGGAATGTGGCGGCCTCCTTGGTAATGGTGTATTCGTTCTTGCGGAGGTAAAGGCGGAAGATGTCGTAGAGTTCTGTCGGGGTGTAGTCAGGGAAATTGATGTAGCGGTTGAAACGCGATCTCAGTCCGGGATTGGCGTCAATGAACTTCTTCATCTCGTTGGTATAGCCGGCCACGATGACCACGAGCCGGTCGCGGTCGTCCTCCATTCGCTTCACCAGAGTTGCCACGGCCTCGGCGCCATAGTCGTTGGACGACTCGCTCTGTGTGATGGCATAGGCCTCGTCGATGAACAAAACGCCATTGAGGGCAGAGTCGCAAACGGCATTGACACGCGGCGCCGTCTGGCCCACATACTGGCCGATGAGTCCCGAGCGGTCGGTCTCCACCAGATGGCCTTTCTTCAGTATGCCCAGGTCTTTGTAAATCCTTGCCACGATGCGCGCCACGGTTGTCTTACCTGTACCTGGCGACCCTGTGAAGACAAGGTGGTACGACAGTTTGGGCGACTTGAGCCCCTTTTGCTCGCGCATCTTCTGCACTTTCACGAAGTTGGCAAGCGAACGCACCTCCTGTTTCACCCCTTCCAGTCCGATGAGCTCGTCGAGTTCCTTGTATGGGTCGCCCTCAATGGGCTGGTTCACCACCACACTGTCGGCTTCCTGCTTTCCTTCCGAGCGGTCATCGCCCTCGCCAAACTTGTAGCGGTGGCCTTTTTCGTCGCTGCCGTCCTTGTCGTCCACGACGAGGGTTTTACTACTGTCGCTACTGTCGTCTGAAGATCCGGCGGACCATGTCACGAGGCCCATGACGACGAAGACGGCTGCGATGCTGACAGCAATAATGGTAAGCTGGCGGCCGGTGAACTTGTCGGAAAAGGAGTTGCCGCGCTGATTGGGGTTAAAAGGCTGATTCTGATTCATGGTGCATAAGGTGGCGCTGTGCGCCTGATTGATAAGTGGCTAATGAATGATGAAAAAAGGGAGATGACGGTAAGAGGTCTGCTGCGGAATGCCAGCAGATAAGAAACGGCAATGGGCAGCAGATAGCAGAGCAGGTCGGCAGTGTCGAACGTGCCAGGAAGCCAACCGACTGCCTGCATGAGTTCGGACACGACGCCTGAAAGTGGAATGACGAGGGTCCACAGAAATCGCTTCGACGGATGGCAACGGGCAAAGAGGACGTCGATGAACAGCACGAACGACAAGGCCCAGAGTCCACCGGGCAGGCTGTTGAGCACAAAGGCGGGTGGGCAAAGAGATGAGAATGAATGGCGAAGGCTGTCGACCATGGCGTGCAGTCCCAGTGCATCAATGACGCTGAACATGAGCAATGTCTGCGGCCGGAACAGCAGATAAATAGCCCCTCCCACCACAATGGCGACAGTGGCACAGATGAGTTCAAGTTGGTGTCTGATAGTCATGCTCAAGCGTTGTTGCGAGGTCACACCCGTTTTGTTTACGTTGCAAAAATACACATTATTTTATTGTAAGCAGGTGTTCTGCCACTTAAATTGTGTTAACATCGCCACCAAGTCAAAGGTTTTTGCTATCTTTGCAGAAAATATGCTGCATTCGGCAAATCTGAAGCAAGCTTCTTTTGCCCTCATTTGCAACATCTTTGCAGAAGATATGCTGCATTCGGCAAAACTGAAGCAAGCTTCTTTTGCCCTCATTTGCAACATCTTTGCAGAAGATATGCTGCCTGCTGCCTAAACAATCATTCTATAACGAAGGACGAAGAAAGCAGGCTGAATCAATGAAAAAGACGACGAAAGAATGGTAAAAGTATGTATTGTGGCCGGTGCGCGCCCCAACTTCATCAAGGTGGCACCGCTGATTCGCGCCATGGAGAAGTCCGATGGCATTTGTTATGAACTCGTCTACGCTGGACGGGCAGACGACGCCACGCTGGAGGGGACACTGTTTGACGACCTGCAGATCAGTCGGCCCACAGTGTTTCTCGATGTTGACAGCGTGAGTCTGAACGAGATAACGGGGCGCGTGATGGGCGCTTTCGAAAAATACCTGTCGACGCATCCCACCGACGTAGTCATCGTGGTCGACGACCTGGCCTCCACGATGGCAGCCGCCATTGTGACCAAGAAGCAGGGCGTGCGTCTTGCCCATCTGGTGGCAGGCACGCGCTCGTTCGACATCAACATGCCAAAGGAGGTGAACCGCCTGGTCATCGACGGTTTGTCTGACCTGCTCTTCACGGCCGGCATGTCGGCCAGCAGCATCACCAACCGCGAGGGTGCCGAGCAGAGCCGCGTCTACATGGTGGGCAACATCCTGATAGACAACCTGCGCTACAACCACGACCGCTGGCAGAGACCACCGCTCATGGACGAAGCCCAGCTGGCTGACGGGCGCTATCTAGTGTTTACCCTGAACCGCCGCGCACTGCTGCGCAACGAGGAAAACCTGAAACTCATGATGGACGCGCTGACCAGCAGGGCCGACGTTCCCGTGGTTGCCGTGCTGCGACAGGAGGCACGTCGCGTGGTGGAGGCCATCGTGCCGCCCACACCAGGTTTCATCTATGCCGACCCCCTACCCTATCTTCAGTTCGGCTATCTGACAAGCCACGCCATGGGAATCGTCACCGACAGCGGCAACGTGGCCGAAGAAGCAACCTTCAACGGTGTGCCCTGCATCACGCTGAACAGCTACACCGAGCACATTGAAACGGTAAAGGTGGGCACCAACGTCCTCGTGGGCGAAGATGCCGGTCAGCTGGCTGAGGCACTGCAGGAGATGGTGGAGGGACGATGGAAAAAGGCATCTCTGCCCGAACGATGGGACGGACGGACGGCCGAACGCATCGTCAGAATCCTGACAAACGAACAGTAAGTCACGCGGGGAGCAGTTGCAGGAGTAAGAATCGCACAAAAAAGTATCGTCTGTCGCTCGACCTTTGGTCGCTCTGCTTGCAGAGAACTCCTGAACTCCTGCAACTCCTGAGTTAATGACGTAGATAAAACGACTAATAATAAAAAGCGAAAAAGACATGAAAGACTTCAATTTCTACAGCCCTACGCAGGTGGTCTTCGGACGACAGAGCGAGGAACAGGTGGCCTCATTGGTGAAGAAGCATGGCGGCACGAAGGTGCTGGTACACTATGGCGGTGGCAGCGCGCGGCGTTCTGGCCTGCTCGACAAGATGTTCCGCCTGCTCAGTGAGGGCGGCATTCCCTTTGTAGAACTGGGCGGTGTGGTGCCCAATCCGCTGCTTTCCAAGGTAAAAGAAGGCATCGAACTATGCCGGAAGGAAGGCGTCGACTTCATCCTGGCAGTGGGCGGCGGCAGCGTAATCGACTCTGCCAAAGCGATTGCCTACGGTCTCTGCTACGACGGCGACGTGTGGGATTTCTGGGCAGGCAAGGCCAAGCCGCAGGCATCGGTGCCCATTGGATGTGTCCTCACCATTCCCGCAGCAGGCAGCGAAATGAGCGACAGTTGCGTCATCACGCGCGATGAGGACAAGAACAAGCGAGGCATCAACAGCGACCTCTGCCGCTGCCGCTTCGCCATCATGAATCCCGAACGCACCTTCACGCTGCCCGAATATCAGACAGCCGCCGGAGCTACCGACATCATGATGCACACCATGGAGCGCTATTTCACCAGCGAGCAGGACATGACGCTCACCGACAGCATGGCCGAGGCACTGATGCGCACCGTGAAAGACAGTGTGTTCGAGGTGCTGCGCAATCCCGAGGACTACCGCCATCGGGCACAGATCATGTGGGCAGGAAGCCTCTCTCACAACAACCTGATGGAGTGTGGACTTGGCAAAGACTTCGCCACTCATCGTCTGGAACACGAGCTGAGTGCCGTCTACGGCGTGACTCACGGTGCAGGTCTGGCCGCCATCTGGCCCTCATGGGCGCGCTTTGTCATGCCGCGCCATCTGAGCCGCTTCGTCCAGTTTGCCGTCAACGTGATGGGCATTCCCAATGACTTTACTGACCCCGAGGCAACCGCAGAGCGCGGCGTGCAGGCCATGGAACGCTTCTATCGCGCCATCGGCATGCCCACCTGCATATCTGAACTGCTCGGACGCACCATCTCGGAAGAAGAGATTGACGTGCTCGTGGAGAAGTGCAGCCGCGGACGAACCATCACCGTGGGAACGCTCGACGTGCTGGGACCTGAACAGATGGCCGAAGTTTACCGCATGGCCAACCGATGAATATAAAGAAATTCGCGCGATCATTTACTATTTGACGATTTACTATTTACGATTTATTTACTATTTAGCTATTGAGCCACAACCCATAAAATAGCCAAATCGTTAATATTTACTATTTGACGATTTACTATTTACGATTTATTTACTATTTAGCTATGGAGCCACAACCCATAAAATAGCAAAATAACTAAATCGTAAATAAATAGTAAATCGTAAATAGCTAAATCGTAAATGTTAAGGACTTCAGAAAGCAGAAAACACGGCTGACCAAAAAGAAATCCGACAAGGTGCTGTCATCTTGTCGGATTTTCTTTTTCAACGCGTCGCTGGCGGTTATTTGAGTCTCAGATGGGTACTGCCGGCCGGCATAAATACCGGCGTTGAGTTTTCTGGCTTGACAATCAGGCTCGTAAAGGGGGCTATTTCCAGTTCGGCAGCCTCCTTGTTTCCGTCACCAGCATTCTGGTTGTGCGTCAGAGCCTGTCCCTTGGGAAGAATATAGTCGCCAACGATTTTGTAATGGTTGCTCAGGCATGTCTTGCCTTTCTTCATGTCGGTCCTGTTGATGTCGTAAGCCAGACGTCCTGCCTCAACACTCGACTTGATGAGTTTGTTGATGGGAACATTCATGTTGAACTGCAGGAAAGCAGGAATCTCTATGTCGCACTTCGAGCGAACGGTCGGTATGCATTCCTGGAAAAGCCAGTCGTAGAGGAACGTCGGGCGGGTGCTTGTTATGTTGTACTGGTATTCAACAATGCTGCCTGCCTCCACATCGGGCACCACCACATGTATGACCATATAGTTGTCGTCGACACGCTCCTGGGCAAAAGAGCTGGTGCTGACATTCCTTTTCACCACCTTGCCTTTCTCGTTCTTGGTGAACACCTTTATCTTCATGTCGGTCACTTCGTCACGACTATAAACGTCACCGTTGTCGGCATTGAAATAGGTAATGTCTATATTGGCATGCTTGGCACCTTCTGGCTTCATGATTTTCGTGCGAAGCCCGACTGTGTACTTGACCAGAATGTTGCTGTCGTCAATCATGTTTTTACTGAAATCAGAAATATTGTCACCACTGATTTCCGAACTGTTCATGTTGTAGTTGTCGACCTGATCGGACAGCTGATACGTCACCGTCATCGTCTTGCAAAGGATGATGGCGTCGGCATCAATGGCATCACCCCAGCCGATATAGTCCCACTCCAGATCCGATGGCTTGCCGAATTTCTCATTGGGCAACTGTGCATTCGCCGTGCCTATGCACAAAACGAATGCTACCGATACTAATAACGCTTTTCGAAAAATACCACTCATAATTACTTATATTAAAATGATTTTCAAGTTTCGTATGTCAATTTACTATTTGACGATTTACTATGTACGATTTATTTACTATTTAGCTATAGGGCTATTTGTTTGCGGAGCGGCAACCCGTAAAATAGCCAAATAACTAAATCGTAAATAGATAGTAAACCGTAAACAGCTAAATCGTAAATACATATAACTTCAGATAGTTGATAACGATTGTTTTCACTCCGATAGCGAAGTCACTGCAAAGATAGAGATAATTGCTGAAACGACAAAACATTTAACCGACATTCTTCACGAAAACTGCACCAAAGACGCAAACCATCCCTGCCCCCTTCCCATAGGAGGGGTAACACGCACTCGCCTTTGCCGCTCTGCATCCCCTTCCCTTCTGAGGATTTGGGGTGGGTTCCAGAGACGCTAAAATCCTGTGGCCTATTTTCTGAACAGCGATGCTATCCACAGCACGGCTACAGCACCTACCACCGACGTTCCAATGGCACCGATTGTGCCACCCCATGAGATGTTGAGCCATCCGAGGATGTGGCCACCCACAATACCTCCAACAATGCCCAGAAGGCAATTCCACAGACAGCCGAAGCCTTCGCCTCGCATGATTTTCCCGGCCAGAAAGCCCGAGATGATACCAATGATGATTGCTCCAATTGTTATTTCCATAATAATGTATTGCGGCGCTCTGCGCCTGATGAATAATTAATAATGTGAGAACCTACCCCAGCCCTCCCGAAGGGAGGGAGAGATGAGAGGATAGAACCCACCCCAGCCCTCCCGAAGGGAGGGAGTGGTGAGAGAACACTTCTTCCGCTTCCTTTTCTCACCTCTCTGCAGAACCCCTCCCTTGGGGAGGGGCAGGGGTGGGTTCACTTCTTCCGCTTCCTTTTCTCACCTCTCTGCAGAACCCCTCCCTTGGGGAGGGGCAGGAGTGGGTTCACTTCTTTCCGCTTCCTTGTTGATGCTTCTATTCCAGACTGCTCAGGGCCCAAGCGTGAAGCGTGCCACAAGGGGCAGATGGTCGCTGTATCCGTTCTGGTACCGCATGCCATTGTAGTTGCGATGGGGCATGACGCCACCGTAGGTCTTGTCTTCTTCAAGCAGGAACGGGGCATCAAACACCCGGCAGGAAGAGAACAGCGGCAGCAAGGGACCGCTGGCGAAGATGTGGTCGATGCTTTGCCACTGGCCTTTGTACTTATAGGTTCCGCGAGCGCCGTTCGTGCCCTGGGCTGACTGGGAGATATTCGTAAGGCCTGCCTTCACGATGAGCTGCGGCAAGTGGCCGTCGTGCGGGTCGTTCATGTCGCCAGCCACAATGATCTTTGCCTGCGGATGGATGGCTCTTACGGAGTCGATGGCCGCGGTGAGCACCGTTCCCACCTGCAGGCGGTGCGGCCGCGTGGTGCGCTCGCCTCCGAAGCGGCTGGGGGCATGCACCACGAAGACGTGCAGCGTGTCGTGGTCTCGCAGCTCGCCTTCCACGTAGAGGATGTCGCGCGTTGGCCGCATGTCGGGGAGCGGACTGACACGAATGGCATGGTGGCTTATCGGACGGAAGGAGAAAGGACTGTAGAGCAGGGCCACGTCGATGCCTCGCAGGTCGGGACTTTGTGTGGCGATGAACTCATAGCCTGCCTTTCTGAGCAGCGAACGCTTCGTGAGATCGCGGCAAACGCTGTCGTTTTCCACCTCCAGCAACGCCACCAGGTCGGGCAGCTGCCAGTCTTCCTCACCGCCACAGGCAATGATCTCCTGACCGATGTTGTTCAGCTTCTCCCAGTAGCGGTGCTGGCTCCAGCGGCGCGTACTGGTAGGCAGGAACTCCTCGTCCTGCTTCAGCGAGTCGTGCTGGCAGTCAAATAGGTTCTCGCAGTTCAGCTCAACAAAGGTGAGAAGGATGGCGGAAAGGAAGGCGTGAAGCATTCTAGATGATGGATGATGGGTGATGGATGAAGGATGAAAGATGATGGATGATGGTTTGGAAGGAGGGCTTCAGGAGATGTCGCGCCTCACGTTGGCGCGTATCTTCTTCAGGTATGCCTTCATGGCGTCGCCATCCTTGTTGTCGATGATTTCCAGCAGTTCCTTCAGCTCGGTGCGTATCTGCGACACCTGGTCGTGGGTGTAGGGATTGAAGAGCACCTCCTGCAGCAGGAAGTCGTCCTCGTTGAGCACGCCCTTTGCGATGCGCATGTGGCGCTTGAAGGTGGTTCCCGGCGCGTCCTGGTGCTTCATCACGGCGGCAAAGACGAATGTGGAGACAAACGGTATGCTCAGCGAGTAGGCCACGGTCTTGTCGTGCTCCTCGAATGAATACTCATAGATGTTGAGCCCCAGCTTCTGATAGATGTCCTTGAAGAAGAGGCGCCCGATGAAGTCGCCTTCGTTGATGATGATGGCGTTCTCCTCGTGAAGCTGGTTGAGGTTGGCAAAGGTGGGACCGAACATCGGGTGGCTCGATGCGTAGTGCATGCCGGTACTCTCGTAGAACTCCTTCAGTCCGGTCTTCACCGATGATATGTCGGTGATGATACAGTCCTTTGGCAGGTGAGGAATCACCTCGCGAAACGCGGGGATGGTGTACTTCACGGTGACGGCATTGATGACGAGTTCGGGCTTGAACTCCTCTATCTCCTCCAACGTCGTGAAGCGCAGTGTGTTGTAGGTGAAGCGCAGTCGCTTCGGGTCTTTTTCAAAGACAGCTGTCTCGTGTTCAAAACTGAGCAGGTCGAGAAAGAAGCTTCCCATCTTTCCTGCTCCCATTACCAATATCTTCATAAACCTCTCCCCCGACCCCTCCGAAAGAGGGGAGTGCCTGCGGATTTCAGGGGGAACGACAGGCTTGCTAGGTGTTACTTTTTCAAGTTCCGCAAGTAGATTTACTATTTGACGATTTACTATTTACGATTTATTTACTATTTAGCTATGGAGCTATTTGTTTGCGGAGTGACATACCGTAAAATAGCCAAATCGAAAATATTTACTATTTGACGATTTACTATTTACGATTTATTTACTATTTAGCTATAGAGCTATTTGTTTGCGGAGCGGCAACCGTAAAATAGCCAAATAACTAAATCGTAAATAAATAGTAAATCGTAAATCGCTAAATCGTAAATACATAGTGCTTGCGAAAGTTGTTTTATTTATTGATGATTTCCATTTGCTGGCGCACGCTTTCTTCGTGCACGGCCTCGAAGACATGCTTCACGAAGTCACCGTCCATGCCGCAGAGAGAGCCCTGGGCACCGCGCTTGTCGAGAATCTCATTGTAGCGCGTGGGCTGCAGCACCGTCATGTTGTGCTCCTTCTTGTACTGTCCAATCTCGCGGCAAACCCTCATGCGCTTGGCCAGCAGGTTCATGAGTTCGTTGTCGAGCTCGTCAATCTGATGGCGCAGCTGCGTGATTCCCTCTGTGGTCATCTTCTCGTCACGGATGATGAGCAGTGACAGGATGTAGTCGAGCACATCGGGTGTCACCTGCTGCTTGGCATCGCTCCAGGCACGGTCGGGGTCGCAATGGCTCTCCACGATGAGGCCGTCGAAGCCCAGGTCCATTGCCTGCTGGCAGAGCGGAGCAATGAGTTCCCGTCGTCCGCCGATGTGGCTCGGGTCGCAGATGATGGGCAGTTCGGGAATGCGGCGGCGCAGCTCAATGGGTATCTGCCACATGGGAAGGTTGCGGTATATCTTCTTGTCGTAGGACGAGAATCCGCGGTGAATGGCGCCCAGCTGCTTGATACCGGCCTGATTGATGCGCTCTAGTGCACCTATCCACAGTTCCAGGTCAGGGTTCACGGGGTTCTTCACGAAGACGGGAACACTAACGCCCTTGAGCGAGTCAGCCAGCGCCTGCATGGCAAAGGGATTGGCAGATGTGCGGGCACCTATCCACAGGATGTCGACGCCATATTTCAGGCATAGCTCCACATGTTCTGGCGTGGCCACCTCGGTGGTGATGAGCATTCCGGTCTCTTCCTTCACCTGCTTGAGCCATTTCAGCGCCGGTTCGCCATGGCCTTCAAAGCCACCTGGCTTGGTGCGAGGTTTCCACACACCGGCACGGAAGTTGTGGCATCCTTTCTGTGAAAGCTGTCTTGCGGTGGTCATCACTTGCTCTTCGGTCTCGGCCGAACACGGTCCGGCAATGACAAACGGGCGTTCCTGGTCGCTGGGGAGCTGCAGTTTTTCTAATTCGAGTTCCATATCTGATGTTTCTTTTATTGATTTTTCTATTCTTGTTTCCTGTCGTGTCCTACTGGGCAAACACCTTCTTGATGCGCTCCAGTGCCTCGGCAATCTTCTCGTCCTTTGCACAGAGCGAGATGCGGATGTAGCGCTCACCGTTGGAGCCGAAGATAAACCCGGGCGTGATGAACACACGGGCCTCGTGGAGCACACGCTCGGTGAGTTGCTCGGCATCGTCATACTGGGCGGGTATCTTTCCCCAGAGGAACATGCCCACCTGTTGCGGGTCGAACTCGCAACCGAGGATGCGCATGATGTCCTCGGCCATGTTCCGCCTCCGACGATAGGTGTTGATGTTGGCCTCGCGGTGCCATTCGCCGCTGTTGCGGTATGCTTCGGCGGCTGCCAGCTGTATGCCTCGGAAGGTGCCGCTGTCGATGTTGCTCTTTATCTTCAGTATCCACTGTATGAACTGCGCATTAGACGCACAGAGGCCAACGCGCCATCCGGGCATGTTATGGCTCTTTGACATGGAGTTGAACTCAATGCAGCAGTCCTTGGCGCCGTCCACCTGCAGGAGCGAGAGCGGATGCTCATTGAGAATGAAAGAATAGGGATTGTCGTTGACCACCACGATGCCATGGTCCTGGGCGAAGCGCACCAGCCGCTCGTAGGTCTCCTTGCGGGCGGCACCTCCTGTGGGCATGTTGGGATAGTTCGTCCACATCAGTCTCACGTCGTCGAGGTTCATCTGCTCCAGCGCATCGAAGTCGGGCTGCCAGCCGTTGTTTTCCAGCAGGTCGTAGTTGACCACCTCGGCTCCCAGAATCTTACTCAGCGACGTGTAGGTAGGATAGCCTGGGTTGGGCACGAGCACCTTTTCGCCGGGGTTGACAAAGGCCAGCGTGGTGTGGAGGATGCCCTCCTTGCTGCCTATGAGCGGCTGTATCTCGGTCTGCGGATTGAGCTCCACGCCATACCACCGCAGATAGAAATCGGCCATCGCCTGTCGCAACTCGGGCGTGCCCATGGTGGGCTGATAGCCGTGGGCATTAGGATTGCGCGCCACCTCACAGAGCTTTTCCACGGTCTGTTCCGAAGGTGGCATGTCCGGACTGCCAATGGCCAGACTGATGATGTCTTTTCCCTGCGCATTGAGACTGGCCACTTCTTTCAGCTTGCGGCTGAAATAATACTCGGTCACTTGCTGTAGCCTTGCGGCTGCCTTTATTTCCTTTTTCATGCTTTTCTTTTCCTCTTTTTTATGCCATGAGGCCATATTTTGTTCATTCTTGTCTTTTTCTCACCTCTCCCCTCTCCCTCCATTCGGGAGGGCTGGGATGGGTTCTCCCCTCTCACGTATATTGGGAGTTTAGGAGTTTAGGAGTTTGGGAGTTTGGACGATACTTCTCACTTCTCACTTTTCACTTAAACATCCCCCTCGGGGGCTTGGGGGGCTTCTCACTTAATTCTTCGCGATATATTCCCCCAGCACTTTCAGCTCGCGTGTGAGCGGCGCAATCGCATCGATGCTCTGCCGGTAGCGTGTCAGCGAGTCGTAGGTCACATCCACATAGAACATGTACTCCCACTCGCGCCCAATGATTGGGAGCGACTGTATCTTGGTGAGGTTGATCTTGTAGAACGACAAGATGCTGAGCACCTGCGACAGCTTGCCTTCCTCGTGAGGGAGCGAGAACACCAGACTGGCTTTGTCTGCGCGTTCCAGAGGTCGCAGGAAGTCGGCCTTCATGGGGTTGCAAACCACGAGAAACCGCGTGAAGTTGTGTTTGTTGTCCTCAATGTTGTCCTCCAGGATACGCATGCCGTACAGCCGTGCCGCGTCGCTGCTGCAGATGGCGGCCCACCCCCGGCACTGGTTCTCGCTGATGAATTTGGCCGCGCCTGCCGTATCCTCGGCCTCCACAAGTTTCATTTCCGGATGGTTCTCAAGGAAGTGGCGGCACTGCATGAGCGCCACGGGATGGGAATGCACCTCATTGACGGTGGCCCAGTTGTCGTCGGGCAGACAACAGATGCAGTGGGAGATGTGCAGCTTGTGCTCACCCACGATGCATGTTCCCGAGTCGCGCAGCAGCTCGTAGTTGTGGAGCAGGCTGCCGGCAATGGTGTTCTCGATGGCCACCATGCCAATGGCGGTGGGGTCGCGCTTGATGTTCTCAAACACCTGTTCGAAGGTGGAGCAGCAGATGAGCTGCACCTGCTGACCGTCGAAATACTGGTGGGTGGCCATGTCGTGGAAAGAACCCACAAGGCCCTGTATCGCTATTCTCTTCATTTGTCTCTTCTTCATTGGCGATGAGATGTAGGCAACAGGCCATCATCATGTCGCCTGCTTGCCAGACCGCTCATCATCGGGTTCTCCTCATTCTTTGTTCACTATCCATTGTTTTACTTCTCTCGGCGCGCTGCGCCTCAAAAACAAATCCCGCCTCACATGTTCTGTGAAGCGGGACCGTGATGTTTATCTTCTGTTCATCTTGTCATGTCCTAAGTTGAAATCTATACGCAACTTCCCGCTTCACAGTAGCCTGCAAAGTAATAATAATAGCCGTAAAAGAATGCGTATGACTTCATTTTTATTACTATTTTTCTATTATGGGTGCAAATTTATCGCTTTTCCGCGAAACCGACAAACATTTTGCCATCTTTTTTACGAAAAAAACTCAACTTTGCTATTTTCGCCATCGGTGAACCCATTGAAATAGGCATTAGCCAGATGGTCGGGATCATGTGCGGCTAATGTCTGCAGGCTCTCCGCAGCAAGCACACTGGCTTTGCGTCGTTTTCCGTCAGGGCTTGTCATCATCATCTGTGCCTTCCCCCTTCTCCCCCACTCTTTTCGCCCGCTGTTCCTGTCATTTCTGCCATGCTAATCCGCCAGTTTCTTGCAACAATACCAATGGAATTGTTAGACAAATGCAATGAATTCGTTGAACGAAATCAATGGAATCGTTGAACGAAACCAATGGAATCGATTCGTCAATTTGCCGCTTACGTTCCTTTCGCGCGTCATTTTCAGAAGCTGCGGATGCCGCCTTTGTTGCTTTTAGCTGCTGCCCTTTGTTGCTTTTATCTGCCTGTTTCGTCTTTGCAAACGATCGTCCGCTCGTCAAAACAAACATCATGCGACATTGATGCGTGCCATGCTTCAACGCCTCCGACATGAAAAGGCGGCCTTCGCATGTGCGAAAGCCGCCGTTCTTGGGGTGACGGAAAGAAATGTCGCTACTTGCGGCGCAGCTCTGACTTGTCGATGACCACGTAGATGGTGTCCACCACATGTCCCTGGCGTGCGCCGCTGTTGCGCAGCGGATTGGCGAAGTCGCGGTCGAGAATGGTCACCTCGTCGACGAAATAGTCGGAACGTCCACGGTTCTCAAACCAGTTCCAGCCCTTCACCTTGTGGTACTTCACCTTGATTTTCCAGCCTTCTATCTGTGCCTGATAGAGCAGATGGACGAGCGAGTCCTGATCGGTGCGGTCGTTGTCGAGCGAGAACATGAAGGGCTCGCCGGCGGTGTTCATGCCTGTCTGCGTGAGGTTGAGGCGCCCGTCCCAAGAGTCCCAGATGAGTCCCGACTGCGCAAACTCGATGACGGTGCCCACCTTCTCGCCGCGCGAATAGTTCTCGCTGCAAGCCGCCAGCGCGAGCATGGCCAGCAGCAGCGAGAACATGGCGATGGCCTTGTTCTTCATCCGGCTCATCCTTCCTTGAAGAGTTCCTTGATGCCGCCGATACTTCCCATCACGTTGGTTGCCTCATAGGGCAGGTACACGGTCTTGGTCTTGTCGCCCTTGGCCAGCTCTTCCATCATCTGTATATACTTCTGAGCGAGCAGGTAGTTGGCGGGATTGGTCGACTTGCCCACAGCTTCGGTAATCTTCTCAATGGCAACGGCCTCGGCCTCTGCCTTGCGGATGCGTGCCTGTGCCTCACCTTCTGCGTGGAGGATGGCCTGCTGCTTGGCGGCCTCAGCGCGGTTGATCATGGCGGTCTTCTCACCCTCAGAGGCAAGGATCTCGGCTGCCTTCTCACCCTCGGATGTCAATATCTGAGCACGCTTATTGCGCTCGGCCTGCATCTGCTTCTCCATGGCATTGAGCACGGTTGCCGGCGGCACGATGTCCTGCAGCTCAACGCGGTTCACCTTCACGCCCCATTTGTCGGTGGCATCGTCGAGCACGGCGCGCAGCTTGGTGTTGATGGTGTCGCGCGAGGTGAGCGTCTCGTCGAGCTCCAGCTCACCGATGATGTTACGCAGGGTGGTCTGCGTGAGCTTCTCAATGGCGTTGGGCAGGTTGGAAATCTCGTACACTGCCTTGAAGGGGTCGACAATCTGGAAGTAGAGCAAGGCATTGATCTCCATCTGGATGTTGTCCTTCGTGATGACGTTCTGCGACGGGAAGTCGTAGACCTGTTCGCGCAGGTCGATGCTGTTGGAGTAGGAATAGCGCCCACGGTTGAGCACCACGATGTCCTTGGCGCGGTCGATGAAGGGGATGATCAGGTTGACACCTGGGTTGAGGGTTGCATAATAACGACCCAGTCGCTCGATGATCTTCGTTTCCGACTGCGGGATGATGACGAGGGCCTTCTTGGCAATGATAACCACGAGAATCACGATGGCTATCAGTACATAAGTCATAATGTTCATAACGTTGATACTGTTTAAGGATTATTGTTTAATGTTTAATGATTTGTCGTTTTCAGGCCTTGACCACGGTGATGATGGTGCTTTCGCGGCCTACCACGCGCACAAAGTTGCCCACCTCTACGGCCTCCTGGGTCTGGCTCACGGCTTTCCACACGTCGCCGTCGATGGCGACGCGTCCATATCCGCCCGACTCAATCTGCTCGACCACGCGTCCGCGGCGTCCGATGAGGGCGTCGGCGTTGCTCAGCCGCTGCTCTTCGTTGCGGTGGAAATAGCGCAGGGCTACGGGGCGCACGAAGAAGAGACTGATCAGGGTGAACAGGGCAAAGGCACCTATCTGCCAGTAGAGCGACAAGCCGAAGACATCGGCAAGGGCACCAAACACGGCACCGATGGAGAAGCAGAGGATGAAGAAATCGCCTGCCGTGAGCTCCAGAATGAGGCATACCAAGGCCACTACGGCCCACAGTTGCCAGAGATGTTGTGAAAGATAGTCAATCATAGTCTTTACTCTTTTTATTATAGTTTATTCAAGTTCTTTGCAAGCAAAGCGAACGAGGTCGGTGGTGAGAAGACCCTCCCCGGCCCTCCCTGTTTAGGGAGGGAGTGGTGAGAAGATAGAACCTACCCCAGCCCTCCCGAAGGGAGGGAGTGGTGAGAAGTGAGAGGATTTCACTTCATGCCTTCCACCTGATAGCCGGCCTTTCTCAGTCCTTCGAGGACACCTTTTTCACCCACCAGATGGGCGGCGCCTACGGCGAAGAAGGTGCTCTTCTCGCTCATCATCTGCGGCATCATCTTCAGCCAGTTGGCATTGCGGTTGTATATCAGGCGGTCTTTGTCCTCGGGCTTGCTGTCGCAATCGTTGCCCATCTCCCGCTCGAGTGCGTCCTCGATGGCTTTCAGGTCCTGCGAGAAGAACGCACTCACCACATCGTCTGCCATCTGTTCCTGCCACTCCCTGTTGTCTACGACACACATCAGGCCCTTCACCTGATCCTCCATCGGCGTGCCATTGAACAGCACGTCCACCTGGAAGTCTACCGTCTCGAAGCCCTTCACCGGCTTGCCAGCCTGGACCATCTGCTGCTGGAAATATCCGTCGAACGACGACAGCGGATTGAAATCCGGGTTCTTTTTCAGATACATCAGCACCGTGAGCTGCGTACTAAGTCCCTGAGGCGACATACGCCCCAACTGTTGGGCCACCATCGGATTGCTCAAATCGACACCCAACAAGTCCTTCAACAGGGCGTTCAGTCGCGACAATTCGTCGGCAGAGAGCAGTTTGTCGAGCGTCTGTCCCTCGGGCAACATCATCGCAGCCTGCATCTTCTGCACACTCTCGTTTGACGTCAACTCGCTGATTTCGACCTCACCGCAGGCCTGTTCTGCTGTTTCAAGCGCTGCCTTCACTCCCGGAATGCTGTCGACGAACGACACCGGAGCCAGATGATAGGTACCAATAATAAACGACGGCTTCTGCAAGCCATTGCCCGTGATCTTGTAAAGAATCTGGGCGGGGGCACTCAACGTAGCTGCTACGATCAATGCCAGTGAAAACATTATCTTCTTCATTTTCTATTCAATATTAATTATTAATATTCTTATTTATCACTTATTTTGGGAGTTTAGGAGTTTGGGAGTTTAGGAGTTTGGACGATACTCTTGGAGCTCTGCTTGTCCTTTGGAGTTTAGGAGTTTGGACGATACTTCTCACCACTCACTTCTCGCTTTTCTACATCCCCCTCGGGGGCTTGGGGGGCTCCTCACTTATCACTTAAACATCCCCCTCGGGGGCTTGGGGGGCTTACCCTTGTCACTTAGCTTGGGGGGCTTCATAACCCCAGCACGAACTCATCCCAGTCTTTCGACGACCCTTTGCGCCCGAACACCTTATGGTAGAGCCGGCTGCGCGTGGTGGCGATGCTCTCTTTCGAGTGGGCTGTCAGCGTGGCAATGTCCTTGGGAGGGATGTGCACCTTGGTGAGCAGGCTGACGTAGTATTCCTGAGGTGTGAGCCGGTAGAGGCTGTAGAGCTTGTCGGTGAATCCCGTGTAGATGCTGTCTACGAGCTGAGTCAGCTCGGCCCAGTCGTCGGCCATCATCATGTGTCCCGTTTCCAGATAGCGCTGCAGGCGCCTGTACACGTCGGAGCTGAAGATCACGGTCTCGGCCTTCTGGCGCTTTTCCTGCTCAATGAGCGCCACCTTGTTGTCGTAGTCGAGCTTCGCGCGCCGCTCCTCCAGCTGCAGCCTCAGCATCGAGTTCTCGTCGTCGAGTTTCTGCGAAAGCGACTCCAGCTCAGCAATCTTCTGACGGTTGGCCTCGATGCGGCTGGCGCTCTGTGCCTCCTGCTCTGCCTGCATCGCGCGTACCTTTTTTAATCGCTCCTCCAGCAAACGCACCTTCCTGCGGCTATTCTGCACTGCTACGACGAACAACACCACATAGGTGACGGTGCAGAGGAGCAGCAGAAACAGCTCTCGCTGGGTCAATATGGCCAATAACGTCTGAATCATAGTGCAAAGTTAAGGAAAAAAAACGAACCCGCCAAGTATTTTGGTTCTCTTTAGTTTGCATTTGTATTATGGGGTTGCAAAAGTTCGCAATGGTTCGCAAAAGTTTGCAAACAAGCACTGACACTCGTCGTTGAAGCCTTACGGAGGTGAGAGGAGAGGAGTTAAGAATTAAGAAGTAAGAAGTGAGAAGACCCTCCCCAGCCCTCCCTGTTTAGGGAGGGAGCGCAGAGAGGTGACTTTCCCCTCCCTGAGCAGGAGGGGCTGGGGTGGGTCTTGGAGAGTTTGCGAAAGTTGAATAAAACTAGTTTCTCAACTTTCGCAAGTTGATGGAGTTCAGGAGTTACAGGAGTTCAGACAATACTTCCAAACCGTGTAAACTGACGCAAAGAGAGCCTTCAGCACTATCGTCTGAACTCCTGTAACTCCTGAACTCCTGAACTCCAAGAAGTTGAGCGAATGCGAAAGTTGAACTAGTTTTTCTTCGCAAAGCGAAAATTAGGCGCAGGGAAGTCAGCCTATTCCGTTGCGGCGGATGTAGCGGAGCCTTTCGGAGAGCGACATACGGGCAAAGCGTCGCCACTCGCTGGCGCCCTCTTCGCGGCAGCTGTCGGCATAGGAGAGGTCGCGGGTGTGGGCGTAGGCCTCCATCTCGAAGGGGTTCAGGTAGTAGGGGGCATTGCGCGTCTTGCGCAGATAGCGCAAGGCACCGAACGAATACCACATATATAAGATGTAGAAGCGGAACCATGAGTTGTGGGTGTTCTGCGCCTGCCGCAGGTGGATCATCTCGTGGTGCTTGGTGTAGGTGAAACGGGCGTTCAGCCGGTCGGCATCCTCCTGTTCACCGGTAAAGATATGGCCGAACATGGTTATCGCGGCAAAGCCTTTCCGGCAGAAGAACCTGTTGACGGAAGCTGGCATGTCGATAACCGTGTCCGGCCGTGGAGCCCTGAATATAAGAGCGAAGATGTTCAAGCTACTTCTGTTTCTTGTAGTAGAGAAGCGCCTCGGGCAGATGTTTCTGAATGTCGCTCACGCGCTTGGCGTCTGAGGGGTGTGAACTGAGCCATGTGGGCTGCTGTCCCTGCGACTGTGCTGCCATGCGCTGCCAGAAGGTGATGGCCACATTGGGGTCGTAGCCGGCCATGGCGGCGAAGATGAGGCCCATGTAGTCGGCCTCGCTCTCGTTGTCGCGCGAGTATTTCAGGTTGAGCAAGCTCAGACCTTGCGAGGCCACGCTGGCTGCCACCTGTGTGGTGGTCTGGTCTACGCCGAGGGCCGACAAGACGCCGCCGCCGAGCTGAACCAGTGTCGACGAGTTCTGCGACTTGGTCATCTGTTCGGCAGAATGCTTGGCCACGGCATGTGCAATTTCATGACCGAGCACGATGGCGAGCGAGGCTTCGTCGCGGGTGATGGGCAGGATGCCCTCGTAGACCACAATCTTGCCACCAGGCATGCAGAAGGCGTTGGCCTGATTGTCAGCCACGAGATTGAACTCCCACTTGAAGTTCTTCACCTCGTTGGCAAAGCCGTTGGTCTTCAGATAGGTCTCAACGGCATTGGCCAGGCGCTGGCCCACGCGCTTCACCAGTGCGGTGTTCTGGGCGTTGGTCGAGATTTTCGACTGCTTGAGGTATTGCTGGTACTGCTGCGTGCTGAGACTGAGCACATACTCATCGCTCACGCTGAGACGATGCTTACGACCCGTGATGGGTACTGTACTGGTTGTTCCACATGACACCAGAATGGCGGTGACAAGTGACAAAAGGATAAACTGTACTTTTTTCATTTTTAGCTCAATTTGATGATTTTGGAAACAAAAGTACATTTTTTTCGCGAAACGGCAAAAAAATTGCGCACAAATGATTATATTTGCACGCAGAAATAATTGTTTTGCCTATGAAAAGAATGAAATCAAAGCTAAGAAGAGGCACCAACATGGTGGTAGGACTGCTGCTGGCGCTGCTGGGATTCGGGCTGATGGAAAGCTGCTCGTCGTCGCCGACCGTGGAATATGGTCCGCCACCCAGTTTCCAGAAAGACAGTGTCGCTACTGACACCGTGGCCACGCTGCCTGTGGAATAACGGGCAGGGCCACGAGTTGGGTCATGGCGCGGCAGGCTAATGGGTGGCCTGCCACCAAGCTGTCTGCGTCTTCTGCTCAGCGGCCCTTGCCATGCTGATGTCGGAAATGGTGATGCCCGAAAACTCGGTTACCTCGAACACGCTTTTTGTCTTTTCTGCATAGACAAGGGGCGTGCTGACAGCCGTGGGCACCATCTTGCGGAGCTGAGCCTGCAGTCGTGACTGCAGGTCGGCATTGTCGTTGCTTAGCCTCTTGAGGTAAGAACCCATATCGTAGAACACCGTCGGCGAGAAACCGTCAAGGGCCTGCACATCGTAGACATCCACCTTCGACGCATCGCACCTGAGATTGGCCTCCTTCACGAGGGCGGCCATGGGCTCCACTTCGCTTGTCTTCACCAGCGAAAGGGTGCCGTAGGGGTCCTGATAATCGATGAAGAAGTCGTAGAAATCCTGCACCACCGCGGCATAATCGCCATCGAGCAGATGGCCTCCCACAGTGGTGAAGGGCATTCCGATCATCATCACCTCCGACGTAGAGCCGATGATGTAGTCGGTGATGTTGCGCAGGTCGTAGGCCACCTCTATGTTCTGCATGTAGCAGTTGTCAAAGAGGAGGAAGTCGAGATGGCCAAAGGTGGCGGCCACGGCGTCGCGCAGCACCGCTATCTCTGCATGAAAGGCATCGTCGCCCCCTATGCCTGTGCCATAGTATCGCGTCTCTATGGGATGGTCAACGGGTATCATGCGGCGGCGAGGTGCCCTCCACCCGGTCATGGTCTGCTGTTTCGACAGGAAGGACGTGGCCTGGGCGGGCAGCCAGCCTGTGCCATGGGCACTGACCACCATGCCGTAGGAGTGGGCCTCGGCCAGACTGATGACATCGGAAAAGAGCGCCTTCACGCCACTTTCGGTGGTGTAGTCCTTACTGGAAAGATAGGAATAGGTCTTCAGCGTGTCGTAACGGCAGACGCCATCTTTGTATTTCAGGTCGATGAGATAGGCACGGTTGGCCGTGCTGGCCACCAACACGACAACGCGCTTGGAGCCGAGTCCACGGCGGTATTCGATGGCGGTCTTCATGGCTGAAATGTTCTTCAGACAGGCATTATAGATGCTTCCACCGCCCGACCATGGCATATACATCAGCAACGTCTGCTGCGCCACCGGCTCAGGACCTGGCTCAGGGTCGTCGTGATGATGGCAGGCTGCGGTGAACAAAGCCACACACGCAGCCAGCAAGATGGTCTTGAAAGCGGGGAATCTCTTCATTGCGTTTTGTTTTCTGGAGTTACAGCCGTTCAGAAGATACTTCAAGCATCTATCCGCCACACCTGTCACCCGAACTATTTTTTCTTCTTCAACTCGGCGATGGAGTCTTTCAGGGCTGCAATCTTCTCCTCTGCGTCGCTCTGCTTCTTGCGCTCCATGGCAACGACGGCCTCGGGAGCGTGGGCCACGAACTTCTCGTTGGAGAGTTTCTTCATCACACCGGCGAGGAATCCTTCCAGGTGCTTCAGCTGTGCCTCCTGCTTCTCCAGTTCGGCAGCAACGTCGATGAGGTCGCCCAGTGGCACGGCAAACTCGTCGGTGCCCACCATGAAGGCGGAAGCGTCGGCAGCCTTCTCGGCCACAGTGGCCATCGTCAAGAGGTTGGCCATCTTCCTGATGACGTCGGCATAGCCATCGTAGCTGTCGGTAGCCACCACCTGAAGCTCGAGCTTTTCCTTCTGTGCGATGTTCTTCTGACTGCGCACCATGCGCACGCCCGACACCACCTGCTTGACTTTCTCCACTTCCTCGAGCAGCCTGAGCTCGTCGTCGGTGGGTGCATCTATCTTCAGCTCGTCGCGCATGATGCTCTCACCGGGCTGACGGTCATAGAGATGCTGCCACAGCTCTTCCGTAATGAACGGCATGAAGGGGTGAAGCATCTTGAGCAAGTCGTTGAAGAAGCCGAGCGTAGCGTCGTAGGTGGGACGGTCGATGGGCTGGGCCTCGCCGTTGACGTATGCGGGTTTCACCATCTCCAGATACCAGCTTGAGAACTCGTCCCAGAAGAGTTTGTAAACGGCCATGAGCGCCTCAGAGATGCGGTATTTCGAGAACAGGTCGTTGAGTTCGGCGTTCACCTGCTTCATCTTTGCCGAGAACCATGCGACGGCAATCTTGTTGGCATTGCCGGCACCGTTGTCCTGGACGGCATCGGCCACCTTCCAGCTCTTCACCAGTCGGAAGGCGTTCCATATCTTGTTGTTGAAGTTGCGTCCTTGCTCGCAGAGACTGTCGTCGAAGAGAATGTCGTTGCCAGCAGGTGCCGAGAGCATCATGCCCATGCGCACACCGTCGGCGCCGTACTTGTCGATGAGTTCTATGGGGTCGGGAGAATTGCCGAGCGACTTCGACATCTTGCGGCCCAGCTTGTCGCGAACGATTCCGGTGAAATAGACGTTCTTGAACGGATACTTGCCCATGTACTCCTGTCCGGCCATGATCATACGCGCCACCCAGAAGAAGATGATGTCGGGAGCGGTCACCAGGTCGCTGGTGGGATAATAGTAGCTGATTTCCTCGTTGCCTGGATTGTTGATACCATCGAACAGCGAGATGGGCCACAGCCATGAGGAGAACCATGTGTCGAGGGCGTCTTCGTCCTGTCGCAGGGTGAAGCCTCCCTCCACCTTGCTCAGGGCGGGGAACTGCTTCAATGCCAGTTCACGGGCTTTCTCTTCGGTCTCGGCCACCACGAAGCTGCCCTCGGGAATAGCCTCTCCCTCGGGGAGCGTGGAAGCTGTCTCCACGTAGTAGGCGGGAATGCGGTGTCCCCACCACAGCTGGCGGCTGATGCACCAGTCCTGAATGTTCTCCAGCCAGTTCTTGTAGGTGTTCTTGTATTTGGCGGGATAGAAGTTCATCTCACCGTTCATGACGGGCGGCAGGGCGATGTCGGCAAAGTGCTTCATCTTGAGGAACCACTGCAGCGACAGACGGGGCTCGATGGCGGTGTCGGGGTTGCGCTCGGAATAGCCCACCTTGTTGACATAGTCTTCAACCTTTTCCATCAATGCGGCAGTCTCAAGGTCCTTGGAAATCTGCTTGCGACAGTCGAAGCGATCCATGCCCACATAGAGCGGTGACTGCTCGGAAATGGTGCCGTCGGCATTGAAGATGTCGATGGTTTCCAGGTTGTGGGTCTTGCCAAGCATGTAGTCGTTGGTGTCGTGGGCGGGTGTCACCTTCAGACAGCCTGTTCCGAACTCGATGTCGACGTAGCGGTCCTCGATGACGGGGATGACGCGGTTCACGAGCGGCACAATGACCTTGCGGCCCTTGAGCCACTGGTTTTTCGGGTCCTTGGGGTTGATGCACATGGCCGTATCGCCCATGATGGTCTCGGGACGTGTGGTGGCTACCACGGCGTAGAATCCCTTCTCATCGCGATGGATGATGTTGCCTTGTGCCTCGAGTTCCTCCATGTTGTCGAGGCTCTTCAGTCCGTCGACATAGTATTTCAGATGGTAGAGCTTGGAGTGTTCCTCTTTATAGATGACCTCTTCTGTGGACAATGCAGTAAGTGCCTTGGGGTCCCAGTTCACCATGCGCAGTCCGCGATAGATGAGACCTTTGTTGTAAAGGTCGACAAAGACCTTGATGACGCTCTCCGAACGCTTCTCGTCCATGGTGAAGGCCGTGCGGTCCCAGTCGCACGATGCGCCCAGACGGCGCAGCTGCTTCAGAATGATGCCGCCGTGCTCGTGGGTCCAGTCCCAGGCGTGCTTGAGGAACTCGTCGCGCGTCAGGTCGTGCTTCTTGATGCCCTGCTCAGAGAGTTTCTTCACCACCTTTGCCTCGGTGGCTATGCTGGCATGGTCGGTGCCAGGCACCCAGCAGGCATTCTTGCCTTCCATTCGTGCCCGTCTGACAAGGATATCCTGAATGGTGTTGTTCAGCATGTGGCCCATGTGCAGTACTCCGGTGACATTGGGCGGAGGTATAACGATCGTATAGGGCTCGCGACCGTCGGGTTTCGAACTGAACAGCTTGTTGTCAAGCCAATACTGATACCATTTCGACTCCACTTCACGTGGGTCGTACTTACTTGCTAATTCCATTTTATAATTATTTTCTATTTGTCGGTGCAAAATCGGTGCAAAGTTACACATTTTTTATTTAACGCACACGTTTAGTAGCCGTTTTTTATGTCTCACTCGTTTTTTTTCACTACCTTTGCAACCAGAAAACAACAAATTGCCACCCATGAAGAGAATTCTTTCCACCTTGATGATAGCGTGTTGCGCGGTGATTGCCATGCATGCCCAGACACGTGCCTTTCCCCAAAAGATGTCGCGGATGGTGAGGCGCATAGCCGCTGAGCAGCGCAAGTCGCCGACAGCCCTCATGGCACCGTCGCGGCTGTCAGACGCCTCTCGCCAGGGTCGCCAGCGCATGCTTTGTGCCTTTGTGCGCATAACTGACGACGGACCGGCCACCCTGCGCCGCCATGGTTGTCGCGAACTGGCACGGTTCGACGACATCTACATCGCTGCCATTCCCACTACCCAGCTCAACAGCCTGTCTGCCTGTGCCAATGTGCTGCGCATAGAGGCGCGGGAGTCGTGCAGTG
Source organism: Prevotella sp. (assembly GCA_017509155.1). Taxonomy (GTDB): domain Bacteria; phylum Bacteroidota; class Bacteroidia; order Bacteroidales; family Bacteroidaceae; genus Prevotella. The sequence goes on from JAFWQE010000187.1 coordinate 46,105, forward strand.
CCCTCAACGACACGTCGGCCATCATCCTCAACACACCGCCCATCTATGCCGGCCAGAACCTGCCGCAGGCCTTCACCGGCAAAGGGGTCGTGGTTGGCGTCGAGGACATCGGCTTCGACCTCACCCACCCCACTTTCTACAACAACGACCTGAGTGAATACCGCATCAAGCGCTTCTGGGACCAGCTGAGCACCGACACCGTGGGCTCGAACATGTTCGTGGGAGCGGAGTATGTCACGCAAGAGGAGTTGCTGGCCTACCAGCATTCGCGCGACGGCTTCGTCATGACACACGGCACCCACACCGCAGGATCGGCTGCAGGAAGCGGATTCGACACCCCCTATCGCGGCATAGCCTGGGAGAGCGACCTCTGCCTCATAAGCAACGCGGTGAGCGACGACCGGCAGTTCATCGACAGCCTTGACTACGACAAATATACCTCGGCCACCGACGCTCTGGGGTTCAAGTACGCGTTCGACTATGCCGACGCGGTGGGAAAGCCCTGCGTGGTGTCGTTCAGCGAAGGGTCGCATCAGGACTGGTATGGCGACGACATGCTGCTCTACGAGGTGATAGACAAGATGGTGGGACCAGGACATATCTTCGTGGCGTCGGCCGGCAACGAGGGACATCTACGGACCTATCTGGAAAAACCCGTGGGCATGGAGAGCAAGGGCACGTTCATCGGCTACAGGAAACCCTACGTGTATTTCACGTTACGCGCCGACAAGGACTTCGACCTGAACATCCGTATCCATGACGACAGCGCCACCGTTTGCCGGCACATAGAGATGGGCAAGGTCATAGAACAGCCCGACTCGATGCTGGCCGACACGTTCTTCATTCACAACCGCCAGTGGAGCTACCTCATCGCTCAGTATCCATCGTGCTACAACGACAAAGAAATGGCCTACGAGGTCTACATACAAAGCCCGTCGCGTTATCTGGGCTTGGGACAAACCGCTGACTGCCAGCCGGTGAGCCTGGAACTGTATGGAACCGATGCTCACGTTGAACTCTTCACCAACACCGGAGAACTGAAAGCAATGCCCCATGTGGAGCCCACCTTCGAGGAGGGCGAGCATCGCTACAGCATCTACACGCCAGGCTCGGCTCCCAGTGCCATCTGCGTGGGAGCGGCAGGCTACCGAACAGGCATCGTGAACTACAAAGGCGAACACCGTGAGAGCAACAACGGCACCAATGGCGAGAGGGCGTACTTCTCGAGCATCGGCCCTTCCTACGACGAACGCGTGAAACCTGACGTGATGGCACCAGGCACCAACGTCATCTCAAGCTACAGCAGCTTCTACTTTGAGAAGTCGGGCGTGCTGACGCACAACTACGACATTGCCCACTTCGACCACAACGGTCGCACCTATGTGTGGAACGCCGACACGGGAACATCGATGGCCACGCCGCTCGTTGCGGGAACCATCGCCCTGTGGCTGCAGGCCAACCCCATGCTCACACCCGACGACGTGAAGGAGGTGCTGGCCCATACCTGCCGCCATCACGACGAGACGCTTGAATATCCGAACAATGAATACGGCTACGGTGAGATTGACGCCTACGCTGGACTGCTCTATGTCCTGAACATGACTGGCATTGAGGGACTTTCCACCTCACAGCCGCGCGCCATGAACTTCCAGCTCAGCGACGGATGGCTGAGACTGCTGCCACAGACCATGCCCACGGCACCCTTCACCGTCACGCTCTATAGCACAAACGGCAGCAGGATGATGACGCGAAGGTTTGAACCAGCCGACGACCCTGCCATTTCGCTGGCCGCACTGCCACGAGGTGTCTATGCCGTGCAGGTGGACAGCCGAGAAACGCAAATGAAAGGCTCGACGCTTATCCGCCACTAAATTCATTTAAGTTCCGCAAGTCCTGTCTGTCCCTTGGAGTATGGGAGTTTGGGAGTTTCGGAGTTTGGACAATAGTGAATTTGCGGTGTCCCCGCAAC
>JAFWQE010000188.1 GCA_017509155.1 Prevotella sp.
ACGCGCCGGCGTTGAAAACCGCCCATGTGGGACTGTCGATGGGCGACGGGACGGCCGTGGCGAAAGAAGCCTCCGACATCACCATCCTTGACAACTCGTTCTCGAGCATTGGGCGCGCCGTGATGTGGGGCCGATCGCTGCACCGCAACATACAGCGTTTCATACTCTTCCAGACCACCGTGAATGTCGCTGCGAGCCTCATCGTGCTCTGCGGAGCCTTCATGAGCACAGAATCGCCGCTGACGGTTACTCAGATGCTCTGGGTGAACCTCATCATGGATACTTTCGCCGCTATGGCGCTCGCATCGCTTCCACCATCGCCACAGGTGATGAAGGAGCGGCCGCGCGACCGACGGGCATTCATTATCAGCCGTGGAGCCTGGCGACAGATTCTTGTGACCGGACTGCTGTTCTTTGCCGTGCTTCTGGGGCTGCTCTACGTGCTTGAACGCGATGATGTCGTGTCGATGACCGACCTTGCCGAATCGCTCTTCGGAGGGCGGTGGCTCTCAACGGAAGGCATCAGGAGTCTGCAGGCGGCAGGTGACCAGCCGCTGACACCGATAGAACTGAGCCTGTTCTTCACCATCTTCGTCATGATGCAGTTCTGGAATCTGTTCAATGCCCGCGCCTTTGCCACTGGAGAGTCGGCATTCCATCTGCGTGGTTGCAAGGGATTCCTGTTCATCGCCATGGTGATACTGGTCGGACAGATTGTCATCGTCAGTGTTGGAAAGGAGTTCTTCAACGTCGTTCCGTTGCCTTGGGAAGACTGGGCTATCATTATTGCCATGACGTCACTGGTGCTTTGGATAGGAGAAGCGGTGAGGATGATTGTCGACTGGCGATACCTTCGGAAACACAGCGCGGCACATGAACGTGACGGAAAACCGTCACGCACAGTGGCACATGCGGAGTGAAAGGAGCGACAGAGGTGCGTGAGTGCCAAAAAGTATATAATAATGATTGATAATCTAAAAAATTATTTATACAAATCTTTAATTCCATTTTTTTTTCGTATCTTTGCACCTTAAAAGGAAGCATATAGCATGCAACATATAAGGAATTTCTGCATCATAGCACATATAGACCACGGGAAATCGACGCTGGCAGACCGTCTGCTCGAGTTCACGAAGACCATCCAGATAACGGAAGGCCAGATGCTCGATGACATGGAACTGGAGAAAGAGCGCGGCATCACCATCAAGAGCCATGCCATACAGATGGAGTATGAGCTTGACGGAGAGAAATACGTGCTCAACCTCATCGACACTCCGGGACACGTGGACTTCAGCTATGAAGTGTCGCGGTCGATAGCGGCCTGCGAAGGAGCTCTCCTCGTGGTAGATGCCACGCAGGGCGTTCAGGCGCAGACCATCTCGAACCTCTACATGGCCATCGACCATGACCTGGAGATTATTCCTGTCATCAACAAGATTGACATGCCGAGCGCCATGCCCGACGAGGTGGAAGACGAAATCGTGGAACTCATCGGATGCGACCCGAAGGACGTGATTCGCGCTTCGGGAAAGACCGGAGAGGGCGTCGAGGAAATACTCAGGGCCGTCGTGGAGCGCATTCCCTGTCCGAAGGGCGATGCCGAGGCGCCGCTGCAGGCACTCATCTTCGACTCTGTTTTCAACTCGTTTCGTGGCATCATCGCCTATTTCAAGATTGAGAACGGGAGCATACGCAAAGGCGATAAGGTGAAGTTCTTCAACACCGGTATGGAGTATGATGCCGACGAGATTGGCGTGCTGAAGATGGACATGATACCACGGGCGGAACTGAAGACCGGCGACGTGGGATATATCATCAGCGGCATCAAGGACTCGAAAGAAGTGAAGGTGGGCGACACCATCACTCATGTGGCACGACCTTGCTCGGCGGCCATCGAAGGCTTCCAGGAGGTAAAGCCCATGGTGTTCGCGGGCGTCTATCCCATCGACCCCACAGAATATGAGAACCTCAGGGCATCGCTCGAGAAACTGCAGCTCAACGACGCATCGCTGACCTTCCAGCCCGAGAGTTCCGTAGCCCTCGGCTTCGGCTTCCGATGCGGGTTCCTCGGACTGCTCCACATGGAAATTGTTCAGGAGCGACTCGACCGCGAGTTCGACATGGACGTCATCACCACCGTGCCTAACGTGTCGTACATGGTCTACGACAAGCAGGGGGGCGCCAAGGAGGTGCACAACCCGTCGGGACTGCCCGAGCAGACGCTCATCGACCATATCGAGGAACCCTATATCCGAGCCAGCATCATCACCGCGAGCACCTATATTGGCCCCATCATGAAACTGTGTCTCGACAAGCGGGGCGAACTCATCAATCAGGAATACGTCAGCGGTAACCGCGTGGAGCTGCATTTCATGCTGCCGCTCGGCGAAATCGTGATTGACTTCTATGACAAGCTGAAAAGCATCTCGAAGGGTTATGCGTCGTTCGACTATCACATCGACTCCTACCGGCCGTCGAAACTCATCAAGCTCGACATCCTCCTCAACGGAGAACCTGTGGATGCCCTCTCTACGCTCACCCATGCCGACAATGCCGTGGCCTTCGGGCGACGCATGTGCGAGAAGCTCAAGGAACTCATCCCGCGACAGCAGTTCGACATCGCCATACAGGCGGCCATCGGAGCGAAGATCATCGCAAGGGAAACCGTCAAGCAGGTGAGAAAAGACGTCACCGCAAAGTGCTACGGAGGCGACGTGAGCCGAAAGAGAAAACTGCTCGAAAAACAAAAAAGAGGAAAGAAGAGGATGAAGCAGATCGGTAATGTGGAGGTGCCGCAGAAAGCATTCCTCGCTGTGCTCAAGCTCGATTAGAGTTTCTCTTCGGAACGACGAAGCCCCGAAATAACGAAGACAGCGAACCACGAAACGAGAACAAATCTACTAATAACATAATGGAGGAAGGACAATGAAAGAATTACAGAACACAAAACGCGACATAGCGCGCGAACTGGCCCGCCGATACAGCACGATGACTCACGACGAGCTGGACATTTTGGAAAGCGTACTGGTTCCCAAGAAGTACGCCAAGGGTGAGAAGGTGCTCAAGGAAGGCGATGTCTGCCGGAGCATCATCTACATCGACAAGGGATTGCTGCGACAGTACTACCTCAAGAATGGCAAGGAAGTCACTGAGTACCTGGCCGTCGAAGGGACCATCATGATGAGCATCGAAAGTCTTTTCCGCGAAACACCGTCTTTGCAGCAGATAGAGGCTATCGAGCCCACCATCATATACGAGTTGCCCAAGCAGCGCCTCGAGGAGGTGGCACTGCACAACGTCAACATTCAGATTCTCTATCGTAAGATTCTCGAGGAGTCGCTCATCCTCTCGCAGGTGCATGCTGACCTCGTCAGGTTCGAGAGCGCCGAGAACCGCTATCGCCGCATGTGCAAGCTCTCGCCACAGGTGGCTCTGCGCGCACCGCTGCTCTACATCGCCAGCTATCTGCAGATGACGCCCGAGACGCTGAGCCGCGTGCGCTCCACCGTTCTCCTCGACTGACAAACCATCACCACAATGATTGCTACATGCAAACGACTGGGCCTTGCACTGCTCATGGCTGTCTTTCAGATGGCATGCACGGCGCAGGCCTCACATAACGAACAGGAAGAGGGCGGTGGCCGTGAGGGTCACAGTCTTCTCAACGTCGTCATCCTCGGAGATTCCAACGCATGGATAGGTGGCGACAACTGCGACCAGCCCAATGGCTGGAACAAATGGTTCAACGACCGTTTCGCCCCCGCTACCTGCAAGAGCTACGCACGTAGCGGTGCCACATGGACCAACACGTCTACGACACAGCGCAACATCACTCAGAACATTGCCGTGCTTGGAAACGACAATGTGGTGTACAATCAGATAGAAAGACTCAAGACGGCAGCCGACAACGACCAGCAGCCCACGCCACACCTTATCCTCATAGCCGCCGGCACCAACGATGCGTGGTTTGCCGACAAGCGACCGGATATCTTCAGCCAGACTGCTGAGCAGGCCTTTTCCCTTGCCGACCGTTTCTCCACCCATCAGTCCGTCGGACAGATGGTGTCGCTGGCAGCATCGGTAAGATACGGATGCGAGCTGCTCATGCAGTATTTCCCCGACTGTCAGATCATCCTGCTCACGCCGCCACAGACCACAGCCACCTCCACAGAGCGCATCGCGCAGGTGTCTGACATCATCGAGGCTTGTGGACATCGCATGAGCATTGCCGTCATCAGACTCGACCGCGAGGCCTGCAACTATGACATCCGCGAAAGACAAGACAAGCGTTTCACAACCGACGGTACGCACAGTTCGCCGCAGGGCGCACGTCGCAACGGCTACTACATAGCCAACCGCGTTTCCTCCATGCTGCAGTTCTAAGACGCTGCGGCCATTTCATTCATCATCTTCAATATGGTATTCTCCGATTTGTTCTTTTTGTTCGCTTTCATCCCCTCGTTTGCGCTGTGCTATCTCCTGGCAGCGACTTTTGACCGAGGACAGGAAAGCACCGAACCACGCCAGCCTTTCTTCAAGGCCCGGAACCTCGCCATCGTGCTCTTCTCGCTCATCTTCTATGCGTGGGGTGAGCCGGTTTATGTGTTCCTCATGCTGGGCTGCGTGCTGGTCAACTACGTGTCGGGTCTGCTCATCGACCGTCAGGAAGAGAAGCACCGTCGGCGGCTTGCCCTCACGGCCGGACTGGTATGCAACATCCTCATTCTGGCCACGTTCAAGTACCTGGGATTCTTTGTCGAACAGCTGGCGCAGATAGGCATCGTCATCAATGCGCCCAAGATTTCCCTTCCCATCGGCATCAGTTTCTACACCTTCCAGTCCATCTCCTATCTCATCGATGTCTTCCGTCGTCAGTCGCCTGTGCAGCGCAAGTTTGTCGACTTGCTGCTCTACATCTCCATGTTCCCGCAGCTCATCGCCGGACCTATTGTGCGCTACGACACCGTAGCACGTGAGATTCACGACCGCCACGTGTCTACCGACGACCTCTCGGCCGGCATCTATCGTTTCCTCATCGGACTGGGCAAGAAGGTCATCCTGGCCAACCAGCTGTCGGAGATCTCCGACCAGTTCCTGGTCAACGGCCTGTCCTCTCTCTCCACTGCCGGCGCATGGATTGGCATCGTGGCCTACACATTCCAGATTTATTTCGACTTTTCCGGCTACAGCGACATGGCCATCGGTCTCGGCCGCTGTCTGGGCTTCCACTTCAACGAGAACTTCCGCCACCCCTATTGCTGCAACAGTATTACCGACTTCTGGCGGCGCTGGCACATCTCGCTGGGTAGCTTCTTCCGCGACTATGTCTATATACCGCTCGGAGGCAATCGCCGCCATCAGGCCGTCAATATCTTCGTGGTGTGGTTTCTCACCGGCATGTGGCATGGGGCCAGCTGGAACTTCATCATCTGGGGCGTCTATTTCGGCTTCATCGTGACCATTGAGAAATACACGTTGCTGAAGGTCCACAGCCGCATTCCCTCCGTCTTCCTCCACATTTATAGTCTGCTGCTCGTCATCATCGGGTGGGGCATCTTCTATTTCGACGACTTCCAGAAGATGACGGTCTTCTTCCGTTCTTTCTTTGCCCAGCAGGGAGAGCTCACCGATTTCGTCGCACAGAGTGCCCTTACCGACCATTTCTGGCTCTGGTTGTTGGCCATCGTTTTCTGCATGCCCGTCCGCACGTCTACGGCTCAGCTCATAGACCGTCTCACCAAGTCGGCTCTTTCGCTCCGCACGTCCATCGTCTTTGTATCACGGCTCGCGGTCTCCATCGTCATTCTTGTGCTGAGCGTCGCCTTACTGGTCGGAGCCACCAACAATGCCTTCATCTACACCCGTTTTTAGAATCTCACATGATGCATTCCAACATATTGTCCGCTCTCTGGCGCAAGCCCATCCTCGCGATGTCGTATGTCGTGTTCCTGCTGTCGTTCGGCGTTCATCATGCTGTCGCTCAGCCGTCAGCGCGACAGCCCAAGCCCGGCATCGTCATCGTCGACGACTCAGTCAATACGCGCACCTTTCAGACGTTCGTCGTACCAGTGGAGAATGCCACGCCCTATGCTCAGGTGGTCAACCACTACCGACAGGTCTTTGCCGACAGCATACGCATCTACTGCATGGTCATCCCCACGGCTGTTGAGTTCTATTGTCCCGACATGGCAAAGAGCTGGACACATTCCGAGCGGCTTACCATCGATCACATCTACGGTTTGCTCAGCGACTCGGTGACTGCCATTGACGTCTGCTCGGCGCTTGCCGCCCATGTGTCGGAGCCCATCTATGCACGCACCGACCACCACTGGCTGCCCCTCGGCGCCTACTATGCCGCTCAGACGTTTGCAAGTGCTGCCGGCGTTCCCTTCCGCGACCTCGGTTCCTACGACCGCCATGTCATTGGTCGTTTTGTGGGCAGCATGTTCCGTTATTCGGGGCGCGACTCAGCCGTTGTTGCCTATCCTGAGGAGTTCGTCTACTACACCCCGCGCGGCATTCGCTACCAGACGTCGTTCGTGGAGTACCAGCTCGACAAGAGTCGTCGGAAGGTCATCAGCGAGAGCATACCCTCAGAGACACGTTTCTTCCAACCCTATCCCGACGGCAGCAGCCTGGCCTACTGCACGTTCATGGGCGGCGATTACCGTCTGACGCACGTCGCCACTGCCACACGCAACCACCGTCGACTGCTCATCCTCAAGGATAGCTTCGGCAACGCTCTTCCCGCCTACCTATTCTATGGTTTCCAGGACATCCATGTCGTCGACTGCCGCTATTTCACCAAGAACCTCGTAGACTATGTCCATGACCACCACATCACCGACATTCTCTTCGCCAACAACGTCAGCCATGCCTCCCTCCCTGCCACCACCGACTCCTACCGAGTCTACCTTACGCAGGATAAGTGAGCCCAGCTCGAAACACCTCTCAGTTTTCAGTTCTCAGTTCTCAGTTTCCAAAGTATGAAAAAGTTATATATCGCCATCATCACAACCGTTTTTCTTGCCTTCGCAGTCGTGTTTCTCACCTTTCCGCGGAGCACTGTGTCAGAACTGGAGAAGCGCGAGCTTGCCACCTTCCCTGAGTTCTCGTGGCAACGACTCTTCGACGGCTCCTTCACCCGTGACGTCTCGTCGTGGTTCAGCGACAGCGAGCCCTATCGCGACCGTTTCATGGCCCTCAGCATGATGGTCAAGGACCACCAGCGACTCATCCTCTCCGACCAGGACAACGTCACCTTCCACGCCGCTGAGGCCGACGGTTCCTCCGACCCGGAAACCGCCACCAGTACCGTCGAGGAAGAGCAGGCGCAGGACGAAGGGGAAGAGGTGAACCTTGCCGAGTATAAGAACAAGGTGACAGCCGAGGCCAACTCCAAAATCTCACACGCCGGCATCATGGTCATCGGTACCGGCAAGAACGTGCGCGCACTCATGGCTTACGGCGGAGGTCCCACCATGGGCAACACCTACGCCCAGATTGCCAACGAATACCAGACGAAGCTCGGCAACGATGTGCAGGTCTACTGCATGGTCATCCCCACGGCCGTCGAGTTCTATTGTCCCGACAAGGCACGCAAGAGCACCAAGTCGCAGCGCGCTACCATCACCAACATCTACCAGACCCTCGACCCGAAGATCAAGGCCGTCGACATCTACACCACCCTCGGACAGCACGCCGAGGAGTCCATCTACCTCCGCACCGACCACCACTGGGCACCCCTCGGCGCCTACTACGCCGCCCAGAAGTTCGCTGCCGTGGCGGGAGTTCCTTTCCGCGACCTCACACACTACGAGCAGCACGTCGTACACGACTACGTCGGCTCCATGTATGGATTCTCCAAGGACATCTCTATCAAGAACGCTCCCGAGGACTTCGTCTACTACATTCCCAAGGAGGTCGACTACACCACTACCTACACCATCTACGACGTCAACAAGGACTATCAGGTCACTGGCGAGCACAAACCCATACAGGGCAAGTTCTTTATGCATTACAAGGATGGTAGCGGAGCGGCCTACAGCACCTTCATGGGCGGCGACTCCAAGATTACCTGCGTGCGCACATCCACCAACAATCACCGTCGCGTCCTCATCCTCAAGGACAGCTTCGGCAACGCTCTGCCAGGCTATATGTTCTACTCCTTTGAAGAAGTGCACGTCGTCGACTTCCGCTATTTCCGCAAGAACATCACCGCCTACATTCGCGACAATCACATCACCGATGTCCTCTTCGCCAACAACGTGTTCATGACATGCTCTGCCAATACCGCCAAGAACTACCGCCGCTTCCTCACGCAGTAAAGAGTGGTGGACAACAAGTTCAACCTGCAATGCACGGTTTTTACAGAGGGTTATTTCGTCGAGTAAAACTGACCGATGAGTGCCTTAAAAAAAGATGGCAGAAAAAATCAGTTTATTTGCCAATTAAACGTAGTTTTTTTGGCAGATTTTTTAGCTAAGGACAAAACATGGACTGTTTTGGACGTTCTTTGTGCACCAATCAGAGCAAGAGAGATTCTGAGTCTGTCCGTGTGTTAGTATGACAAGTAAAGCAGACAAGAACAGACTCGCGGAGAAAGGTGCGTTTTTCGTTCCTCCCGTTTTTTTGTCCGTTTTTTCGGGTAGACGCTGTAAACAATGCACTTTTTGTTTGATAAGTTGAAAAAATTGCACATAAAATTTTCTAATGTGCAAATAAGATATTACCTTTGCACAATAAATTGAAATTTGTGCAATGAAACAAATCCCTAGTTTCAACAACTATATAGAAACATCCATCGTCCAGAACTGGGACCACGACGCGCTCACCGACTACCGGGGCGCCACGCTGCAATTCAAAGACGTGGCGCGAAAGATTGAGAAGCTGCACATACTGTTTGAGAACAGTGGAGTGGGGAAGGGCGACAAAATAGCCATCTGCGGTCGCAACAGCGCACACTGGGCAGTGGCCTTCATGGCGGTACTCACCTACGGCGCCGTGGCTGTGCCGGTGCTGCATGAGTTCAACGCGGAGCAGATTCATAACATTGTGAACCACAGCGAGGCAAAGCTGCTGTTTGTGGGCGATGTGGTGGCCACCTGCATCGATGGTGAGCAGATGCCACAGCTGGAGGGCATCATCAACCTGCCCGACTACTCGCTGCACCTCTCGCGCTCCGAACAGCTTACCTATGCCCGCGAGCACCTGAACGCGATGTTCGGGTCGAAGTTCCCCAAGTATTTCCGTAAGGAGCACGTCAGCTACTACAAGGACGAGCCGGAAGAGCTTGCCCTCATCAACTATACCAGCGGCACGACGGGTTTCTCCAAGGGCGTGATGCTTCCCTATCGCGCACTCTGGGGCAATCTCGACTTCTGCGAACGGAAACTTGGACCGCATGTGCCTGTAGGTAGCAACATGCTCAGCATCCTGCCCATGGCCCACATGTATGGCATGGCCTTCGAGTTCATCTTCGGCTTCTGTCACGGCTGCCATCTGTTTTTCCTGACGCGCCTGCCGTCGCCCGCCATCATCGCCGACGCCTTTGCTGAGGTGAAGCCCTCCATCGTCATTTCAGTGCCCCTGGTCATTGAGAAAATCATCCGTAAGCGCGTGTTCCCGAAGATACAGAACAACGCCGTTCGCTTGCTGATGCAGATGCCTGTGGTGAACAAGAAGGTGAAACAGAAGATATGTGAAGAAGTGTATAAAGCCTTTGGTGGGAAAGCCTACGAGGTGATTGTGGGTGGCGCAGCCCTGAACCAGGAGGTGGAGTCGTTCCTCAAGAGCATCGACTTCCCCATCACCGTGGGCTATGGCACCACCGAGTGTGCACCGCTCATCACCTACAGCGACTACAAGGACTTCGTGCCAGGCTCGTGCGGCACTGCCGTTGACCACATGGAGGTGCGCATCAGTGGCAGCGAGACGGGAAACCAGCTGGGAGAAATCGTTACCCGTGGTATGAACGTCATGCTGGGCTACTATAAAAACGAGGAAGCTACCCGCGAGGTAATCGACTCAGATGGATGGTACCACACAGGCGACCTCGGCGTGATGAGCCCAGACGGACACGTCTTCATCAGGGGGCGCAAGAAGAATATGCTGCTTGGCGCCAACGGGCAGAACGTGTATCCCGAGGAGATAGAAGACAAGCTGAACTCGATGGCAATGGTGTCAGAGAGCCTCATCGTGCAGCGCGACAATCGGCTGGTGGCCTTGGTGCACCCCGACTATGAGGGGGCAGGAGAGATGGCTTTCACCACAGGTGACCTGAAAGACGTGATGGAGCACAACCGGCAGGAACTTAACAGCCTGCTGCCCGCCTATTGCAAAATCTCGGCCATAGAGATACACGCCGAGGAGTTTGCCAAGACACCCAAGAAGAGCATTAAGAGATATCTATATAAATAAGAATAAACCCACGGAAACCCCTTTCCGGAATCCTAATGCATCGCTGGGAGAGAACACGGACGGGGACATCCTGCACAAAGGGCACGTGGCTAAAACAAATAAAGCACCATGAAAGAAATACCGAGTTTTAACGCAATCATCCAGAAGAGCATTGTCGACAACTGGGACCTCGATGCGTTGACCGACTACAAAGGGGCAACCCTTCAGTTTCACGACGTGGCACGGAAGATAGAGAAGCTGCACATCATGTTTGAGAACTGCGGCGTGACACGTGGCGACAAGATTGCTCTTTGTGGGCGAAACAGTGCCAACTGGGCTGTCGCCTTCCTGGCAACGCTCACCTACGGAGCCGTGGCCGTGCCCATCCTCCATGAGTTCACTGCCGACCAGGTGCACAACATCGTGAACCACAGCGAGGCGAAGCTGCTCTTTGCCGGCGACGTGGTGTCCACCACCATCGATGCCACGAAGATGCCGCTCTTGGAGGGCATCATTTATATTCCCGACTACAGTCTCATTGTTTCGCGCACCGACAAGCTCACCTTCGCACGCGAGCACCTGAACGAGATGTTCGGAAAGAAGTATCCGAAGTATTTCCGCAAGGAGCACGTCAACTACTATATCGACGAAGACCCCAACGAGATGGCGCTGTTGAACTACACCAGCGGCACGACGGGTTTCTCGAAGGGCGTGATGATTCCCTACCGTGCACTCTGGAGCAACTACGACTTCGCCATGGACGTGCTGGGCAAGACCATCAAGCGCGGCGACAACACACTGAGCATCCTCCCCATGGCCCACATGTATGGCATGGCCTTTGAGTTCATCTTCGAGTTCCTCCATGGCTGTCATGTGTTCTATCTGACAAGGGTGCCGTCGCCCGCCATCATCGCGCAAGCCTTCGCCGACATACGGCCCGCCATCATCATCGCTGTGCCTTTGGTCATCGAGAAGATTATCCGCAAACGCGTGTTCCCAAAGATTCAGAACAACCGCATACGCCTGTTGCTCGGCATGCCTGTCATCAACAAGAAGGTGCGCGAGCGTATCTGCGAACAGGTGGTGTCGTCCTTTGGAGGCAAGTTCTACGAGGTCATCATCGGCGGAGCAGCGTTCAATCAGGAGGTGGAGCAGTTCATGCACCGCATAGAATTCCCATACACCGTGGGCTATGGCGCCACCGAGTGTGCGCCCATCATCTGCTATGAAGACTGTCATCACTTCGTTCCAGGCTCCTGCGGAAAGGCTGCACTCCACATGGAGGTGAAGATCAACAGCCGCGACCCGGAGAACATTCCAGGCGAGATACTCGCACGCGGTCTCAACGTCATGCTGGGCTACTACAAGAACGAGGAGGCTACGCGGCAGACGCTCGACAGCGAAGGATGGTATCACACGGGAGACCTCGGAACCATGGACAGCGAGGGAAATGTGTTCATCAAGGGACGGTCGAAGAACATGCTGCTCGGGGCCAGCGGTCAGAACATCTATCCTGAGGAGATAGAAGACAGGCTGAACTCCATGGCCTTGGTCAATGAGAGCATCGTCATACAGCGTGAAGAGAAACTCGTGGCGCTCATTCATCCCGACTACGACGAGGCCCGCAACCTGGGACTCAGCGCCGAAGACTTGGAGAAAATCATGGAGCAGAATCGCGTGGAAATCAACCAGACGCTGCCTTCCTACAGCAAGATTTCAGCCGTGCAGCTGCATGAGGACGAGTTCGCCAAGACGCCCAAGAAGAGCATCAAGCGATTCCTGTATCAGTAATTGGATGAAAGGATAGAAGTCCTCGGTGGGGGATGTTTGAAGAGGTAAGAGATAAGCGGTGAGAGGTAAGAGAAAACCTCTTTCCGCTTTTTTCATGCTTGAGTCCGCTTGAAAAAGTCCCAAAGGGACGAAAAGACTACAGGGAGGGGTGGAACCCCTTCTTGAAAACCAAGGAGTTACAGAAGAGCCCCGAAGGAGCCGACAGGCAAGAAAGGACTTTTTTTAAGTAAGCTCATGCTTCTATTCTGGGCTTGCCAGCATTTCTCTTACCTCTCACCTCTAAGAGTCAAGCTTTTGTTTCTCCAGCAGGTCCTGCATGCGGATAATCTCGTCGCGGTATTGTGCAGCCTGTAGGAAGTCGAGGTTCTTGGCGGCCTGCTTCATCAGTGCCGTGGTGTCGGCGATGCTCTTTTCCAGTTGCTGCCGGCTCATGGTGCGCACGATGGGATCGGCGGCCATGCTCATCGGGTCGGGTTCTATGTATGGAGCGTAGGTCTTGGCCTGTGGCGCCTGTTCAGTCGGTGTGCTTTGTCCGGCTGCGAGGCTGTTCTGGCTGATGGCCTTCACAATCTGCTGCGGCGTGATGCCGTGCTCTTCGTTGTAGCGCAGCTGCTTGGTGCGGCGGCGCAAGGTCTCGTCGATGGTCTGCTGCATGCTGCCGGTGATGGTGTCGGCATACATGATGACCTTTCCGTTAACGTTGCGGGCTGCGCGCCCTGCCGTCTGCGTGAGCGACCGGTGACTGCGCAGGAAACCCTCTTTGTCGGCATCGAGAATGGCAACGAGCGACACTTCCGGAAGGTCAAGGCCTTCGCGAAGCAAGTTGACACCCACCAGCACGTCGAACACTCCTGCCCTGAGGTCGCTCATAATCTTCACGCGGTCCAGCGTAGCCACGTCGCTGTGGATGTAGTTCGCACGCACGTCGTGGTTCAGCAGGTATTCTGTCAGTTCCTCGGCCATGCGCTTGGTAAGGGTCGTCACCAGCACGCGCTCGCCCTTCTCGCATCGCAGCTGTATCTCGTAGAGTAGGTCGTCTATCTGGTTGTCGCTCGGCCGTACCTCTATCTCGGGGTCGAGCAGTCCTGTGGGCCTTATCAGCTGTTCCACCACTACGCCCTCGGCATCGGCCAGCTCGTAGTCGGCTGGCGTTGCCGACACGTAGATGACCTGATTGGTAAGCTGCTGGAATTCCTCAAACTTCAGCGGTCGGTTGTCGAAGGCTGCCGGCAGTCGGAAGCCATATTCCACGAGGTTCTTCTTGCGGGCACGGTCGCCGCCATACATGGCACCAATCTGCGGCACGCTGACATGGCTCTCGTCGATGACCAAGAGGAAGTCCTTGGGGAAGAAGTCAAACAGGCAGTAGGGACGCTCGCCTGCCTTTCGTCCGTCGAAATAGCGCGAGTAGTTCTCGATGCCCGAGCAGTGGCCCAGCTCCTTGATCATCTCCATGTCGTACTCCACGCGCTCCTTGATGCGCTGAGCCTTGATGGGGTCGCCCAGTTCGTTGAAGAAGTCCACCTGCTTCACCAGGTCGTCCTGTATCTGTCGGATGGCCATTTCGGTCTGCTCCTTGCTCGTCACAAACAGGTTGGCAGGATAAATCTGGTATTCCTCAAACTGCGCCATGCGGTGGAAGCTGACGCTGTCGAGTTCCTCGATGTTGTCAATCTCGTCGTCCCACCATGTCACCCTCAGCACGTGGTCGCTATAGGCCATGAACACGTCGACGGTCTCACCCTTGACACGGAAACAGCCGCGTTTCAGCTCGATGTCGTTTCTCACGTAGAGCGCATCCACCAGTCTGCGCAGGAACATGTTGCGCTCCAGGACCTGTCCTTTCTTGATGGTGATGACGCTGCCCTGCATGGCCGTAGGGCCGCCCATGCCGTAGATGCACGACACCGACGACACCACCACCACGTCCTTGCGTCCCGACAGCAGAGCCGAAACGGCAGACAGTCGCAGACGGTCTATCTCATCGTTGATGGCCAGGTCTTTTTCTATGTAGGTGTCGGTCTGAGGCAGATAGGCTTCCGGCTGATAGTAGTCGTAGTAGCTCACGTAGTACTCAACGGCATTCTCGGGAAAGAAGCCCCTCATCTCCTCGTAGAGCTGCGCGGCCAGCGTCTTGTTGTGACTCAGGATGAGCGTCGGCCGGTTCACGTTGGCGATGACATTGGCCACGGTGAACGTCTTTCCAGAGCCCGTCACGCCCAGCAGCACCTGCGCCTTGTCGCCGCGCTCCAGCCCTTCCGTCAGCTGCGCAATAGCCTCCGGCTGGTCCCCAGTCGGCTTGTATTTAGATGTCAGTTTGAAATTCATAACTTCTATATTACTACATTATAGACCCCACCCCTGACCCCTCCCCTTGAAAGGGAGGGGAGTGCCCTTCGGCTTGCTTTTCGGCGGTAGCCAC
>JAFWQE010000189.1 GCA_017509155.1 Prevotella sp.
AGAGCGAACAAGTTCGAGCGCAGACAATACTTCCAACCCCTGTAAACTGACGCTAAGAGAGCCTTCAGCACTATCGTCTGTAACTCCTGTAACTCCTGAACTCCTGAACTCCAAGAAGTTGAGCGAATGCGAAACTTGAATCATCTCACCATGTCTATCATGTCCTGGGGCAATTCAACGCTCTTCACCAATTCGCCCTTTGTGTTGTAGATGTTGAGATAAGGTGTGAGATACTGATGGGTGAACAACGAGAAGTCGTCGGTTTCCTTGTAGCCGGCTTCTTGAGATTCTACGCCCGTCACGGTGGTCAGGATATAGTCTTGCGCCAGGTGTTGTTCTGCCGCCATGAGTGGGTTGGTGTTGGTGTGCATGATGCCCACAAAGCTCTCGAGGTCCAGAGTGATAACCTCGCACGATTTGGGATAGAGCAAAAGGGTGTAGCGTAGCGAATGGCTGAAGCCGGTGTAGAGTTCGGTCTTCATCACTATCACCGGTTGGCTTGTGTGGTTCTGCATGGTGATGCGCTGACGGGTCTTCTTGTCGGTGTAGACCGAGTCGCTGTGGCTCTTGTCAAACACCACGTCCATGTCCATCACCATGAGCTCGTCGTAGTGGTCGGCATCTTGTCTGAACACGCATTTCGCACGGCCTTTGTCCATGTCGCATACCCATACGTTGATGTGCATGAAGTCTTCGTCGGCGCGGTTCTGCGGCTGCACGAAAAAGTAGTAGTCGCCGTCCTCGCTCCAGTAGGAACTCTCCATGAGGTCGTTTTCACATACAGGGCGTTCCTTCAGGTTTGCATAGTTGCTGAAGAAAAACTTCATGGGGTAGGCGTCAGTGGGAATTCCTTTCTGATAAAAGTCTTTCATTTCAATGGCATTTGCAGTGGTGCATGCCATGACCAGCGCAATGGCCACGATTGCGTGCTGGAGAAGGTTGAATGTCTTTTGTTTCATGATAAGTAAGTGTTTTGTCTATTTTTCGAAACAAAGGTACGAAGAAGCGCGTGAAAAACCAAGAAAAGCTTGCTTTTTTTTGTGTTTTTGAGCGAAAGCACCATATAAATAAGGTATGAGCAAGCAAGTAACCAACCGTCTCGTCAAACGTTAAAAACATATAAAAGCGCTCGCGGATGGTTTAATTCTTCATTCTTCCTTCTTCATTTCTCATTTTTTTTTCTTACCTTTGCAGCCGCAAAAATGCAAAACGGGTAAGTCCCGTACGGCCAGCTCCCTGTGAATCCTCCAGGACGGGAACGTAGCAAAGGCAGCAGGTCGTAGCGGCGCGATACGGGTAGCTTGCCCACCCGCCTCTTTAGCTCAGTTGGCCAGAGCACGTGATTTGTAATCTCGGGGTCGTTGGTTCGAATCCGACAAGAGGCTCAAACGAAGGAAGCTGGGCTGATGGTCCGGCTTCCTTCGTCTTTTCCCCTCGTTTCTTGTATCTTTCGTTCTGTACACCGCGGCACTGTCGCAGTTGCATCCTTCCTTGGCTTTTATCCCAGGTCCACCACCGTGATGCCATGTCCTCCAAACTGGATGTGCTCATCCTGGAAGTGCACCACGTTGGGTATGGTGGCCAGATATTGCCTGATGAGCTGCCGCAGGATGCCGTTGCCCGTTCCGTGAAGGATGCGTACGCGCGACACCCCCACAAGGATGGCATCGTCGATGAAATAGGTGACGGCGTTGATGGCCTCGTCGCCACGCATGCCGCGCACGTCGATGTCCTGCTTGAACTGAGCGCGATGGCTGTCGATGGTGTTGCGCGTCATGGCTCCCCGTTCCATCCATTCGGGCTGGAAGGACTGTTTCTGGGCTGCTGTGCTTTTCTGCTGGGCCTTCATTGCCTCCTCTGAAACCCGCTCCAGCCTGTCGGTTCTCATCTTGGTGCGCATATCGCCGAAGATGACGGTCGCCATCTTCTTGTCGATGCTCTCTATCTTTCCCGTTGTGGTCAGGCCTTTAATGCGAACTGTCATTCCCGGTTGCAGGGAAGCTGGGTGTTGGGTGTTGGGTGTTGGTTGTTGGGTGGTGGGTGATGGGTGTTGGGTGTTGGCGGGGTGCTGTTGTGCCTCGCGGGCCTTTGCTGCTTCCCTTTTTCTCTTCTCCTTGCGTTCCCTTCTTTCCTGTATCTGCCTCATCTTTCGCTCGATGGTCTCGTCCGTGGCCGTTGTGTCCATCTCGCTGATGTCCTCACGGAACGCGTTCAGCTCCTCACGGATGCGTCTTGCCGCCTCCTTTTCGGCCTGACTCTCCCTGATCTCGCGTATGGCGTTCTCAATCTTCTTGTTGCTTTCGCGCAGCAGTTCCTCGGCCTCTTCCTTAGCCTTTCTCAGTATCTCCTTGCGCTGCTGGTTCACCTCCTCCAGCTCGCTCTCGTAGTGCTCAATGTTCTGCTGCAGTCGTTTCTCCTGCTGGTGCACGTTCTGGCGTTTGCTTTCCCAGTATCTCTTGTCCCTGACAATGTCTTGCAGGTATTTGTCGCTCTGTATGTAGTCGCGTCCCACAATCTCCGATGCCTCGTTGATGACCTCTTCGGGCAGTCCAATCTTACGGGCTATCTCAATAGCGAACGACGATCCGGGTTGTCCTATCTGCAACTGGAAGAGGGCCTGCATCTGGTGTCGGTCGTAGAGCATGGCACCGTTGGCGATGCCCTCGTGCGAGTCGGCATAGAGTTTCAGGTTCTGGTAGTGGGTGGTAATGACGCCCCAGGCCTGCTTCTTGCAGAATTGTCCGAGCACGCTCTCGGCAATGGCGCCGCCTATCTGCGGCTCAGTGCCGGTGCCGAACTCGTCTATGAGTATCAGTGTCCGCTCGTTGGCTGCGCGCATCATGTTCTTCATGTTCAGCAGATGCGAAGAATATGTGCTCAGGTCGTTTTCTATGCTCTGCTCGTCACCAATGTCTATCAGCAGGTTCTCAAACACACCTACCTTGCTGTTCTCGCGTATGGGCACCGACAAACCACACTGCAACATGTACTGCAGCAGTCCGGTTGTCTTCAGACATACCGACTTTCCGCCGGCATTGGGTCCCGAGATGATGAGGATGCGCTTGTCGCTTGTGAGCATGATGTCGAGTGGCACCACGCGCTTTCCCTGTCGCTCGAGCGACATGCGCAGCAGCGGATGTACGGCCTGCACCCAGTCCATGGTCGGCTCGCTGCCCACTTCGGGCTCTATGCCGCACAGCGTTTCTGCCAGTGCTGCCTTGGCCTGGATGAAGTCCATCTTTCCCAGAAACGAATAGGAATCGAGAATGGCGGGCACCAGGGGACGCACGTCGTCGGCAAACTCCGTGAGTATTCTCACCACCTCGCGCCGTTCTTCTGCCTCCAGCTCTCTGATGCGGTTGTTGGCCTCTACCACCTCCGTGGGTTCAATGAACACGGTTTTCCCGCTGGCCGACTCATCGTGCACGATGCCCTTGATGCGTCGTTTCATGGCCGGTGCCACCGGTATCACCAGTCGTCCGTCGCGCACGGCAGGCGTGACGTCTTTTTCCACGAGGCCCTCGCTTTGTGCCGCCCTCAGCAGGTTGTTCAGCGTGCGCGAGATGCTGCCCTCTGTTCTGGCCAGCTCGCTGCGTATGCGTGCCAGCTCAGGTGAGGCACTGTCCTTGATGCGCCCATACTTGTCAAGAATCTGGTCGATGCGTCCGACGATGTTCGGGAAGATGCGCACTCCCTCGGTCAGCTTCTGCAGGCTGGGGTAGGGCACCTCGCCGTCGGCAGGGTTCAGGTAGCGGATGATGCCGTGGATGGTCTCCAGCGAACGCTTCAGGTCCCACATCTCGTTCTCCTCCATGTGGGTGTTTGCCAGCCGCAGGCGTCCCACAGCCTCGCGAACGTCGAAGAAATACTGCAGCGGGAAACCGTCGGCATCCTCCTCGCGCAGCCGCCGGAACTCTCTCACCTGTCTGAGCCATTCGCCCACTTCTTCGGCATTGTCGGTGAAAGCCATCGCGTCCACAAGTTCCTTGCCAAGTGTGCTCATGCAGCGCTCTTTCAGCAGCTTCCTGATCTCGGTGAAACCTATTTTCTGTTCAAAAGTATCGGGGTAAATCATGACTATTCTTACAAAATTCCTGCAAAAATACAAATAAAATGCCGCATAGGCAAATAAACGGAGAGAATTCTTTACACTTCTTTGTTCTCTCGCTGTCTTCTTCGCCTCTCAAACCTTCATCTTTTTGTGTTTGTGCCTGTTTGCTTAAATCGCTGGTTTTGATGTATTTACGAATAAAAAGTGTAGTCCTTGTTGAGTTCTTCCGTTGGCGGACTCGAGTCCCGACGCCAAAAAGACTCGAGTAGTTTAACGAGTGGACTCTCGTAGTATGGCGCACGGACTCTCGTAGGATGGCGTGCGGACTCCGCAATAAGTTAGAGCAGGAAAAAAAGATTGGCAAATAAACTGACTCAACTTTCGCAAGTTGATGGAGTTCAGGAGTTACAGGAGTTACAGGAGTTCAGACAATACTTCCAACCCCTGTAAACTGACGCAAAGAGAGCCTTCAGCACTATCGTCTGAACTCCTGTAACTCCTGAACTCCTGAAC
>JAFWQE010000190.1 GCA_017509155.1 Prevotella sp.
GTGAAGAGTGAAGAGTGAAGAGTGAAGAATTTGCTGCCGCCGTAGTATTGTTGCGACTATTGAGTGAAGAAGGTTTAGCTCGGCGGCCCGAAGGGGAAAGCCAATTTGCTGCCGCCGTAGTATTGTTGCGACTATTGAGTGAAGAAATTGTTGCTGCTATGCTCTTGCCGTCGAGGGAGTCTTTGATGCTGTTGAAGGCGACCTGCTTGAGTGCCTGCTTCTCTTCGTCAGTCAGGGAGAAACCGCCCACGTCCTTGCGGTCGATGGCGAAGGCATGATAGCCCACCACGCGGCTGAGGTCGGAACGGTCGATGTCGCCGGAGTTCTGATAGAGCAGGTGGCTGACCTCGTACTGGCTGTCCATCATGAGCATCAGTGTGATGATGGCGAGTTCGCCGCAGGCGCTCGTTGCCAGATTGCGGATGCCCAGCCGCGCGTTTCCCTCGATGGTGGCGATGAACTGCTGCACGTCGCCGCTGGCCACGGCCTTTCCCGTGAGGGCATCCACCCTGCAGGCATCCTTGTAGGACGGGTAGTGGGAGAAGTCGCTGCTGACGATGAACAGGTTCTCGTCGGTGAAATAGGGCTTCAGTGCCTCGGCTATCTGCCTCAGCTGGCTGAAGTCGTTGGTGGAGATGATGACGGGAACGATGGGCGGCACCTGCTTGTCGGGGAGCGAGGAATAGAGCGCGAAGAACCGTTGCAGGAAGGGCAGCTGCACCTCCAGACAGTGCTCGCGGTCGTGGGCCTTGGGCTGACAGGTGATGACGCTGGAGTCGCCTGGCGTCTGTCCTGCCCCCTGGCGTCCGCCCTGTGTGAGCTTCAGCGCGGTCTCCATGTCGACCCTCACCTCTCCCAGCGGCGTGGCGTAGGCGTCGGCGTCGGTGTTCACCGATGCGCCGTTGAGCCACTCATGATGGCTTGGCCCCAGGAGGAAGATGCGTTTGTAGTGGGCATCGCGGGGGATGGCCGCATAGGCTGAGGCCGCCACATTGCCCGAATAGTAGTAGCCTGCATGAGGCACGATGAGCGCCGCCAGTCGCTTGTGCTGACTGTCGCGGGCATGGAGCGCCAGCAGACTGTCCACCTCGTGGGCGAGGCGCTGCGCGTTGGCCTCGTAGAAACGTCCCGCCTGTGTGGCTGGCCTGACCTCTCTCTCGGTGGCGGCAGCATCGTCGCTGCGCACCACATGTTGGTTGCATGTGTTCATCATCATGATAGCCGTTAGGAGTGTTAGCAATGTCTTCATGCCGGTCACCAGTTAGGCGGCAGCACGATGTTGTCCACGTCGTGAGCCTTCTCAAACAATGGGGACATCTCCTCGTCGGTGAATCCTGCGATGCCGCAGCCGATGCGCGTGACGAGGAAGGTGAGCTCTGGGTGCTCCTTGGCGAAGCTGATGAACTGGTCCACGTAGGGGCGTATGGTCTCCACGCCGCCCTGCATGGTGGGGATGGCGTAGCTCTGGCCTTGCAGTCCCACGCCCTGTCCCATGATGGCTCCAAACTTGCGGTAGGCGATGTAGGCAGCTCCGCCGCCGTGCATGCCCTTCAGATTGCTGCCGAAGACGAAGATCTCGTCGGGCTGCAGCGAATTGATGAATGCTGGTGTTGTTCTCTTTCTCATCATATCTTCTTTTGAAATGGTGCGTCGCGTTTTCCTGAGAGATATAGGATGTGGCATGGAAGGCTCTGACATCGTGCCTGCCGGCGGGCATGTGGCCGAACTTTCCTCCCGACATGCAATGATGCGCTCGTCCATCACCACTGGCATGTCCAGGTTCATGTCGAAGTTCTTGCGGAAGTAGGGCTCGATGACCTCCTCCTTGAGTTTCTTGTAGCGCTGCGAGATGGCCGACGGTGTGAGCCCCAGCTGTGCGGCAATCTCCTTGCCCTTGTAGCCTTGGAGCAGCATCATGTCGACAATGAGACGGTCCTCGCGCGACAGCGGTGCGTGGTTGCACACGTCCTCCACCATGCGGTTGAACTGCAGGCGCAGGTCGCTGGTCACATCGAACGAGCGGAGATAGTCCTCGAACGTGACCGAGCCGTACTCACGGCGATACCATTTCAGCGCATCGAGCACCACATAGCGGAAGCCGTTGATGAGCCATGTCTTCAGGCTCACGTTCGGTGAATGGTCTTCCAGCGGCTTCCAGTCGTGCTCCATGAGGTAGAGCGCATACTGGTGGGCCAGCGACATGAAGTCGAGGTTCTCCTTCTGGCTCAGCTGATAGCGCTTGTTGAACACCTGATAGCCCTCGCGACAATAGCCATAGAAATACATGCGGATGATGGCTTCGTTGCCTTCGCGGAAGCCCCTCACAATATCGTCGTCGGATAGTAGCTGATAATACATACACAAGAATTTTCTGCAAAAATACAAAAAAAATCCGACCTCTGCTTAATTTTTTTCGAAAAGAGTCTTCAAATAGATAAAAGAGAGCATAAAAATGGGAGTTTGAGAATGTAGGAGTTTGGGAGTTTAGGAGTTTGGGAGTGTGGACGATAGTTCTATTTGCTCCATATCATTTGAGAGTCGCCTTAACAGTATCGTCTGTAACTCCTGAACTCCTGAACTCCTGTAACTCCTAAAAATATAAACAACCGTTTCACCATTTAAAAAAAAGAATTATGAAGACAAATGAAGAAAGCAAAAAGCGAGTTCACAACCTGATTATCGTTGACGAGAGCGGCTCGATGTCCGTCATTCGCAGACAGGCCTTTGCAGGCATGAACGAAACGTTGCAGACCGTGCGCAAGATGCAGGAGACGTATGTCGACCAAGAGCAGCACGTGACGCTGGTCACCTTCGACAGCGACCACACCACCTGGCACTACGACAATGCGCCGGCGGCGATGACAAAAGACCTTGGCTGGAACGACTACCGTCCCGGCGGCTGCACACCGCTCTACGATGCCATGGGCAAGGCCATCTCGAAGGTGAACGCACAGGTGGGCGAGGACGACAACGTGCTCGTGACGGTCATCACCGACGGTGAGGAGAACAGTTCGCAGGAGTGGACGCTGAAGATGATCCGCACGATGATAGAGAAGCTGAAGAAGCAGCACTGGACCTTCACGCTCATCGGCACCGACAACCTCGACGTGGAAGGCATGGCAAGGTCGTTCGCCATCGACGAGCACATGGAGTTCTGTCAGAGCGAAGAGGGCACACGCGCCATGTTTAATCGTGAGAGTCGCAGTCGTATGCGTTTAAACAAATGCCTCTCAGAGAATTGTCCTATGCCGGCAGGCTCGTTCTTTGACGAATAGTAAGGGATTCAGGAATTCTTTGCAAGCAAAGCGAACAAGTTCGAGCGCTCTGCAAGCAAAGCGAACAAGTTCGAACGATAGAAATTCGGCCTGGAAGGCCAGCAGCAACCAGCCCAGGGCAACGCCCTGGGTTTCTTGTTCTCGCCAATGTGCGCCCCATAGGGGCAAAAGAATTGATCATCTTCATCTGGGTTAATGCTTTTGCCCCTGCCGGGGCGTACATTGGCCATCAAATGATACCCAGGGCGCTGCCCTGGGCTGGCTTCTTGTGGCCCTTCAGGCCGTCTTCTCCGCTAAGCATTGAAAGCGTTACCTTAGTCGCCGAATGTATTGCCTATACAAATATGTATAAAGAGTAGTAAGACGGGAGGGGAGTAGCTGCGCACAGATGGAAAGATACGTTCGGAACTGAATACATATCTTCATTCCTCTCCAGACGTTGCGGAGGTGCCAACTGCGATATTGTCACCTTCATTTTAAAGATGAGGCAATTAAAGATTGAAGTCAATTTGACAAATCGTACAGATGAAGTATTAGTAACTCAACTTTCGCAAGTTGATGGAGTTCAGGAGTTACAGGAGTTACAGGAGTTCAGACAATACTTCTAACCCCTGTAAACTGACGCAAAGAGAGCCTTCAGCACTATCGTCTGAACTCCTGTAACTCCTGAACTCCTGAAC
>JAFWQE010000191.1 GCA_017509155.1 Prevotella sp.
GTTCAGGAGTTCAGGAGTTACAGGAGTTCAGACGATAGTGCTGAAGGCTCTCTTTGCGTCAGTTTACAGGGGTTAGAAGTATTGTCTGAACTCCTGTAACTCCTGTAACTCCTGAACTCCATCAACTTGCGAAAGTTGAGTAACTAAAGTACAGACCCCACCCCTGGCCCCTCACTTTGAAGGGAGGGGAATGCCTGCGGCTTGCTTTCCGGCGGTAGCTGCTCCCCTCCCTTCAAGGGGAGGGGCCAGGGGTGCGGTCTGTATCTGTTACTATTCATGTTTGCTTTCGGTATGACGAAAAGGATGCTGCAAAGATATACATTCTTTTCATATAAGCAAAGGAAACAGGAAAATAGTTTTTTATCATCGCTTATTTTCTGTCTTTGTGTCGTGTTTCGCCCATTTTCAGAAGCTGCAGACGCTTGCTTCTTGTAGGGGCGGAACGGCGTTTCCGCCCGTTCGGCCGTTGTTCGGTCTTTAAAAAATGGCGGGCGGATACGCTGATCCGCCCCTACAGGCATTCAGGAACTCCTGCAATTACAGCGTTGCTGAATAGATCTTGACGGAGACGGCTTATTGCTTAGGCGCACGAAGCAGAGCCAGTGCCTTGTTCTCGGCGGCTTCCATGAGCTCGCGCTCTCCCGGACCCTTGTCGTTGATGCCGCAGAGGTGGAGCACGCCGTGGATGATGACGCGGTGCAGTTCCTCGTCGTAGTCTTTGTGAAACAGCTCGGCATTGCTGCGCACGGTGTCGAGCGAGATGACCAGATCTCCGTTGAGAACATCGCCCTCGCAATAGTCGAAGGTGATGATGTCGGTGAAATAGTCGTGACCAAGATACTCGCGGTTGACCTCGAGAATGCGGTCGTCGTTGACGAACATATAGCCTATTTCGCCCACTTTCTTACCATACGTGGCGGCCACGTCGCGTATCCAGGCCGTGGTCTCACGCTTCTTTATCTTTGGCATTCTTACGCCGTCGGTGCTGTAGGTAATCATGTTTATGGATGAAGGATGATGGATGAAGGATGAAGGTTTTATGGATGAAGGATGAAGGTTTTATGGATGAAGGGGGAAGGATTTATGGATGAAGGGGGAAGGGTTTATGGATGAAGGGGGAAGGATTTATGGATGAAGGAAGAAGGATGAAAGATGATGGGGTGATAGTTTTCCTTCTTTATCAGACGCTGGGGAGGAATTCGCGGACGTCTTTTCCGAAATGGATGAGCTCGCGCACCATGCTGCTGCTGAGGAAAGCCAGCTTGGGGTCGGCATAAAGCAGCAAGGTGTCGATGCCGGTAAGCTGGTAGATGCCGTCGGCCACCTCGCGTTCGTACTCAAAGTCTTTTACCGAGCGCACGCCCTTTACGATGAACTGCGCCATCTCGCGCCGCGCAAAGTCGATGGTCAGATCGCTGTATGTCTTCACCGTGATGTGCGGTTCGTTGCGAAACACTTCCTGAATGCGGCGCTTCCGTGTGTCGGCATCCTGCATGTATTGCTTGTGTTCGTTGATGCCCACGCCGATGATGAGGCGGTCGAAGAGCGGCAATGCGCGCCTTACGATGTTCTCGTGCCCGATGGTAAAAGGGTCGAAGCTACCCGTGAAGATTCCTGTATTCATGTGGTTGGATGAGGGATGAAGGGTGATGGATGAACGATGATGGTTTGCTTGTTTTGAGGGGAAGGGAAAGGGCGACCTTCGCACTTGCCACTAATTGTCGAAGAGCTGCGGCTCCATGATGGTGCCAGTGTAGGGATTGCGCCCGAAGTGCTTGTAGGCCAGTTCTGTTGCCATGCGTCCGCGCGGTGTGCGCTTGATGAAGCCCTCCATGATGAGGAACGGCTCGTAGACCTCCTCCACGGTGCCCGCATCCTCGCCGATGGCTGTGGCAATGGTGCTGATGCCCACGGGACCGCCGCGGAACTTGTCGATGATGGTGAGCAGAATCTTGTTGTCGATTTCGTCGAGTCCATACTGGTCGATGTTCAGTGCTTCCAGCGCTATCTTGGTGATACGTGTGTCGATACTTCCGTTTCCTTTCACCTGAGCAAAGTCGCGCACGCGGCGCAAAAGTGCGTTGGCGATACGGGGCGTTCCACGCGAACGTCGCGCTATCTCCATGGATGCCTCCTCGCTGATAGGCACTTTCAGTATCATGGCCGAGCGCTTCAGGATGCGGCTCAGCGTCTCTGGCTCGTAGTATTCCAGGTGCATGTTGATGCCGAAACGTGCGCGAAGCGGCGCCGTCAGCAGTCCGCTACGTGTGGTGGCTCCAACAAGTGTGAACGGGTTCAGGTCTATCTGTATCGACCGGGCCGACGGGCCTTTGTCTATCATAATGTCGATGCGGTAGTCCTCCATTGCCGAATAGAGATACTCCTCGACGACAGGCGACAGGCGGTGAATCTCGTCGATGAACAGCACGTCGCGCGGTTCCAGCGAGGTCAGGATGCCGGCCAGGTCGCCCGGTTTGTCGAGCACAGGGCCACTTGTTATCTTGAAACCCACGCCCAGCTCGTTGGCAATGATGTTCGACAGCGTCGTCTTACCCAGACCGGGAGGCCCGTGCAGCAGCGTGTGGTCGAGGGGTTCGCCACGGTAGCGTGCAGCCTCCACAAAGACCTCCAGGTTCTCCACCACCTTCTTCTGACCACTGAAGTCGTCGAACCTCAGCGGACGAAGCGCGTTTTCGAACTCTTTCTCGGCCGAAGAGAGCTGCTCTCGTCTGATGTCAAAGTCTTGTTCCATTTGCGTGCAAAGTTACGAAAAAACGATTGGCGGACAAAATAAACGCGTCTATTTTTTATACCGAGACGGAGGAACCCTCATAAAACAGCAAGGAATTTGACTCAACTATCGGGCATAAGGAGTTCAGGAGTTGCAGGAGTTCAGAAGTTACAGACGTTAGTGTTATTCGCTCCTTCTAAAAGATTCCTGCGCCTTAGCTATCGTCTGCAACTCCCGCAGCTCCTGCAACTCCTGAACTCCTTTAAAAGATTTCTGCGCCAAAACTATCGTCTGCAACTCCCGCAGCTCCTGCAACTCCTGAACTCCTTTAAAAGATTCCTGCGCCAAAACTATCGTCTGCAACTCCTGCAGCTCCTGCAACTCCTGAACTCCTTTAAACATTCGGCCTTTCGGCCTGTCTGAAGATAATTACCAGCCGTCGGGCAGACGGTTCACCAGCACGCAGTCGTTGATGATGGAGCCGGCAAGCTGCGACGTGCGGAAGTATTCATTGCCGTCGCCGTCGAGCACCACGAAGTCGCCGTTCTGGCATCCCGCCGTAAACCATGCGCCGTAGACGTTCTGCGCAAACATGCGGGGGCTGATGTCGAAGGAGCGCGTGAAGAACGAACTCTCCACCATATTGCTGTTCATGGCGCTGAGAATCCATTCGTTTGTCTTGGGGTTATAGTGGGTGTAGAGGGCCTGCGCGCCGTCGCTCCACACGCGTGCGTTCATTATTTCATTCACCGGGTCGCCATTGAAAAGGATGCTGGTGTAGCCGTTCTGCGGCTGGTAGGTCGTGGCGTTGGCCATGGTGCTGTAGTCGAAAGAGCTGATGGCATCGCCGTTGTCGAGCATGGCATAGTATCCGGCCTGCACGTAGCTCTGGTCGTATTCCTGCCCGCACAACGCACTCTCGTCGGCGAAGTCCCATCCACGGGCCACCCATCCGGTGCCGTTTGGCGTGTGCTCGCTGTTGACGGTGGTGGTGCAAAGCTGGCCATCGTAGTTCAGCTGACCGCCGGCAATGAGCCCGCCATTGGCCCAGATGCTCGGCATGGAGACGTCGGTGGCGTTGCGCATGAGCATTATCATCTGCCGGTCGTTGCCATAGATGCAGGCGTTGTAGGCATTGCCGTTGGGCACCACCACTGTCGTGAAGATGTTCTGTCGGCCGTCGGTGCAGAAGGCGTCGGCGCGGCCGTTATAGGTGTAGGCCAGCGTTCCGTCAACATAGCATTCGCTCTTCGTGGCCGAGATGTTGGCCAGTTCGCACAGGCCGCGCGAGGGATTGTACATCAGCCGCACCGTGTTGCGCGAGTGTTTCTTCGTGCCGTTCACGTAGACCCCACCCTGTGTGGCCACCACAACGGCCGGTCCAATGTCGAAGAGGGTGGACATTTCGGTGGCCGAATTGGCGCCGGCGGCCTTGTAGCTCACCGCCGTGGGTTCGGGTATGGCCAGGGTTCCCCACACGGTGAGGTCGGTCGACGTGGCCGTGTGCTGCAGCGTTCCCTGTCCCATCTGGTTGAGGGCGTAGGTGCCGCTGAGGGGCTTGGTGAGGTTCCGGTCTGAGAAGGCGCGGATGGTGAGCCGCTGACCGACCAGAGCGCGGGTGTAGGCGGTGAGCAGCTGGAAGGTGTTCTGCCCCGGGTATTTCACGCCGAAGAACACCGTATTGGTGGGCGTGACGGGCTGGTTCACCACCGTCACCTTACAGTTGTCGGTCTTGAAGTTCTGTCCGCCGATGCCTCCGTCCACGGTCTTTGCCGTGATGTAGGTTGTTCCCACGGCCAAAGCCTTCACCACGCCGTCCTGTACGGTGGCGATGTTTGCCGCCGATGAGCTCCACGTGACGTCTTTCACCGAGGCGTTCTGCGGCGTCACGGTGGGGGTAATCAGTCCTTCGTCACCCACGTAGAGCGTCATCTGCTTGGGCTCTACCGACAGGCCTGTCACGTGGACAGTGCTGGAACCCTTCACCATGATATAGCTTCTGACGGTGTAGCCGCCTTGGTTGGCTCGCACGCTGATGACGGTTGAGCCCTCGCTGAGCGCCTCCACATGGCCATTGTGAACGGAAGCCACGGTGGGGTTGCTCGACGTCCAGGTGACGTCTTTTATGGAGGCAAACGACGGATTAACCTTGGCTGTGAACTCTGCCGTCTGCCCAACGGTCATCTGCAGACGACTGTCGAACATGGCGGGCACGCTGGTGAGCATGATGTTCAGCACGGTGTAGCCGCGCACCACTTCGCGGATGTCGCTCAGCAGGATGGGCTTCGAGGTCTGGAGCGTCCACGATGCCGGCCTGCCCGATTCGTTGACGCGCAGCTGCTGCTGTTCCCAGAAATACATGCTGCCGTCGCGGGTGTAGATTTCATATTGGGCACTCGCCGTGGTGGCCATGGCCATGAGTGCCACGAGGAAAGAAAGTATTCTCTTCATGTCTCTTGGTTTTTTGGTGATGGTTGTTGGTGTTAAGGTCGGATAAACTTCAGGGTTCCTGTTGCCGTTCGCACCAGATAGATGCCTTTTGGCAGTGAGGAAGTGTCAATGAGCAGTGTCGTGTCGCTGGCCTTCCGGCGATAGGCCACGCGGCCATCGGTGGTGAGCAGCGCCACCTCGGAGCCCATCTGGCAGTCGGAAATCACCACATAGCTGTCGGCCACGTCGATGCGCGGCCGGGCCGCGGTTGCAGCATCCACGCGGGTGGGCGTGTCGCCTTCCAGACTGAAGGTGGCCTTGTACACGTTGTTGAACCACACGCCCTCATTGTGCTTGCGCATGATGGCAAAATAGCTGGCGCTGTTGCCCAGCGACGATAGCAGGCAGTCCAGGTCTTCGGCAATGTTGACGATGGCCTCGACGTTGCCGTTCTTCTTCACGTTGCCACTCTGGTCGTAGCCCGTGAGATACCATGTCTGCGCCTTGGTTCCTGCAGTGCACGCGGCAAGCAGGACCAGCAGGAAAAAGATTCTTGTTGCTTTCATACTTAGTAGCTGTTGTTTGTATTCGTTCTTGGTTTCAGTAATATCGTGGCAAATATACGAAAAAAAACTGAGAAAGTGGCTGTTTTGACGAAGAAAAATTGTTTTTGTGGCGCTGTTTTGTGGAAAACAGGGGCTGCGGACATACCGCAGCCTACGAGGAAGACGGCAGACATCCGGCCTTCATGAAGACGAAGAGAGCGCCCTTTCTTGGTGGGCGCTCTCTTTGTCTTTGTCTTTTCAAGCCGTTATTGGGGCTGCTTTCCGATGTAGGCCAGGATGCCTCCGTCCACGTAAAGCACGTGTCCGTTGACGGCGTCTGAGGCATGCGATGCCAGGAACACGGCCGGTCCGCCCAGTTCAGAGGGATCGAGCCAGCGGCCGGCAGGCGTCTTGGCGCAGATGAAAGAGTCGAACGGGTGGCGGCTGCCGTCGGGCTGGCGCTCGCGCAGGGGTGCTGTCTGCGGTGTGGCTATGTAGCCCGGGCCGATGCCGTTGCACTGGATGTTGTACCCGCCATACTCCGAGCAGATGTTGCGGGTGAGCATCTTCAGTCCGCCCTTGGCAGCAGCATAGGCCGACACGGTCTCGCGTCCGAGCTCCGACATCATGGAGCAGATGTTGATGATCTTGCCCTCGCGGCGCTCCATCATCTCAGGAATGACGGCCGAGGAGCAGATGAACGGACCGACGAGGTCGATGTCGATGACCTGCTGGAACTCTGCGCGCTTCATCTCGTGCATGGGGATGCGCTTGATGATGCCGGCGTTGTTCACCAGGATGTCAATCTGTCCCACTTCCTCGTGGATCTTTTCCACGAGTGCCTTCACGTCGTCTTCCTTCGTCACGTCGCACACATAGCCCTTCACGTTCTCTATGCCTGCCTCCTTGTAGTTGTTCAGGCCGCGCTCCAGTGCTGCTTCGTTGATGTCGTTGAAGACGATGGTCTTCGCGCCGGCAGCCACAAAGGCCTTGGCGATGTTGAATCCGATACCGTAAGAAGCGCCGGTAATCCATGCGTTCTTACCCTCTAATGAAAAAAGATTGTTTGCCATGTTTTGATTCTTTTTGTGGGAGTTCAGGAGTTCAGGAGTTCAGGAGTTCAGACGATAGTCTAAAGCCCTTACATCCTTATTCCTTTATCCCGTTATTACTAATAATACCATTACTATATGCTGTCAATAACTTACTCGCTTCCACAAGGGAGTAATAGAGTTGCTCATACTGGTCGATATCGATGTATTCGAGGTCTCTTGATAGTATAATATAGTTTCTACACTCAGCCAGGCTACCTTGCGAAATGTTCAGGAATCTAAGCTTGTCGCTCTTACTCAGTTTCTTGTAGCCCTCGGCAATGTTTGCCTCTATTGATATAGCAGCCCTCCTGAACTGCGAGGTCAAGCCGAACAATTCACTTTGAGGATAGCCCCTGGTTATTTGGTAGACCAATATGGTAAAACGATGGGCCTTCTGCCACGCCATGAGTTGTTCAAAAGAAAATGTAGCTGCCATGTAAACTCCTCTTCCTTCTTATTGTTTCTGAACCACGTCCTTAATTCCTCTCGTCTGGACTCCAGAACTTCAAATTAACATCTGAACTCTTATTCTTCTGAACTTCAAATCTATCGTCTGAGCACCTTAGTTTCTGAGCTCTAAAACTATCGTCTGAACTCCTGAACTCCTGAACTCCTGAACTCCCAAGAAACTACCTCAGCTCCGTGATCTCAGCGAAATCCTGGTCTCCGTAGTCCAGGTTCTCGCCGCCCATGCCCCAGATGAACGTGTAGTTGTGGGTGGCGGCGGCACTGTGGATGCTCCATTCGGGAGAAAGCACGGCCTGTTCGTTGTGCATCCAGATGTGGCGCGTCTCCTCTGGCTGGCCCATGAAGTGGCAGGCGGCCTGTCCCTCCGGCAGCTCAAAGTAGAAATAGGCCTCCATGCGGCGCGAGTGGACGTGGGCGGGCATGGTGTTCCACACCGAACCCGGCGCCAGCTCCGTCATCCCCATCTGCAACTGACAGGTGGGCAGCACCTGGTTCACCAGCATCTTGTTGATGTTGCGCTCGTTCGACATCTCCAGACTCCCCATGTGGGCCACCACGGCATCGGCCTTCGTCACCTTGCGACAGGGCCAGGCATGGTGGGCGGTGGTGCTGTTGAAGTAGAACTTCGCCGGACGCTCTGCGTCGTCGCTGCCGAAGACCACCTCACGGTCGCCCCTGCCTATATACAGCGCCTCCTTGAAGTCGAGGTGGAACGTCTCGTTGCCTACGCGCACCGTACCGGCGCCGCCCACGTTGAACACTCCCACCTCGCGCCGCGAAGTGAAGTGGCTGGCCTTCAGCGGATCGATGGCTTCCAGCACAAGACCTTCGTTCACGGGCATGGCACCCCCCACAATCATGCGGTCGTACATCGAGTACACCATGTGCACCTCGTCGGTCGCGAACACTTGCTCCATGAGAAAGTCGCGGCGCAGACGGCTCGTGTCATAAGCCTTCGCATCCTCTGGATGGGCGGCATATCTCACCTCATATACAGTCTTCATAATTCGTCTTTTGATTTGTTTCGATGCAAAGATACACAAAAAAAACCGTACCACCGCACAAAGCGATACGTTTTAAAATAGATTAATACTTGAGTCCACTAACTTAACTATCGGAAATTTAGGAGTTACAGGAGTTTGGACGATAGGTTCTTTGTTCCTGTCTTGATCAAAGGAGTTTGGGAGTTTAGGAGTTTGGGAGTTTGGACAATAGGACTAAGGAGCAGGGAGATTGGTTAAAGGAGTTTGGGAGTTTAGGAGTTTGGGAGTTTGGACGATAGGTTCTTTGTTCCTGTCTTGATCAAAGGAGTTTGGGAGTTTAGGAGTTTGGGAGTTTGGACAA
>JAFWQE010000192.1 GCA_017509155.1 Prevotella sp.
AACTTCTTCCTGAAAAAGGCCGAGGAGACGATTGGCGGCATCAGCGACGACAAGGCTCTGGCCAATCACTACGTAGGCGAGGGCTACTGGTTCAGGGCCTACGACCACTTCCGCCTGCTTCGCACGTTCGGCGATGCTCCCATCCTGACGGGGTTGCTCTCCGACGACCAGGCTGTGCTCGCGGCTGCCAGCAAGCGCCATCCGCGCAATGAGGTGGCACGTTTCATCATCGAGGATCTTGAGAAGGCAGCCGAACTGATGTTGCCGAAAGCTCCTGCTTCAGGCCGCCTCTGCAAGACTGCGGCTTACGCACTGATATCGCGCGTGGCATTGTTTGAGGCCACCTGGGAGAAGTATCATGCTGGTACCTGCTTCGTGCCGGGCAACAGCAAGTGGGTGGGTGCAAAGTCCTGGCCCGATTTCAAGTTTGCCTCCGGCAGTGCTGAAAACGAGGTTAACTTCTTCCTTGACAAGGTGATAGAATACGCAGCGAAGGTGGCCGACGAACGCAGCCTCGACAACGACTATGTAGGCATGTTCACGAATTGGGAGACGCAGTTTGCCGACGACGATGAGGTCATTCTGGCACGCTATTATAAGAATGGCGTTGCTGCCCATAGCTGCTCGGCTTTCCTGAAGAATGGCGGCGGTTGTGGCGTTACGCGTGCTGCCGTGAACACGTTCCTGATGAAGAACGGTCTGCCCATCTACGTGGAAGGCAGTGGCTATCAGGGCGACCAGACCACCTACGAGGAACTGCTGGGGCGCGACGAGCGCCTGACGGCCACCGTGCGTGCTGCAGGCAGCTTCATTAACACAGAGAAGGACCCGACGACAGGCAAGTATGTGAACGACACGATTTACTTCTATCGCCCGCAGCTCTGGATAGCAGGCAACGAAAAGTCGACGACGGGCTACGACCTGAAGAAGTGGCTCAGCAGCGACGGCACTCAGCAGAAGCAGTACTACACGACGACGGCCGTGCCGCTGTTCCGCGCCGCCGAGTGCTATCTCGACTACATTGAGGCTTACTACGAGCGTCATGGCAATCTTGGAGGCAACTGCGACAAGTACTGGAAGGCGTTGCGCCAGCGTGCCGGTGTGGATGCCGACTATCGGAAGACCATCAGCAATACGGACCTCGCGAAGGAAAACGACCTTGCCATCTATTCGCATGGCAAGCAGGTGGATGCCACCCTTTACAACATCCGTCGCGAACGTCGCTGCGAGCTGATTGCCGAAGGCTTGCGCTATGACGACCTGCGCCGCTGGCGAGCGCTCGACATGATGAAGAACTATCAGCCTGAAGGCATGCATCTCTGGAACACGCCGTTGGAGAAGATGTACGACAGCAAGCAGATTGATGCCACCGTGGTATCGCAGAGCAATGTGTCGGAATACATCCGTCCTCTGCAAATCAGCTCGACGTCGGCTGCCTATCAGGGCTATACGTTCCCCAAGCAGCACTATCTTGACCCGCTGCCCATCTCAGAGTTCCTGCTGAACATCAGCGCCGACGGTGTGACGCCTACCTCGGCTGGCATGAGCGTGCTTTATCAGAATCCCGGCTGGCCTGTCGATGCCGACGGTCCTGCTGACTATACATACAATTGCGACTAACGACTGACAATCTTTTAAAAACCTGAAATTATGAAGAAAATGTTTTTGATGATTGCTTTTGCTGCATGTACGGCAAATGCAATGGCCGATGCCGTAGTGGCATTCGGCACCAACACCGACGAGCGTGCCTTCACGGCTCAAACGATTCTTGCCAGTGTGAACGGATGGGAGTCGGACGTGCTGCCCGACGGCAACAGGGTGGCAATCACCCAGACTCCTGCCGGCGTGGGTAAGTTCTGGAATGCACAGCCCGTCATGGGCACGTGGACCAACGAGGCTGCACTGGCCGAGCTGAACGAGTTCTCGGGCATCACCTTCACCGCAGCCGACATGTCTGCAGGTACGACCCTCAATGTCGCTGCCAACTCTAACGCTGCCGTGAATGCCAACCTGGAGCTGCTCCTCGATGCGCAGGCAGAGGGCGATAATGTTACTCTCTACACGACCTTGTTCGGATGGAACTGCCCGCTCGACGAGGTGACCGTGACCGGTCTTGACAACTGCGTGGTGAAATATGCCCCCGGCGATGGCGAAGGCTTCTCCGATGAGCCTGTGTTCACTCAGGTGAACCAGGGCCTGAACCTGATTGTCATTACCGGCACGCTGACAGCCGACAAGCGCGTTGTCGTCACTTCGCCTACCGTGAAGGAGGAAGCTGTGAAGACAAAGGTGGGCTTCCAGGTTGCTGCTTATAAGGTCAGCGCTCCTGTAAAGCCTGTCTACACCATTGCTTTCGGAAACGACTCCGACGAGCGTGCCTTCGTGGCAAAGACCATTCTTGCCAGTGTGAACGGATGGGAGTCGGACGTGCTGCCCGACGGCAACAAGGTGGCTATCACCCAGACTCCTGCCGGCGTGGGTAAGTTCTGGAATGCGCAGCCCGTCATGGGCACGTGGACCAACGAGGCTGCACTGGCCGAGCTGAA
>JAFWQE010000193.1 GCA_017509155.1 Prevotella sp.
GCCGGATCTGGTTCACCATCGGCTTGATCTTCGCCGTCTTCAGCAGCTCCTCGATGTGGTGCGGGCGGAAGTTGCAACTCCTGAACTCCTGAACTCCAAGAAGTTGAGCGAATGCGAAACGTGAAATTATTATATATGAACTCAGAACAAACTCATAAAGCCGGATTTGTGAATATCGTGGGCAACCCGAACGTGGGCAAGTCTACGCTGATGAACCAGTTGGTGGGCGAGCGCATCAGCATTGCCACCTTCAAGGCTCAGACCACGCGCCACCGCATCATGGGCATCGTGAACACGCCCGAGATGCAGATAGTGTTCAGCGACACGCCGGGCGTGCTGAAGCCCAACTATAAGCTGCAGGAGTCGATGCTCGCCTTCTCTGAGAGTGCGCTGGCCGACGCCGATGTGCTGCTCTATGTGACCGACGTGGTGGAGAATCCCGAAAAGAACATGGACTTCCTGGAGAAAGTCCAGAAGATGACGATACCCGTCATCCTGCTCATCAACAAGATAGACAGTCTGACGCCCGACGGTTCGCAGAAAGGCAAGGGAGGCATTCAGCAGAAGCTGGGCGACATCGTGGAGAGATGGCACCAGCTGTTGCCCAACGCCGAGATACTTCCCATATCGGCCAAGAACAAGTTCGGCACAGACATGCTGCTTCGCCGCATTCAGGAGCTGCTGCCCGACTCGCCGCCCTATTTCGACAAAGACCAGCTCACCGACAAGCCCGCCCGTTTCTTCGTTTCTGAGATTATCCGCGAGAAGATACTGCTCTATTACGACAAGGAGATACCCTATTCGGTGGAGGTCAGCGTGGAAAGCTTTCAGGAGACGGAGAAGAACATCCACATCCGTGCCATCATCTATGTGGAGCGCGAGAGCCAGAAAGGCATCATCATCGGGCATCAGGGCGTGGCGCTGAAGAAGGTTGGCGCTGAGGCTCGCAAGTCACTTGAGCGCTTCTTTGGCAAGAGCATCTATCTGGAGACCTATGTCAAGGTGGACAAGGACTGGCGTTCCTCGCAGCGCGAACTCAACCACTTCGGGTATAATCCAGAGTAAGACCCAAAGACCCTCCCCGGCCCAAAGACCCTCCCAGCTATAAGACCCTCCCCGGCCCAAAGCCCCCCGGCTATAAGACCCTCCCCGGCCCTCCCTGTTTAGGGAGGGAGTGTAGAGAGGGAGTGCAGAGAGGGAGTGCCTTTGTAAGTAAGGCGACCAAGGTCGAGCGGAGGAGGAAAGGAAGCGGAAGGGGTATTCTCTTACCTCTTACCTCTCACCTCATACCTCATACCTCTTAATTCTTAACTCTTAACTCTTAATTCTTGCCTCTTGCCTCTCACCTCTATATGAATAAACTCTTTAAAAACGACATCATGAAACAACTATCATTGAAAAGTATTGGCGGGCTGTTGCTGTTGGCAATAGCTACGATTGCCGTCTCTTGCGTTGGCGGCGAAGAAGAACAGGTAAGGCAGTTTGCTGCCGACTTCGCCCAGAAAGTGAGTAAGAACCAGAAAGACTCGGTGGTGCTGGTCTATCCCGATGCAGCTATGGCCGACTCGCTGGCCCTGACATTCAATGCCGACAGCATTGTCGTGACACCCGCAGAGAACGACAAGCAAGGCTACAAGGTGAGTCTTGGAAGTGCCGACTTTACCGTGAAGAAGGCCGAGGACGGCAAGATGACCGTTACGGAGAGTCATGGACTCTTTGCGTGGCCGGTTGCCGACATGAACCTTGCCCGCAAGACAGGACAGTGGGAGCCCGGACTTGCCGACGTGCAGCTGGTAGCGCGCATGAGCGACAAGGATTTCCGTCCGTGGCTGCTCGACCAGTTCGTCAAGAACATGGCCAAGAACCTGAAGGTCGTAGGAGGTCTGAAGGTCATCAAAGACATTGAGTTCATGATGGAAGAAGGCACCATTGGAGCCTCTGTCGTCAACACTTTGCCCTACGATGTTGATGGCAGCGACTATGAGGTCGTGTTCCGTTGTGTGTACATGGGCATGATGATAGAAGAGCACTCGAACGTGAACGAGCCAGGCAAGGATGTGCCTGCCGGCGGTACAGTGACCGTGTCGACGAGCTTCACCGGCCATTTCTTCCCCGAGTCAGCCTACGTCAATGCCAAGATCAGCCACGAAAAGCTCTTTGAGAAGTACTTCAAGGCCACCGGCAATGAGTATAAGGAGTATGTGGCTGGAAAGAAGTAAGAATGGCATCCGCCATGAACAGTTGTAATCCAGGCAAGCTGTACGAGGGCGACGTCGGAGAATGGAGATGGGAAACGTTGATGTTGGCATCAGCGTTTTCCGCTGATATTCTTTGGCGGAACGGGAAATAATGTTTATTTTTGCAGGCAGAAAGGAAACGAAAGGATTATGAATGCAGACAACAAATACGTAAGGTTCGACTGGGCTGTGAAGCGTATGTTGCGCGACAAGGCCAACTTTGGAGTGCTCGAAGGTCTCATCACCGTCTTGCTTGGTGAGCCTGTTCACATTGTGGAACTGCTGGAGAGTGAGGGCAACCAGGATCGTTTCGACGACAAGTACAACCGCGTGGACATCAAGGCGAAGAACGATCTTGGGGAAATCTTCATCGTGGAAGTTCAGCTAACGCGCGAGATGTATTATCTGGAGCGTATCCTTTATGGAACAGCAAAAGCCATAACAGAGCACATCAAGCTGGGTGACACCTACGGCGACATCAAGAAAGTGTATTCCATCAGCATTGTTTACTTCGACCTCGGCAAGGGCGCCGACTACCTTTACCACGGCATCAGTCAGTTCGTGGGAGTTCACACCAACGATACGCTGCGCATCAATGTGAAGGAAGAGGGCGTCATCAGAATGAAAACACCTGAGGAACTGTTCCCAGAATACTATATCATCCGTGTGAACGAGTTCAACAAGATAGCTACGACACCGCTTGAAGAGTGGATGGATTATCTGAAGAACGGACACATTAAGGACGACACAAGTGCTCCCGGTCTGGCAGAAGCTCGTGAGAAGCTACAGTACATGATGATGAATGACGGCGACCGTCATGCGTATGACGAACACCTGAATGCCATCATGATTCAGAATGATGTGCTCAGCACTGCCCGCGAAGAAGGCTTGGCCCAGGGAAAAGAAGAGGGACGTGCTGAAGGAAGAGCCGAAGGAAGAGCCGAAGGAAGAGCGGAAGGAAGAGCGGAAGGTCGAGCAGAAGGAATCGCAGAAGGTAAGACTGAAGTGGCAAGAAAGCTCAAGGCAATGGGCGTTTCAGCTGAAGGCATTATGGAAGCCACAGGGCTGAGTCGCGAGGATATAGAGGCATTATAGAGGAAGTAAGATATCGTACTGTTATATAACCAAGAAAAATGAAAAAGCTATTGACATTTGTTTGTGGTCTGTTCCTGTTCTCGCTTTGCGGCAAGGCGCAGACGGCTAGTTTTGAGACAGCCACAGAGGCTGTGCAGAACATGAAGGTGGGCTGGAACCTGGGCAACACGCTGGAGAGTGTGAAATCAGGGAACAACGGTTCGCCGGAGGACTTTGAGACTGCTTGGGGGCAGCCCGTTACGCGTCCTGAACTGATGCGGATGATGAAGAACGCCGGCTTCAACGCCATTCGCGTGCCGGTGACGTGGTTTCAGCACATGGATGCCAACAACACGGTTGACGCAGTCTGGATGGCTCGCGTGCACGAGGTGGTCGACTATGTCATCAATCAGGGAATGTACTGCATCCTGAACGTTCATCACGACACGGGTGCCGACGATTCGGCATGGCTCGTGGCCGACGAGAGCGTCTACAACCAGCAGAAAGCCCGCTTCGAGAGTCTCTGGACGCAGATTGCCACCGAGTTTCGCGACTACGACGAGCACCTGCTCTTTGAAGCCTACAATGAGATGCTGGACGTGAAGGACTCCTGGTGTTTCGCTTCGTTCAATGCAAGCGGCAGTTATGACGCCGCCATTGCCACATCGGCTTACAATGCCATCAACAGCTATGCCCAGAGTTTTGTGGATGTCGTGCGTGCCACGGGCGGCAACAATGCCCAGCGCAATCTCGTGGTCAGCACCTATGGCGCCTGCAGCGGCGGTGGCACGTGGAACCCGCATCTGAAAGACCCGTTGAAGCAGATGAAGCTGCCCAATGACAATGTGCAGGGCCATATCATCTTCGAAATACACAGCTATCCCAACGTGAAGAACATCCAGTCGACGAAAAGTGAGATTGACGACATGCTGGATGCAGCCGTCACCTATCTCGCCTCGAAGGGCGCACCCGTCATCTTCGGCGAGTGGGGAACGGCCAACGACGGTGAGAACGACTACGAAGTACGCCGCGCCAACGTGCTTGAATTCGCCCGCTATTTCGTGCAGAAGTCGAAGGAGAAAGGCATCGGCACGTTCTACTGGATGGGACTTTCCGACGGACAGGCGCGCCTTTGGCCGGTGTTCAATATGCCCGACGTAGCCGAAAGCATCCTGAAGGCCTGGTATGGCGACAGCTATAAGCCTGTGCTGCCTGTCGTTGAGGACTTTGACTACGACTACACCGTCGTCACCTACTACAGCCAGTGGAGTGAGCTGAACCTGTATTCGGGAGACCCACTGAGTCTGAGCCAGTATAAAGGCGTGCGCGTGGAACTGGCCGAGACGCCACAGTCCGGGCTGCTGAGTGTGAAGTGCTACGGCGCAAGCGACGGCAAGGAAACCTACAACGGCGTGAGCAGCGAGCAGATGACTGTGAACTTCAACAGCGGAAGTCTTGGTCAGAGCGTGCGCCGCATTACGCTTCAGTGCGGCAAGGGCGGCACAAACACGGCGAAGGTGGTGCGTGCGGTGCTGCTGAAAACCGACGGAACGGAAGTGGAGACCTCGCTGTCGCCGTATTGGGGCTGCCGCATCACCGACATTGAGGCCACGCAGAACAGCAGTGGCGTCAGTGCCATTGGCAGTGCCGAGTGCTACGACAGACCTCTCGGATGGTGGACGCTCGATGGCCGTCAGTTGGAAACAGCTCCCACAAGCGCCGGCATCTATATCCACAACGGCCAGAAGGTGGTGCG
This sequence comes from Prevotella sp., assembly GCA_017509155.1. GTDB lineage: Bacteria > Bacteroidota > Bacteroidia > Bacteroidales > Bacteroidaceae > Prevotella. Next base: position 5,068 of record JAFWQE010000193.1, read on the forward strand.
CCGCTGACTCATAACGATAAAAGACACGAATGATCCTTGACGGCGTTTTCGCTGTCAAAAAGCAAAAGGAACGCGGACGGCCTTGCCTGCAGACAATGTACAGCAGGCAAGGCCGTCTGCGCATTTGTTTCCTCCTGTTCAGGCGTTTTCTGTGCCAGGAAAAGTGCGTTTTGTCGGCAGATAAAATGACTCTCTTTGGCATAAAAACACAACAGCTCCATCAAAATCCCCAATCAGACAGTCCTGATTCGCCATTCTTGTCCAGCTGTTCTGGCAGTTTGGCGGAACGAACCCATTGGAATTGCTGAACGAATCCATTGGAATTGTTGAACGAAATCAATGGAATTGTTGAACGAAATCAATGGCTTCGTTTCAGAAGAATGGCGATTTCGGTCTCAGAGAACACGGAAAAGTAGATTAAAAAACATTAAACGCTTGGTGGGTTTTTGCGGAATGCTTATCTTTGCATTTCTAAACTCATGGTGCCCAGTTAAGGGAGCAGCCCTGAAAAGGTGAAAAGGTAAATCGAAGAGAAATGATTGAGACAGAAGAACTGATTGTCAATCCCGAGGCGGAAGCCGAAGTGGTGGAGGCCGTTGTGCCCGAAGAAGAGAAGTCGGGAAGCATCCTGCGCGCAGAGGGACTGGTGAAGCGCTACGGCAAGCGCACGGTGGTGAACGACGTGTCCATCAATGTGCGTCAGGGCGAGATTGTGGGACTGCTCGGCCCCAATGGTGCCGGAAAGACCACGTCGTTCTACATGACCACGGGTCTCATCGTGCCCAATGCAGGCCACATCTTCATCGACGACAAGGAGATCACCGGATTTCCCGTCTACAAGCGCGCACGGGCTGGCATCGGATATCTGCCGCAGGAGGCATCGGTGTTTCGCAAGATGAGCGTCGAGGACAATATCATGTCGGTGCTCGAGATGACCGGAAAGCCGAAGGCATACCGGCAGGAGAAGCTGGAGAGCCTGATTGAGGAGTTCCGCCTGCAGAAGGTTCGCAAGAACAAAGGCGACCAGCTTTCGGGTGGCGAACGGCGACGCACCGAGATTGCCCGCTGTCTGGCCATCGAGCCGAAGTTCATCATGCTCGACGAGCCTTTTGCCGGCGTCGACCCCATTGCCGTGGAAGACATCCAGCACATCGTGTGGCAGCTGAAGTACCGAAACATAGGCATCCTCATCACCGACCACAACGTGCACGAGACGCTCAACATCACCGACCGCGCCTATCTGCTGTTTGAGGGCCGCATCCTGTTCAAGGGAAACCCCGAGGAACTGGCCACCAACCCCATTGTGAAAGAGAAATACCTGGGCACCAACTTCGTGCTGCAGAAGAAAGACTTCCAGCTCATCGACGAGCGCAAGCGGCAGCAGGAAGAGGCCGCCCAATGAGGCCGCGCACGTTAAAAAAACGTATTTTTCCACATTATATAATAATATTAGGAAAATATTCCGTAATTTTGCACCCCAAATTTGTGTTGTCGAGCCCCTGCATGCCATGTGGAGGCCCAAGACAGACGTGAAGAATCATTTAAAAACAGATAAAAGAAAAGACAGATGAAAGTTACATTCGAGAACCCTGACAAGGTGAATGGCCTGATGACACTGACGGTTGAAGAAGCCGACTATCAGGCAGATGTTGAGAAGAAACTGAAAGACTATCGCAAGAAGGCTCAGCTTCCCGGCTTCCGTCCCGGCATGGTGCCCATGGGTATGATCAAGCGCCAGTATGGCACAGCCGTGAAGGTTGAAGAGATCAACCGCCTGCTCGGTGAAGAGATTTATAAGTATGTAAACGAGAATAAGATCCAGATGCTGGGCGAGCCTCTGCCCTCAGACAAACAGCAACCCGTCGACGTGGAAGGCGCAGCCCCCTATACATTCGTCTTCGACATTGCCGTGGCTCCCGAATTCAAGATTGAGCTCACCGGCAAGGACAAGGTGGATTTCTACAGCATCAGCGTGGACGACAAGATGGTGGACAGCCAGGTGGAGATGTTCGCACAGCGTGCCGGTCACAATGAGAAGGTGGAAGAATACCAGGACAAAGACATGCTGAAGGGCGACCTGCGCGAGCTCGACGCCGACGGCAACACGAAGGAAGACGGCATTGAGGTGAGCGAGGCCACCGTGATGCCCACCTATATCAAGAACGAGGACCAGAAGAAGCTGTTTGACGGAGCCAAGCTGGGCGACGTCATCACCTTCAATCCGCGCAAGGCCTACGAGAGCGACGCCGAGCTGGCATCGTTCCTGAAGGTTGACAAGGCCGATTTGGGATTCCATACCGGCGACTTCAGCTATCAGGTGACCGAGATTTCGCGCTATGTGAAGTCGGAGGTTAACCAGGCACTCTTTGACGCCATCTACGGTGAGGGCGTGGTAAAGGACGAGAAGGAATTCCGCGAGAAGATTGCCGAGGGTCTGAAGGCACAGTTCGTCAACGATTCAGACTTCCGCTTCATGATGGACCTGCGCCAGTACTGCGAGAAGAAGGTGGGCGACCTCACCTTCCCCGAGGCACTGCTCAAGCGTGTCATGCTGAACAACAACAAGGACAAGGGCGCGGACTTCGTTGAGAAGAACTTCGACAAGAGCATCCAGGAGCTGAAGTGGCACCTCATCAAGGAGCAGCTCGTCAGCGCACTTGGCATCAAGATCGAGGACGCCGACGTGAAGGAGGCTGCCAAGGAGGCCGCCCGTGCCCAGTTCGCTCAGTATGGCATGGGTAATGTGCCCGATGAGTATCTCGAGAACTATGCTCAGGACATGCTCAAGAAGAAAGAATATGTAGAGAGTCTCGTAGATCGCAGCATCGACCGCAAGCTCATCGCCGCCGTCAAGCCAGTGGTGAAACTCAACGAGAAAACAGTGTCTCTCGACGAGTTCAACAAGCTTTTTGAGGCTCCACAGGCTTAAAAAATCTTTTTTTTCGAAAATTTATCACTTAACATAAGGGGTTATCCATTTTTTTTCCTTATCTTTGTAGTAAGATAACGAAAAAGGTGGATAACCTCTTTTCTCGTGTCACCAAAAGAACGTATAAAAATGATGAACGATTTTAGGAAATATGCAACAAGACATCTCGGCATGAACGGCCTGATTCTCGACGATGTGATGAAGGCACAGGCACAGTATCTCAATCCCTATATCCTGGAGGAGCGCCAGCTCAACGTCACCCAGATGGACGTGTTCTCGCGCCTGATGATGGACCGCATCATCTTCCTCGGCACCGAAATCGACGACTACACGGCCAACACCCTTACGGCACAGCTGCTCTACATGGATAGTATTGACAACAACGATGTGACCATCTATATCAACTCTCCCGGTGGCAGCGTCACGGCTGGACTGAGCATCTACGATACCATGCAGTTTGTTTCGTCCGACGTGTGTACCCTCTGCACCGGCATTGCCGCCTCGATGGCAGCCGTGCTGCTCGTCAGCGGACAGGAAGGCAAGCGACAGGCGCTCACCCACAGCCGTGTGATGATTCATCAGCCGCTCGGCGGCGTGCAGGGCCAGGCCTCCGACATAGAGATTGAGGCCAGGGAAATCATGAAGTTCAAGAAAGAGCTCTACACCATCATCAGCGAACACTCGCACACACCCTACGAGAAGGTGTGGGCTGACAGCGACCGCAACTACTGGATGACGGCCGAGGAAGCACGCGAGTACGGCATGATTGACATGGTCTTGAAGAAAAAGAAAGCTGAAGGAGGTAATGAAGAAAGTTTGTAATTTCTGCGGGCGTGGGGAGCACGACGTGAAGCTGCTCATCACAGGCATCAACGGATTTATCTGCGAGAGCTGTGCCCAGCAGGCCTATGAAATCGTGCAGTCGTCGGGTGTCGTTGAAGGCAGTCAGAAAGGGACTGGCAAAGACGGTTTCAAGCTGAAGAAGATGCCCAAGCCGCGCGAAATAAAGGACTACCTCGACCAGTATGTCATTGGGCAGGATGAGGCCAAGCGCTATCTCTCGGTGGCCGTCTACAACCACTACAAAAGGCTTTTGCAGCCCAAGGATGACGACGGCGTGGAGATAGAGAAGAGCAACATCATCCTCGTGGGCAGCACGGGAACGGGAAAGACCCTTCTGGCCCGCACCATCGCAAAGCTGCTCGACGTGCCCTTCACCATCGTTGATGCAACCGTGTTCACCGAGGCCGGCTATGTGGGCGAGGACGTGGAGAGCATCCTCAGCCGACTGCTGCAGGTGGCCGACTACAATCTCGATGCAGCCCAGCGTGGCATCGTCTTCATCGACGAGATTGACAAGATAGCCCGCAAGGCCGACAATCCCAGCATCACGCGCGATGTCAGTGGTGAAGGCGTGCAGCAGGGACTGCTCAAGCTGCTCGAGGGAACTATGGTCAACGTGCCGCCTAAGGGAGGGCGCAAGCATCCTGACCAGGACTACATACATGTGGACACGCGCAACATCCTCTTTATTTGCGGAGGAGCCTTCGACGGCATTGAACGCAAAATAGCACAGCGCCTCAACACCCATGTGGTGGGCTTCAACAGTGTGCAGAACGCGCAGAACATCGACAAGAAGGACATCATGCAGTACATCCTGCCGCAGGACCTGAAGTCATTCGGCCTCATTCCAGAAATCATCGGCCGTCTGCCTGTGCTCACCTATCTGAAGCCGCTCGACCGCGAAGCCCTGCGCCGCATCCTCGTGGAGCCTAAGAACAGCATCGTCAAGCAGTATGAGAAGCTGTTCCGAATGGACGGCATCAAGCTGTCGTTCCCCGAAGAGACGCTCGACTTCCTCGTCGACCAAGCCGTGGAATACAAGCTCGGTGCACGCGGACTGCGCTCCATTGTAGAGAACGTCATGATGGACGCCATGTTCGAGAAGCCGTCGACCAAGGACAAGACCTTCACGGTGACGCTCGACTATGCGCGCCGCCAGCTTGGTAAATCGCATCTGGCCGTTCAGCAGAGCGCCTGAACGGTCAGCCCTCTGACTTCTAAATCTATCTCTAACCATCTGAAACCATCTATGTAGCAAGAAAGGAGACTGCATATCTTATGATGAAAGAAGTGAACCTCGCTCAGAAGCTGAAGCAGTATTTCGGCTTCGACACATTCAAGGGCGACCAGGAAGCCATTGTCAGAAACGTCTTGGAGGGCAATGACGTCTTTGTGCTGATGCCCACCGGAGGCGGCAAGTCGCTCTGCTACCAGCTGCCCTCGCTCATCATGGAGGGAACCGCCATTGTCATATCACCGCTCATCGCGCTCATGAAGAACCAGGTGGACGTCATCAACGGCATCAGCGAGGAGGACGGCGTGGCACACTACCTGAACTCGTCGCTCAACAAGGCCGCCATCGACCAGGTGAAGAGCGACATCACCAGCGGAAAGACAAAACTGCTCTACGTGGCACCCGAATCGCTCACGAAAGAGGAGTATGTGGAGTTTCTCAAGACATGCCACGTCAGCTTCTACGCCATCGATGAGGCCCACTGTATCTCGGAGTGGGGCCATGACTTCCGCCCGGAGTACAGGCGCATAAGACCTATTGTCAACGAGATAGGCAGGGCACCCATCATCGCCCTCACCGCAACTGCCACCGACAAGGTGCGCACCGACATCAAAAAGAGTCTCGGCATACTCGACGCCAAGGAGTTCAAGAGTTCCTTCAACCGTCCGAACCTCTACTATGAAGTGAGGCCAAAGACAAAGGAGATAGACAAGCAGATTGTTAAGTTCATACGTGCCAACGAAGGCAAGAGCGGCATCATCTACTGCCTGTCGCGAAAGAAGGTGGAGGAACTGGCCGCCGTGCTTTGTGCCAACGATATCAAGGCCGCACCCTATCATGCAGGGCTCGACAGCCAGACCCGGTCTGCCACGCAGGACGACTTCCTCATGGAGCGCATCGATGTCATCGTGGCCACCATCGCCTTCGGCATGGGCATCGACAAGCCCGACGTGCGCTTCGTCATCCACTACGACATACCCAAGAGCCTCGAAGGCTACTACCAGGAGACCGGACGGGCAGGACGCGACGGCGGTGAGGGCCGCTGCATCGCCTTCTACAGCTACAAGGACCTGCAGAAGCTTGAGAAGTTCATGGAGGGCAAGCCTGTGGCAGAGCAGGACATCGGGCGGCAGCTGCTGCAAGAGACCGCCGCCTACGCCGAGTCGAGCGTGTGCCGGCGGAAGATGCTGCTCCACTACTTCGGCGAGGAATACCTGAAGGACAACTGCGAGAACTGCGACAACTGCCTGCATCCCAAGACCAAGATAGAGGCCAGCCGGGCACTGCTCATCGTGCTCAAGGCCGTGCAGCTGCTCAAGGAGGACTTCCGCTCCGACTACGTCATCGACTTCGTGTGCGGACATGCCACCAACGACATCGTGGCCCACCACCACGACCAGCTGGAGGAGTTTGGCGAGGGCGAAGACGAGGACACCAAGCTCTGGAACCCCGTTGTCAGGCAGGCCATCATAGCGGGATTCCTGGAGAAAGACGTGGAGAACTACGGACTGCTGAAGCTCACCGCCGCGGGCAAGCGCTTCATCAAGAACCCAGAGCCTTTCATGATTGTGGAAGACCATGAGTTCACCGAAGACGACACCGACGACGACGGCGAGGCACAGGGCAGCGCGCTCGACCCCATGCTCTATGCCATGCTCAAGGACCTGCGGCAGAAGGTGGCACGGCAGAAACAGCTGCCACCCTACGTCATCTTCATGGACGCGTCGCTCGAGCAGATGGCCACCGTCTATCCCGTCACACTCGAAGAGCTGCAGAACATACAAGGAGTAGGAGCCGGAAAGGCACGCAAGTTCGGCAGGGAGTTCGTGGAACTCATCAAGAAGCACTGCGAGGAGAACGAGATAGAACGTCCCGAAGACTTGCGCGTGCGCACCGTGGCCAAGAAGTCCATGCTCAAGGTGAAGATCATACAGAGCATAGACCGACAGGTGGCCCTCGACACCATTGCCAACGCACAGGGACTCGACTTCAACGAGCTGCTCAACGAGATAGAGGCCATCGTATATAGCGGAACGAAGCTCAACATCGACTACTTCATCGACGATGTGATGGACGAGGAGCATGTCGACGACATCTTCGACTACTTTGCAGAAAGCGACACCGACGACCTCGACACCGCGCAGGACGAGCTCGGGCCGGAGTATTCAGAGGAGGAAATACGCCTCATCCGCATCAAGTTCCTCAGCGACATGGCCAACTAAGCCCCCCTATCCGCCAGCTTATGCAACACGGCAGCGTCAGCACCACTTCGCCAACCATACCCCTCCTGACTCCCTTCCCAAACAGGGAGGGCAGGAGAGGGGCTGGAGGGCCGGGGAGGGTGTCGAGGCTCTCCTTCCCCTTGTCTGTGCTCGTCGGTGTCTTGTTCCTCCTTTCTTTTTCCTCCTGCCACCACTACCGCTACTCCGAGCGCCGTGCCCAGCTCGACTCCCTGCAGCAGGCCAACCAGGCCGACTCCGTGTTCCGCAATGACAGCCTCCAGCGCATCCATCAGTATTCTTCTTGACAAGAGTCCTCAGCAAGTGACGAACATCTGTTCCCGGATCAATGGAAAGCTCTTCGGGAGGAAGGGCACGAAGCAGCTGGACAGCTCGTTGAGGCAGTTGTAGAGGCAGGAAAGGGCGTGGTAGGGGGCAGAAGTGTAAAAAGTGTAATATTTTTATAAGTGCCTGTAGTATTATACTTTACAAGCTTCAGAGTGTAAAATTAAATTTGGCGGCAAAGCGGTTTTTTTCATATCTTTGCGCAGATTTAATTAAATACACTCGCGTCATGAAGAAACTATCCTTGTTATCCTTGGAGCGGTATTATCGTTGCAGGCTCACGCGTACGCCACCATGGCCAACGCGCGGGCAATCCTGCACGCTTATGGCATCGCCGCCACGCTCAGTGGCACCTATACCTTATTTATATATAGGCAACTACGTGTTTGCAGGACAGATTAACCTGTGATTATTTATTAAACAATCTGGCGGAACCAGCCCCAAAGGCTGTTCCGCCATCACAATAAAAGAACTACATTATGAAAACGAGATTTTCGCCTTTCTGCTTTTTGTCCTGATGGCAGTTGAAATGAATGCCCAAAATTACACCTACCAGTATGAGGGACAGCCAATTACCCTGACAGCCGTGGACCCGATACAGCTTTTTGCTCGAGGGGGCGACAGAGACCAAAATATAACAGATACTGAACAAGTAACACGCTCTGTCGCCCTTTCTGAAAAACTATGGATGATGATAGACCAGGGGCTGGCACCCCTGTCTGTCATCTATCGCACCTTCGGTGCTTTTTCTTTACATCATCAATCGAAATATCTGATGAGCCTTGTTACTACTGTTTATAATCGCACGATAATTACACTTTTTTATAAATAATGTTGGTAGATTGAAAAAAAAACAGTACTTTTGCAATCGAAATCGGGGAGAAATCCGATATCAATGATGCATTAGCTTGTTATTTCGCACTTACCGAAGAAGCCTAGGAAACTCATTTGGAATAGTTCGATTTAAGAAGCAAAGGGAAAGGCCAAAGAATGGTCATTCTTCACTTCAAGCATTAGCTATGCACACGCCCTGGCGTGGAGCATTCTTATATTGAAGTGAGGGGTTCCAAATTTCCTAGGCTCGCCCCTTTGGTAAGTGCATAAGAGTGGCCACGCCATTCTTTGTACCCATCTGTGCGCATTTATGTTTAACTTGTAATAATAAGCGAAATGAAAAAGACTGTTTTGTTTATGATGCTCTTTTCGCTTTGCACGTTTGCTAATGCACAACGGAAAGTGGAAATTGTTGAGCCTGTAAAGCAAAGTTTGGCTGACACAGGTGGGCGTGTGATTAAACGCAAAGTGGCTATTGGCCGCTTTAGTAATGAAACGCAGTATGCCAAGGGCATCTTCTCAGAAGATAGGGATATGACGAGATAACAATCATCTAAGCTTACTTTCTTATGACAACGGGTAGTCCATTGTGGAACCCGGTTGTCAGCATGGTGAAGGGAGCTGCCATCATTTTGATGGTAGCAGGTCATTCCTTGCCTGTCGGCAACTGGTTTCGCTACTACATCTATATGTTCCACATGCCGCTGTTTTTCTTTGTGAGCGGCTATTGTTTCAAGTCGAAGTACCTTGTAGACTGGCGCGGCTTCGGGTTCCGCCGTCTGCGTGGTTTGTGGTGGCCGTTTGTGAAGTATGGCGTGCCTGCCGTGCTGCTCCACAATGTGTTCTGCTGTGCAAACCTCTACGGTTCTGCCTGTGGCGTGGAGCCATACGGTGCGTCTCAGATGCTGAAGGCCGTGGCGCTGCAGTTTGCCATGAGCGGTGCCGAGCCGCTGCTTGGCGCCTATTGGTTCCTGAACACGCTGATGGGGGCCTCGGTGTTGTTCTATGCTGGTATCAGGTGGCTGGGACGTCGCTGGGGCTTTGTGGCGCTGATGGCTGGCAGTGCCGTTTGCCTGCTGCTGATGCCCCATGCAGGAGTGCTGCGCATCGTGTTCCGCATGTTCTTTGCGGCGAGCTACATGATGGTGGGCCATTGGGCCAGTGTCCATTTGGCGGGCAAGCCCTTGCGTGGCCCGTTGTGGCTGGCCGCCGTGCTGGCGTTGGTGGTAGGTGTTGCCACCCTTTTCCTTCCCCATGAGATGACCGATGCCACGCTTCCCACGCTGCTTCCGTGCATGGTGGTGGCCGTGGCGGGTGTGTCTGCCTTGTGGCTGTTGTGCGAGAGGTGGCATGGGTGTTGGCCGCAGTCCAGTCCCGTCAGGTGGCTTTCCTACGCTGGCGACCACACGCTTGCCATCCTCACCTGGCACTTCCTTTGTTTCAAGCTTGTCACGCTGGTCATCGTCGTGACGAACCATCTGCCCATGTCGCAGCTGGCCCATATCCCCATCATCGAGGAGTATGCGGCGCAGGGCTGGTGGCTGGCTTATCTGTTAGCAGGCGTCCTTCTGCCCCTAACGTTCAGCAGGTGCACGTTCGGGAAAAGGCTTTCGCGGTGACATGGGAAAGGCCCTTGCACCCCCCTTGGGAGAACTGAGGAGGATGGGCGGAGACTCCCCTTATATCCGCGCGCCTCGGTGCCTGTACACTCCTTTCCCCCCGAAAGGGGCGCGGCAAGGGAAAAGAGGCGAAGCGGCGACAAGTGACAAGTGATAAGGGGAAGAGTCGATGTTTATAGTGGCTTGTGGAAATGGGAGCTCGGGGAGCAGGAAGAGTGTGTGGACAGCAGCAACGGTTTCTGCAAGCAAAAGTGCTGCTCTTTGACAAGTAGACTGGCGGTTTTGTGAGACCATTCCAATGGAATCGTTCAGCAATTCCATTGATTTTGCTGAACGATTCCATTGGCTTTGCTGAACGATTCCATTGACTTTGTTTCGGCAAACTGCCGATTTTGCTGCTTTCATCCGCCATCTTAACTGACATATTCCGGCGGTTTAGGAAGAAAATGCGGCCGTCCTCACCCGTTGTGACTATTGCCATGACGGAACCAGGGCAGCACATTGGCTCCCCTCCATTGGAGAATGGCAACGGGAAAGGCTACGGGTAGGCGCGTCAGCGGGCGCCCGGCC
>JAFWQE010000194.1 GCA_017509155.1 Prevotella sp.
AGAACTGAGAGGTGGAAAGCCCTCCAAGCCCCCGAGGGGGATGTCTAACTGAAAACTGAGAACTGAGAGGTGAGGAGTATCGTCCTAACCCCTAAACTCCCAAGGGCTCAAACTGAGCGCTCGATCTTGGTCGCTTTGCTTGCAAAGAACTGAGAACTGAGAGGTTTTCAAAGGCACAAAGACTGGTATTCGAAAGGGTGTGTGGAGACGAAAACCTAAAAAGGCAGCTCCATAGCTAAATAGTAAATAAACCGTAAATAGTAAATCGTCAAATAGTAAATTAACATGCGAAAGTTGAGTTTACGATTTAGTTATTTGGCTATTTACGGGTTGCAGCTCCGCAAACAAATAGCTCCATAGCTAAATAGTATATAAATCGTAAATAGTAAATCGTCAAATAGTAAATTAACATGCGAAACTTCAATTACTTCACTTTCCACACGTTCAAGACAATGCCCTTGAAGTTGGGAGCAAACTCGGGAGCACAAAGGAAGAGTGAATTGTTCAGCCATGCGTATTTACTGTCGGCGGGAGCCTCAAACTGAGGTGCGCATCGAAAATAGAACATCGGCTTGCCATTCTCATCCTTCCCATTGGTGATGATGCCTCGATTGCGCACATGAATATAGATTCCATCGTCTGTCTTGATACAATATATAGCCTCCAGCTCCGTGCGGTTCTCTGCGTTCAGCTGATAGTCGGCACCGCCGTTGACGATGGTGCCTTTAATGTCCGGTCCTTCAAAGGTGCCGCCAGTGATAGGAATCACTGTGCGCCGTCCATGTTGTGTGTTGTCGATGGCAAAGGGCTGATCAAGTGTGACCCTCAGCTGCAGTGCGAATTCCAGTTGCGGTGCATCCTTGGGGGGAAATGACTGAGCACTGACACATAATGCGATGGCCGTGAGTACGACCGTAAATAGATACTTCATAGGCTGACTGTTTTTATCTTTGTGCAAAGATACGACAATTCTTTGATTTATGGTGGATTATTCCGCATTATTTTGTACTTTTGCACCCAAAAGACAAAAAACCGAGATGAAGAAAGAATCTACCACCGAGAAACGACGACATCTACGACTCCTCTATCATGTGGTGGCTTTCCTCGTAGTAGCCATTTGGGGCTCTACATTTGTCTTTACGAAACTGCTGCTGCTGAGCGGCTTCACACCAGCTCAGATTTTTACCCTGCGTTTTCTGATAGCCTATTTCATGTTGTTGGCGTATTGTCTTTGGCGGGGCATCCGTTGGCTGGCCGACACATGGAAAGATGAACTGCTCATGATGGGTCTGGGCATTTCGGGCGGTTCGTTGTATTTCCTTTCTGAAAATGGAGCCATGAACTATACGACGACTACCAACACGTCGCTCATCGTCTGCCTTTGTCCGCTGTTTGCTTCAGCCCTGATAGGAATCTTCTACAAATCGCAGCGTTTGAACCGCACGCAAATCATAGGAACACTGATGGCGGAGGTAGGTGTGGTGGTAGTCGTAATGAATGGTCACTTTGTCCTCCATCTGTCACCCATCGGTGATACGCTGGCATTCATCGCCTGTCTGTGCTGGGCGGTATATAGTCTGCTCATGATACCAGCCAATGCGAGGTATGACACCGTGTTCATCACAAGAAAGGTCTTTTTCTATGGGTTGTTGTCAATGATACCCTACTATTTCTATTACCCTGGTCTGAACGTGCATCTGTTGTTTGAGCATACGTCCCTGTTGTGGAATCTCCTGTTTCTAGGCTGTATCGCGTCCACGCTGTGTTTCCTGGCCTGGAACTGGACAATGAAGAAAATAGGTGCTGTGGTTGTGACGAACTATGTCTATTTCAATCCCGTCACCACCATTCTCTTTGCCTGGCTGCTTCTCTCTGAGCCTATCACGCTCTTCTTTCTCATAGGCACGGCGCTGATTCTTGTGGGCATGTATCTGAGCGACAAACAGTGAAAGAAGCCCCTAAGCCCCCGAGGGGGATGTGTCCAACTGAGCGCTCGACCTTGGTCGCTTTGCTTGCAAAGAACTGAGAACTGAGAACGAGGGAGGCCCCCAAGCCCCTGAAAGACCCCCCCCAAGCCCCCGAGGGGGATGTCCAAGTGAACGCTCGATCAAAGGCCCAGCGAAGAAAAGGAGTTGAAAGAAGTATTCTCTTACCTCTCACCTCTAAAAGTGGAGCAATGAGAAACATGCGAAACGTGAAACGCTCTTATCATTATGTTTACCTCTATCATCGTGTTCTATGCAGAGCTTGGCCTCACCAACTGCATCAACCTTCGGTGCGCAAATCGTGGCAAAGCCAAGGCGAAAACGCCAAAATGCAACGATGAAATTCACGGATTAGAAAGGCAAAAGCGACAGTTTGGTGAAACAAAGCCAATGGAATGGCTGGACGATTCCAATGGAATCGTTTACAGATAGCAATGGAATCGTCCAGCCATATCAATGGATTTGTTTCAAAAAAACGGCAGATTTATTCACTTTATATGGCAAGAAAACGACAAAAAACCGGCAGAAAAACGCTGCCGGTTTTTTGTTTACATCCGTTTGTCTAAATGTACATCCGCGAGTCAGCCGTTGTTATTTGTTCCTACTTGCTGCTACCCATACAGGCTCTTCACTCATGATGGGCTTGTTGACTGCCATTACGCCGGAGAGGTCGTGGGGAACGTATGGCTCTTCTAAGTAGCGGATGTCGTCGGCGGTCAAACGAACATCGAGTGACTTCACGGCCCCCTCGATGTGGTGTGGCTTCGTGGCTCCCACGATGGGCGACTCAACCTTCGTCAACAACCAGGCCAGCGAAATCTGCGTCATCTACACACCATAGCGGTCTGCCAGTTCCACAACACGCTCCACTATCTGGTTGTCCTGGTCGGCGGTGGCATCGTACTTGAAGTGCATGAACGTGTCTTCTTTCTGACGTTTCGAGGTCTCGCCTGGACGCTTAGCCAGTTTGCCGGAGGCCAGTGCGCTATAGGGTGTCTGTGCAATGTTGTCCTCACGGCATAAGGGCTGCATCTCGCGCTCCTCCTCACGCATGATGAGGTTGTAGTGGTTCTGCACACTGATGAACTTTGCCCAACCATGTTTCTCTGCCAGCGCATTCATCTTCGCCAGCTGGTAGGCATAGACATTGGCAATGCCGATGTAGCGGGCCTTGCCTTGGCGAACGGCCTCGTTCATGCCTTCAAGTATCTCTTCGGCGGGCGTCTTATAGTCCCAGATGTGGTAGATGTAGAGGTCGACATAGTCCATACCGAGGTGTTGCAGGCTCTGGTCGATGTTATTCAGCACGTGTTGTCGTCCATTGATGCCCTGCTGGATTTCCTCGTGGGTGCGTGGCAGGAACTTGGTGGCTACCACCACGTCCTCACGCCTTGCCATATCTCGCAAAGCCCTACCTACATACTGTTCAGAAGTTCCCAGCTGATAGGCGATGGCGGTATCGAAGAAATTCACGCCGAGGTCGAGCGAACGGCGTATGATTTCGCGTGTAGGCTCCTCGCCGATAGTCCATGAGTGCTGTCCGATGGTGGGGTCGCCGAAGCCCATACAACCGAGACAAATGCGCGACACGCGAAGGTCTGAATTGCCTAGTTTTACGTAGTCCATCATCTCATCATCTTTTTGCCATTTTTAATATATACACCCGCTGACGGCTTTTCTACCAACGACCGACCACTCAGGTCGTAGATGCGTGTGGACATTGGCGTAGTGGTCGTGGTCTCACTAATGCCGGTAACAGTATCATAGTTGATGGCTGTAAGCCAGTCCTGAACCAATTTTGCGCGTTTTGAGTGATTGGCGTGGTTGATCCAAAGATTCTCACTGAAGTATGCACCTTCCGGGACAAGCCGCTTACAGTCTGCCACCACGCCACTTATGCCGCTGCTGGCACTCGATACAATGAGACCGACATTCTTGCCAGCCATCTGTGAACCATAGTTGAACAGGTAGGTTTGCATGATGGCTGCCATCTGGCTCCACCAAAGGGGTGTTACGATGATGATGGTCTGATAGTCGTTGAGCGCAACAGCTACCGGGTCGATGGCAGGATAGCTGCTGGCATTGTCGGGAGCAGCACTAATGGCGTTCAGTAACTGGGTGCCCAAGGCATAGCCATTGGCATCGTACCTGAGCCCCTTCTCAGCGGGTTGAATCTCCAGCACATCAGCCGTTATCTGGCTGGTCAGCGTTGTCACAATCTCACGGCAGTAGTTGGTGTAGCTGTAGTACACGACAAGTGTTTTTGCCGTTGCGTCTGTACTCAGCAACATAAGCATGGTACAAACGAAAAACATGAATCTTTTCATTACTTATCTTTGCTTGTTGAATAACTGTTTCGTTGTCTCGGAATCGAAAGGTATCGTTGGGGGCATACGGTATCTCCACCTGATGGTCTTGCTATAGTAAAACACCCAAACGACCAGAGGACCAATCTCCTAAACGACTGTTCACGGTGCAAAGGTAATGCAAAACCGGTAAACGCCACCAAAACGTTTTACTGATAAAACAACCAAATTTACGGATTCTTGCCATAGCTTCGTTTTTCAACTGTGAAAACCCCAAGCACCCCGAGGGGGATGTTCTCTTACCTCTTTCCTTATGGGAGTTTGGGAGTTCTTTGCAAACAAAGCGACCAAAACTCCAAAGTCATCGTACCTTCGCCTTCAATAATCCTATCACTTCAACGACAATGTCTGAGACATCAAAGCAGAAGACTACCGAAGCGGCACATACATCCACTCATTAAAAAAGCGAGACGCATGGGGTCTCGCAGTATTTCATTTCAGCAGTCTCATGATTTGTGCTTCCGTGGCATTGGGGAGCAGACGATGGAAGTGAGCGAACAGGCGTTCGAAGGATTCGCTCGGTGAGCGGTCGCAATGGCAGGCGTCGCGACCATACAGCTGTTCGGGTGTCGTGAGGAGCGACCATCCCCACCCGTATTCATTGCCGTGTTTGTCAACAGGATAGACAAAGTCCTCTGTGACAAGGCGGCAGGCCATCTGCAAACGTGTGACATAGCCGTCGAAGCGGCTTCGCATCTTCGGGCCGTTGAAGCCGCAGGCGGCGCGTAGTTCCCGTGTAATGAGGCTTCCGTGCTCCTGCAGCGTCTGGACGATGGCTTCCTCGATGCTTCCCTCGGCTGGTGCCGGCCTGCTGGCGCGACGATAGTTGCAGAAGTCGGGCCACCAGTCGAGGCTGATGAAACCTGCCTTTGCGGCGAAGAACTTTCCATAGACGCACTGTCCTTCACTGACGACAGGCCCCTTCCATTTCCACAAAGGCCAGTCCCAGCCGCCATCGGGAAGAATGACGTAGCGGCAGTCATCGCTGACCACGTCTTCGGCCGAAAACCCACGGATGCCACTATACAATAGCGGCAGGAAACCGATATCGTGTATCAGTTCTATCAGTTGCGCCGCAGAGTAGATGTCGGTGTTGTGTTTCATTAGTCTGGAGCCCCCAAGCCCCCGAGGGGGATGTCTTTAAGTGATAAGTGATAAGTGAGAGGTGAGAAGTAAGAAGCACCCAAGCCCCCTAAGGGGATGTTCTCTTACCTCTCACTTCTCACCTCTTACTTCATAATTCTTAACTCTTAATTCTTATCTCTCATAATTGCCAATTACTTCGTCACCTTTTTGTTCTTGATGACATAGATGCCTCGTGGCAGTTGTCCGAACTGGCTACGAGTGCCTACGCGCTGGCCGTTGAGGTTGTAGACGGCAGCATCGGTCTCGTTCGTTGCATACTGTTGGATGCTGGTTGCCATCTGGTCGTCCACCTCTTCAGGAATGGAGATGAAGAGCGACGTCTGCTCGGACGTTCCCTGAATCCACTTGAAGTAGGCATGGAAGGCATCGACTGTGGCCGAGGCGGCAGCATCAAACTGCTTACCGTCAGCATCCATGCAGTAGATGTTTTCAAAGCCCTTGGTCTCCATGGTGCCACCATAGACCAGGTCGAGGGTGCTGGTGAAGGCGATGCCGTCGGGTTTCACCTCAGCATTCTCTGCACTCCATACGAATGTCTTCGGCTCATTGGTGAGCACCTTGTCGCTGACGGCAACGAGGTAAGGAACATTGGCGCTGATGGCAGAGGCATGGTCGAAATAGACGATGTCGTCCTCGGCATCGACAAACTCACAAAGCCAGAAGTCCTTGTCTTGTTCCTCGGCTGAGCGGAACCAGTCGGCATCGGTGTTGTCGGTGGCGTTCTTCACTGCTGTAGGAGTAAACGGCAACACCAGAGTGCCCCACCCTACCTGCTGTCCGCGGGTGCGCGCTGTGGTGAAGGTGCGCTCGTAGCTGATGTTCTCGGCGGTGAAGCTCTGAGGAGTGAAGAAGTCGTAACCATCTTTCAGCACGACGTTGCCCGCAGTCTTTCCGGTGATGACGTTCTTTCCGTCGAGTCCGCTGGGAGCCGTTTCGCCCTCTCCTACGAAATAGAGCGTGTTCGGGTTCTCGTTGGCCACGATGCTGCTCAGACCGAGCGCTTCCACGCTGACGGCTGCGGCATCAGCAGGAACATTGAAGCCCTCTTCGGGCTTGAAGCCGGTGCGTGTACCGTCGGCGCTCCAGCTGACGATGCCACGACGGATGTCGTAATAGACAGAGTGGCCTTTCTCCACGATGTTCGTCACATGGCTGGCGTCAACGTCGTCGGGCACTTCGTTGCGAGCGTAGATGTTCAGCGAGTAGGTGGAGCCATAGGCCAGGTTGTCGAAGTCGAAATAGAGGGTCTTCGATTCTCCGGCCTTCAGCGAGAGGGTTTCCTGTTTGTAGTTGACCATCGTGCCACCGGTGACATTGCCCTCGGCATCCTTGTTGACGATGAACAGCGGGGCAAGCACATAGCGGTTGTATTCGCCCGTGCTGTTGTTGGTGATGGTGGCGCTGAAGTGTGCGTGGCTGTCGTAGATGACGTCGTTGTCGCCCTCGTTGTCACCCGGCACTGCGTTCTCGGCCTTGATGACGACAGAGAGGTCCATCGGTGCCTCCTGGCTCTCGGCAATGGTGACATTGCCACGGCCCGGCACGTTGACGAACTCGCCATAGGTGGGATCGACGGTCATGAGCGTGACGGTTTTCTGACCGGCACTCTGCGGCCTGACGTTGAATATCACCTCCTTGGTCTCTCCTGCGGGTACCTCGGCCTGTACGACGGTGGTGTAGTTGGACATGTCGTCGATTTGCTGTCCGCCGAAGTCGAGGTAGAGGTCGCCGAAGTATTTGTCGGGGCCGCTATTTTCGAGGAAGCAGTGCACCTGCTCGGGCTTGCCCACCTGTTCGCCGCCGGTGAACTGCCAGTCCTTCACAACGAGGTTCACCTGAGGATGATAGGTCGCTGAGGCTCCGTAGGCAGTGATGTCAAGATCGATGAAGTAGCGGTCGGTACCCTTCATCGGTTTCCAATCGGTCTCGGTGCCATCATCCTTCTTGTATTTGTACATAGGCACAATGCGATAGTTACCAGTCAGTCCGGCACCGAACTTGATGACATTGCTGGCGTTGGACTGTATGCCATCGCCGAACTTCAACGTCTGACCCAATGCCGATGTGGTCACTGTTGCGAAGGTGTAGCTCTCAGAGTTGGCCAGCACTGTGTAGGTGTCGTTTTCCGGGTCATAAAGAGCCAGTGCCTCCTTGAACTTTGCGCCTGTGCCGGAATGGTCGGAGAAGCCTACTTTTACGATTTTCGACTTGTAGATTTTGAAGGGATCCGACTTCCTGTCGCGATCCCAGGCTGGGTAGTAGGTGGAGTTCTTTGGTCCGTCGAGGGAAGTGATGGTCAGTGCGGGCTCTTCCTCTTCGACGTCTCCGCCAGTTCCCTGTCCTGCCTGTCCGCTGCTTTGTCCAGGGATGATGTTGTAGCAGATGTTCTGCTTCATGTTGTAGCCCTCTGCGCTCGACGAGCCGCCGCTGCCGCTGGCATGGGGATTGAGAATGGCGAGCTGGAAGAAGCCGTTGCCCATGCCTCCCCATCCCCAGTTGATGTGGAAGTAGTCGCCATATTCGAAGCCGTCGCAGACAAACGAGTGACCGCCACCGCTGCCTGCCGTGCCGTTGTAGATCATCGGCCGGCCGGCGGCCAGCTCCTCATAGACCAGCTGCTCCCATTGCTGCTGCGTGTAGTCATTGCGGAAGGCCAGCTTGGCGCCGTAGCCGAAGAAGTCGAAGCCTTTGGGAATGTCATCGGTATAGGCTCCCGAGGCACCTTTTCCATACTGAGTCTTGATGGCCACGCCTACGTAGAACATCAGGTGAGCCACGGCCGAGGTGTACACTTCATCTTCAGCACCCGTGTAGGTCTCCAGCATGTGCTCCCAGTCGAAGGTCGTCACGGGCTGGCTGTCCACATGCGCCGTGCCGTAGTTGCCCAGACCGTCGCCGTAGGTGAAGTCGTAGGCTGCCGTAGGCTCGCTAGTCTGTTCGGGATATTTGTAGAAGTACATGATTTGCGACATGGCGGTGGCCACGCAGCCAGTGTAGGCAAACTCCGACACCATCTCACCATCGACCTCGTCCATGAACTCGGGACACTCGTTCCAGTAAGGGGTGGCCTGGTCCCATTTCGTGGTAATCATGGGCGCAATGGAGTTGCGTGTGGTGTGCGGACGGTTCTCGGCTGCGGCCAGCAGCGTGCGAGCCTGTGCGTCGTCCATCTTCTTCAAGGCCTTCATCTGTTCGGAATAGCCTTCCAGCCACGCCTTCATGTTGTCGGGGAGTTGGCGCACATCAAGCGTGCCCTTGTCGGTGTAGCCGAGAATGGGCATCGTACGGTCGTCGCCCGACACGATAACGAAGCCGTCGTCAAGGCCTACATTGAACACGTAGAAAAGACCGTTTTGGGAAGCTTTCTTCAGACAGTCGGCGCCCGTCACCAAGCGCAATGGTTGCTGTACAGGGCTCTGCTTCTTCTGACTTACAAATGAACTGGCTTTTTCTTGTGCCTGCTTCATGGAGATAGGACCAGCATGAAGGCTAGTGACCAGAAACGCCAGAGTCAATACGAAAAGAATTTTTTTCATTGAAACATTTTATGATTAGTAAATAATAATTCTGATGATTTGTTTTCGGCTGCAAATGTAAGCATTTTTATCTACTTTTTATACTATTGCCATCACAAATACGATTATATTAACACATTTTGCGAAATTCGGTCGTTTCCGGCAAACAAAAACGACAATCGTTTTTGACTGACAAGCGACAACGTTGACAGAAACAGGAGAAGCCCAAAGCGGCCGCACTACAAAACACAGCGGTTGAACCATCGATGTTTACCATTTCAGATGGAATTGGGGATAAAAATTCTCATTTTTAATGGGTTATAAGAATAATTCGCTATCTTTGCACCATGAATGAGAATCGTTCATGAAAATGGTTTACCTCATCAAAGAAAAAGAAGACAGATGAAAAAACGATTGTTGATTGTAATAGGCGCCTTGATGGCCATCATGAATGTGAATGCCCAGATGAAAGAACAGGCAGCACCGGCGGCTGAAGTCATCCAACAGCGCGGATGCCGGGTGGGAACACCCAACCCTCTGTTTCCCCTTCGCCGCAGTCCGTTGTTACAAGGTGATGAGACTCCATACGTCGGCGTACGACATCAGTTGGTGATACTCGCTTCGTTTCAGGACCGTGATTTCATAGAGGACCACGAAGCGGCTTTGGCAACATGGGACAAGATTTTCAATACGAAGGACTACAATGAAGGACAGTTCGTCGGCTCTGTACATGACTATTTCTATGCACAGAGCTACGGTAGCTTCAATCTGGTTTTCGACCTCATGTTTGTCGAGTTGCCCGGTAAAAGCCAAAAGTATCGCAGCACAGCAGCCGACGACGAGAACTCGCAGTTCATGGTCGATGACATCGTGGATGACCTGCTGACACACGACATTGACTGGAGCATCTACGACTGGGACGGTGACGCTTTTGTAGACCAGCTGCTCATCATCTACGCCGGCGAGGGGATGAACGCATCATCCAGCAGCAACACCATCTGGCCCCACCAATGGTGGCTCAGCCATCATAAGAATCTCGAAACTGACGTCGAGAACGATTTCCGCAGCTACCGTACCGTAACAAGTGGCGACAAGGAGTATTACATCGACTGCTATTGCTGCGTACAGGAAAAAGTGGACTATGCAGGTCTGAAGACATCGTTTGGCACCATTTGCCACGAATACAGCCATTGCTTTGGCCTCCCCGACTTCTACTATTCGAATGGAACAACCGTACTCTCTGAATGGGATGTCATGGATACCGGCATCTACAATGGACAAGGATTCCGTCCTTGCAACTATTCGGCTCACGAACGCATGCTGATGGGATGGCTCACACCTATGGAACTCACCGACGCCACGACCATCACCGACATGCCGGCCCTGAGCGATGAACCACAGGCCTACCTCGTCCGTAATGATGGAGCGGAGAACGAGTACTACATCATCGAGAACCGACAGCAGCAAGGGTGGGACAAGACGCTGCCGGGCAGTGGTATTCTCATCTTCCACGTCGATTACGACGAGGATATGTGGGTGGGGAAAAGCGATGTCCCCAACAATTACTCGAAAAAGCGTTATCACATTTTCCCCGCCAACAACAATAGCAGAGCAAATGCCCAGGGAAAATGGGCCTATCCCTACATCACAACAGACTCCCAAGGAAACCAGCAGGTGGCAAACGACGAGCTGACCAATACCTCAAAGCCAGCCGCAACGCTGAACAATGCAAATGTGGACGGCGAAAAACTGATGTCGAAACCCATCACACGAATGGCAGTAGACGCTAACGGACGCGCATCGTTTGTTTTCAAGGATGGCGATGAAACATCCATTCTGTTTTCTATTGAGAACAAAGCTGAGGAGCCATGGGCCACACATGATGATGGCTGGTACTTGCTTGATGGACGCCGGCTCGGCGGAATGCCTCAAGCAAGCGGACTATATATATATAAAGGTAGGAAGGTCTCCATACGATAAGTGGACTTTGCGCTCTCCATATTTCTGCTGAGCATCGGCGCAAGCTTTATACAGCGCACCACGGGCTTCGGGTTCGGCATCTTCATCATGACGATGCTGCCATTCCTGATGCCCAGCTATGGCGAGGCCACGACACTCTCAGGACTGCTGGCCATCACCACCTCCGCTGCCATCGTCTGGCGCCTGCGACGCCACATCACATGGCAGCGCCTCTGGCCCATTCTGCTCACGTTTGTCATCGTCTCAACGATTGCCATCTTTGCATTGACACGCCTTGAAGACCATATCCTTCGCCGCATCCTGGGTGTTGCCCTCATACTCATCAGCATCTATTTCACGCTCTTCAGCCAGCGAATCAAGCTGCCCACCACAATCAAGGTACAGGTGGGCGCCGGAACGCTCAGCGGACTGATGGGCGGTTTCTTCGGCATGCAGGGCCCACCCGCCGTGCTCTATTTCATCCAGTCAGAGCCTACGAAGGAACATTACATGGCAATGGCGCAGACCTATTTCCTGATAGGCAACGTGATGATGACCGGCGTAAGAGCCTACAACGGCTTCTTCACTTCCAGCGTTCTTACCGACTACATTTATGGCCTTGGCGGTGTCTTCTTAGGCACAATGCTGGGCGCCTATGTCTTCCATCACATCCCCAACCGCCTTTTCCGCTATATCGTCTATGCCTACATTGGCATCAGCGGCGTGATTATACTTACAACAGCTTGATGAGCTCCCCTTATTTTTCACTCTGCCTTTTCCTTTGTTCGCGGGTCTCGTCATTCTCCCAAAGGTCGACGGCGATGTCGGTTAGCTCTGGGGACATGACTTTTCCGCTAGCCTGAATGCCTGCCCAAGGACATAGGGTGGCGTAGTTCTCATCGATGACCATGTCTGTTGGCGGTCCGATGGGACTGTCCTCACTGTAATAAAGGTGACGTCCCGTGTGAATCAGCTCGCATGCATCAACGTCAGGATCATCGAGCTTCTGGTATATTTCCGCGTTAATCTCATACAGATGAAAATCGCCTCTCCACGACGTCTTTGCCGTGTAGAGGTTGCGTTCATCATCATAACAGGCCTTCCAGCCTATACCGTTCTTGAAATGCAACATATCGTTTTTTTGTTTTTATGCCAGGGCACCCTTTCACGATGCTCCTTTCAGCAACACCAGTCCTATTGGCCAAACATGCATCAAAGAACAGCGTCTTCTGTTCCTTTTATCAAACACGTCTTGACGATTGTCTGTGCAAAGTTACTCTTTTTTCGTGAATTCTGAGTTTTTTTCGCTAACTTTGCACCAAAAATCCATCGTGTATGCAGAAAGTAAAGATACAGACCATGTTGGGCGACATCGTAGTTCGCCTGTACGACGAGACACCCATTCACCGCGACAACTTCGTGAAGCTGGTGAAGGAGGGCTATTATGATGGCACGTTGTTCCATCGGGTTATCAAGGACTTCATGATTCAGGGCGGCGACCCCGACTCAAAAGGTGCACCTGCCGGGAAGATGCTCGGCGTGGGAGGCCCCGACTATACCCTTGAAGCAGAGATCAAAGACGGCCTGTTCCACAAGCGAGGCGCCTTGGCCGCTGCCCGTCAGGGCGACGAGGTAAACCCAGAGCGTAGAAGCAGCGGCTCACAGTTCTACATCGTATGGGGACAGGTATATAGCGAAGGACAGCTGCGCCAGATCTCCAGACAGATGAAGATGCAGAAGATACAGGCCATTTTCCATCAGCTGGCGTCAGAACATCGCGACGAGATCATGCAGCTGCGGCGCAACAGGGACCGTGGCGCACTCCAGGAACTGCAGGACAAGCTCGCGGCAGAAGCAGAGAAACAAGCCGCTGACTATGCCGGCCTTACCGACGACCAGCAGAAAGTCTACGCCACCGTTGGAGGAACGCCACATCTCGACGGCCAGTACACCGTGTTTGGTGAAGTAGAGGAAGGCCTCGACGTCGTGGAGATGATTCAGCAATCCGCTACCGGCCGCGGCGACAGGCCTGTAGATGACATTGAAATGAGGATAAGCGTCATCGAGTAAATGAAAGAGCTCCTCCTCGTCTGCATAGGCAGTTTTTTTGGCGGCGGTGCCAGATATCTGGTCAGCAAGAGCCTGCAATCGTGGGTGGCCGTCAGCTTCCCCTGGGGAACAATGGCGGTCAACGTCATCGGCTGTTTCCTGATAGGTATGCTCTCTGGACTATCTCTTGTCGGACATATCTCCCCCACCACAAAACTCATCTTGGTCACAGGCTTCTGCGGCGGATTCACGACCTTTTCCACCTTCATGAACGAGAACCTGCTGCTGGGGCGTGAAGGCAGTACCCTGACGGCAGTCGTCTATACGTTCGCAAGCATCGCACTCGGACTCATTGCCGTGATGGCTGGCTATCACATAGTGAAATAGATGAAAAGGGAACTCAACCTGCGCGACCTCGGAGCATCCTGCGCCTCTGCATCGACAAGGAATAACGAAGCGTCCCCGTCGGTGCCCCGCGGGCTGTTTCTCCGAAGCGGCAAACTCAGCATTCTCAGCGAGGACGAGTGCCGCAAGCTCTGTCAGCGCTACCATATAGGCTGCGTCATAGACCTGCGCACACCGGTAGAGGCGGCCGAATACCCCGACCCCCTGCCCAGTCATGTGCAATACCTGCAGATACCCCTGCTGAGAGACGCTGCCGTCGGCATCACCCATGAGACAGGCTCCGACCCCATGACCATCATCCGAAACCTGCGCAGACACCCCGAGAAGCTCATGGCGATGATACCCGACTTCAAAACCCTCTACTCCAACATCGTGACCGACGCGTACAGTCGCAGCCAGCTCGACAAGGCCGTTGCCACCCTACGCAGCAACGCCGCCCAAGGCATCTGCACCCTCTACCACTGCACGGCAGGCAAGGACAGGACCGGCATCGTGAGCATGGCCCTTCTGAAATCCTACGGTGTCAGTAACGAAACCATCATCAGAGACTACATGCGCACCAACCGCAATGCCTTCTGGCCCACATTGAAGAAATGTCTCGCCATCGGACTGCTGACGCGCAACTGGCGACTGGTAAAAGTTGCCTACACATCCTTCATGGCCCAAAGGGAGCTCATAGAAACGGCCATAGAAAGAATGCGGTGACGAAGGCTGCAGCATAGTCATCGGAAACCTGATAATCTGGTTGTGGAAGTCCCTAAGCCCCCGAGGGGGATGTCAGCAAAGGAATGAGCCCATCGGAGTAGAAGCAACCAAGTTCCCGAGGGGGATGACAACAAATGAGAACGTGGGCTGTCGGAACTTTACCACGCCAGGTTATTCTTCACCGCGCCAATGTATTCTTCACTCTTCACTTTTCACTCTTCACTTTCTAAACACCGCGAAGATATTGTAGCTGACACCGTGGTCATAGACGTCCTCTCCCTCGTATTTCTTCACCCATCTGACAACGCGGATGGTG
This sequence comes from Prevotella sp., assembly GCA_017509155.1. Classification (GTDB taxonomy): domain Bacteria; phylum Bacteroidota; class Bacteroidia; order Bacteroidales; family Bacteroidaceae; genus Prevotella. The sequence goes on from JAFWQE010000194.1 coordinate 14,447, forward strand.
ACGGGCAGCACGATGACTTCGTAGACGGTTTTCAGCACAAGCTGCGAGAGCATCATCAGCGGCAGCTCGTCATCGGGCAGCACGCCATAGAACGCCAACGGGAAGAATAACAGGGAGTCGGCGCCCTCTCCCCAGATGGTACTGACGATGGCCCTCAGCGGGAAGCGCTTGCCCTGGTCAGAGATCTTCATGCGACTCATCACGTAGGCGTTGACGAAACTGCCAGCGAGGAAGGAGATGAACGATGCCAGCGCGATGCGAGGCGTGAGTCCGAAAATGGCATGGAAGCCGGCCTCGTTGTCCCAATAGGGCGCACCGGGGATGGCATCGGCCAGCGACGCGATGGCCATGAAGCAGAAATTGGTGACAAAGCCTGTCCAAATCAGGACACTGGCACGACGGAAGCCCCATACCTCGCACACCACGTCGTTGACGATGTAGGAAATGGGGAATATCAGCAGGCCGCCTGTCAGGTGCAGTGGTCCGAACATCATCTGCTTGGTCTCAAGGATGTTGGACGCTATCAGACACACGGTGAAAATGATGCTGAACTGCATGAACAGCACCGTCACCTTTGTCTTTCTCTTGTTGTTGGACATATCTGACATTATTAGAGAGTTACAGGAGTTCTCTGCAAGCTGAACGACCAAAGGTCGAGCGCAGGAGTTCAGGAGTTACAGGAGTTCTTTGCAAGCAAAGCGACAAGGTCGAGCGACAGACAATACTTTAAGCATTTAAATGTGTGCCCATGATATCCATGTTGGCCGTCTGACACGAATGCGTCGCTCAGCTGCAGAGAACGCCTGCGCTCGACCTTTGGTCGCTCTGCTTGCAGAGAACTACAGAACCCCCTGGAACTATCTCTTCACCTTCCCCCCGTCCGTGTTGATGACGATGCCGCGCGTGGAGTCGCTGGCCTGTATGCCGTCGGGCGTGTAGCTGCGGTCCTTGCCGCTGTAGCTGGCTTGTGGCATTGCAGGCACGGCGGTCTCCTGGTCTTCGATGGCGTCATATTCGGCCATTGTCTCAGCAAAGCGGGCATCGAGGTCGCTCAGCCGGTAGAGACCGTCGGCATTGGCCGTCAGCCCCTCCACCGTCACGGACAGCACCATGGGCGGCACATCGGGAGAGAGCAGCGTGCGGTCCTGCATCTGGCCCACCGCCGCATAGACGAGATTGATGGCCACGTAGTCGTCAGCTCCGTCGTTCCATTTCTCGAAGACGATTTTCGACCCGATGGGCGTGTGCAGCTCCAGCGCGTTCTCCGTCTCAGGATAGTTGAGTCGCAGCGCAGCGCCGATGCTGGCGAGGTTGGAGTCGTGACCGCAGAGGAACATGAACTTCCGGTCTTTCCTGTTGAGCTCTTCGCGTATGCGGCTCACCAGCGGGTAGGTGATGTTGACGGCTGCCGTGTGGGCTGTGAAGAGCAGACCGTCGTACACGGCCTTCACGCCGCAGATGTCGCGCCACTGCTCGGTGGTGAGCTCATGGCCGAATGCCGTCATGCTCTCCGACTCGTAGCACTGCAGCACCAGCGCGTCGGCCACGCTGTTGGCCAGCGTGTAGCCACCCGTCATGCGCGGCTCGTCGTCCTTCTCAATCTTGAAATGCGTGTCGTCGAAGCGGAAGTGCAAGGTGTCGCCCTGCAATGCAGCCGGCGAGTTGCTCATGTCGATGACTTGCTCCATGAGCGTCAGCGTGGGCTGCATGCTCGCCATCCATGCCTGCGGACCGCCGTTCATGCTTTCTATCTCGCTGATGACCTGCTGGCGGTAGGCGTCGTTCATCTTCGTGAACTTCGGCGTGAACACCGGGTCCATCTTGTCTTCGTTGAGTGCGTGGGTGATTTCCACATTGGCAAAGGGCAGGAAACCTGCGGAGAAATACTTCGCCGTGGCGAAGGTGCGCTGTCGGGAGTTGGCGTAGAACAGCACCTCCTCGCCCTCGGGACGGTAGTTGTCGGGCAGCAGACCTTCGCCAACGACCCATTTTCTGAAGAACTGTCCCATGGCGGTCTCGAGCACGCCACCGCGTTGCGACAGGTTGCTGCTGGGCGATGTCCATTTGAACCACTCGTGCGGCGTAACCCTCATATAGGCTGCCCCACCCGATGTCAGCGGCGACCGGATATTGTGGCGGCTCATCACCACCACCTCTTTCAGTTCATAACGTGCCCGGAAATCGTCCGAGCGTTCCATCTGTGCCTGCGCACCCATCGTCGTGAGGAGCAGCAGCGCTATCATTCCATGTTTCATATCGTTTTCCTAAGAGTAACAAGGGTCGTCTGTAGGGCAGGTCAGCGCAGCCGCCCGTTGACATGTTCATTTGCGACCGCCGCAAAGGTACGAAAAAAAACACTGCACACATCACCAATTTGGGGTTTTTAACATCACTCGGACACTTTACAAAAGGGTGACGGGAAGCAAGAGAGGAATAAAAAGAGGGGAAAGATGCAGGGGGGAAAGAAAAAACACGGCAAGAGAGATGCTCATTTGCCAAGTTTTCTGTATATTTGCACGCGAAAACCTTTTCGAACCATCTAACAAGAATCATGTCAAAACGAGAAACAAGAAGAAACAACACACCACATATTATGAAATGTGGCCGACGTGATAAAACCATTTGTCTTTCTGTAATGAACCTATTTACAGAGAAGTTCCTTTAATCCCTCCCCTCATGGATCTCCAGCTATACCCATTTGTTCGTTTCGTACTGTGCCTTGCAGTCGGCATTGTTGCCGGCAGCGAGCTGTGGATGGTGGATGGTGTAGTGTGGCTTGCCGGACTGTGTGGCGTGCTGCTATTGGCGTGGCTTGTTCGGGCAAACCCTTGGTGGAGTTCCCTAGGGACGATGCTGGGAACGTTCTTCATGGGCGCTGCCCTGGCTGCGCATACGGAGAGAGGCGACGACGCAACGGTGGACGAGCGGACAGCGTGGCGCGAGGGGGTGGTCAGCAGCAGACCTTCTGTCCACGGGAAGGTTCTGATGTGTGACATCATCACGACGGGCAACGGGGGACGCGCCATGCTGCTGAGGGCGAGCATCTGGAACGATGAGCGCAGCACCCGTCTGCGGACAGGTCACGGCATACGGTTTCGCTCGCGCTGCGAGAAGCCGGCGAACAGACCAGAGGCGACATTCGACTATGCTGCGTACCTGAAAAACAACGGCTACACGGCAACGACATTCATCGCCGCGGACTGCTGGCAGCCGGCGGACGTAGACCTTGGCACGCTGCCGCTGACGACACGAGCCCGGCTGCGACTGCGCACGGTGCGCGACGAACTGGTGGGACGCCTCGGCAACGCAGGACTGAAAGACGAGACGGTGGCGCTGGTGGCGGCGATGACGCTGGGCGACAAGACGCTGCTGCGCGAAGACACGAAAAGGGTGTTCCGGCAGACGGGCGTGGCACATGTGCTGGCGCTGAGCGGACTGCACCTGAGCCTGCTCTACGGACTGCTGACGGCGCTGCTGCGCGGAAGGCGACGACGGGCGTGGACGACGCCAGTGGTGGTGTTGACGATATGGGGCTATGTGCTGCTCACGGGGATGCCCACAAGCATCGTCAGGGCGGCGCTGATGCTGACCATCTATGAGCTGGTGGCGGCGGTGAGACACGACCGCAGGGCGCTAAACGTGATGGCATTTGCGGCGTTCACAATGCTGGTGGTGAACACGCGGGCACTCTACGACGTGGGCTTCCAGTTGTCGTTTGCGGCAGTGACGGGCATATTGCTCCTCTACAAACCGCTGCACGAACTGCTCAGCGTCAGGAGATGGTACCAGAGAATGTGTAAGGGTGTGGGGGGAATAGTGACGGAAAAGGTGTGGAGCATGGTGTGCGTGACGGTGGCGGCGCAGACGGCGGTGGCGCCACTGCTGATGTACTACTTCCACAGCCTTCCCACGTACTTCGTGGTAACAAACCTCTTCGTGGTGCCACTGGTAGGGGTCATGGTGGTGATGGGTGTTGGGTGGTGGGTGATGGGTGGTGGCAGGATGGGCGCAGTGCTCGACGGGATGGCGGGACTGCTGACACGGGGGCTGCAGTGGATGGCGTCATGGCCGGGAGCGCACATCGACGCCATCTACGTGACGGTCGTGCAGGCGGCGCTGCTGTATGGGGTGATGGCGGCGCTGCTGGCACTGTACATGGGATACATCAGGCGGCGATGGCTGCTGGGACGTTTGGTCAGCGAGTAGCCCTGAAGCTCTCCATATTCTCATAGCGGCGCGCCATGAAGCGGTCGTAGATATTGCGCAGCCAGAGGTTGCGCAGCGCGATGACGATGATGCCGACGACAAGGAGCACGGTATAGGTGACTGTTTCGGAGGCGATCAGCGAGAGAATGGAGATGATAGCAACAGGGGCGAACATGGCGAGCAGCTCGGCAACGACGGCAAACCAGTTGGTCTCGACATTGCCCTTGCTTACAAGCTTGGTGTTGAGCGGAATGGTCTGTTTGTTGTAGACGGCCATCTGCATGAGCAGCATAAAGACGGGACCGGCAGCAAAGACCATAAGGGAGAAGAGCATGAGCAGTGTGTACTTGCCCATGAAAACGGTGGGAAGCATGATTAAGAACGGTACGAAGAGAAGGGCGGTGTAGAACAGATACTTGGCATGGAGCAGCTGTAGGATGTTCTCGCGATGGATGATGAGCCCGTCGATGTAGTTGCCCTCGGCTCCCATGATCTTGATGAGGAGCATGCCACCATTGATGATGAAGACGTAGACGATGAAGAAGCGCGATGAGAAGGCGCCATCGTAGATGTCGGTGTAGGAGATGATGAGGCTGAGGAAGATGGTGAAGACGGTGGAGAAGAGGAAGGCGTTGCGCATGTTCTCGTTGCGCAGGATGCTCTTCACCTCGAGCATGATGTACTGTCCAATCTGTCCATAGCGGTCGAGGAACGACGATAGACGACGCACGACGGAGGAGTCGTGAACGACGGAAGCGGCGCTGTCACCAGAGGTCTCGACGATGGTGAAGCGATATTGGATGGCGCGGTTGATGAAGAAGCAGACGACGAGCAGCAGAAGCAGCGACGCCCACACGGGAAGGCTCCAGAAGGTCAGCTTCTCGCCGATGGCGGCATAGAGGTTGAAAAAGGTGTTGAAGCCGTTGAAAAGCCATGGGAGGAAGAGAAGGCCATAGAGAACGATAGGCGCAATCCACCAGAGCATGGAACGGATGATGAGGGTGCGCCACAGCATGTAGTTGAGGCTGTTGATGACGACGATGAGCTGGAAGCCCAGGACGAAGGCAATGGCGGCCAAGGGACCTGTGAAAAGTGATAAGTGATAAGTGAAAAGTGATAAGTGATAAGTGACGAGTGATGAGCTGAACAGCAAGGTGAGGAAGGCGTAGGGAACGGTGAAGCAAAGCCACAGGAGGTTGTTGGGTGTGAGAATGGCCGAGAGGATGAAACTCTCGACACATGCATGGCGTGGAATGGGGAGCAGAAGGTAGGGTTTGATGAGCTGCGCGGGCGTCTGTTGACCAAGGAATCGGAACAGGAAATCGGCCACAAGGATGAACGGCAGGAGACCGAAGAAAAACTCACTGGGCGTGTTCTCTGTGCTGCTGTTGGCAATAAAGGCCAGCATGACCGAGAGGAACATCATATAGAGAATCATGAAACCGCTGAGGACGTAGATGACGACCTTAGCGGTTGTGTTTTGCTCATAGACGGGACTACGTTTCTCGCTGAGCTTGATGTGGTGACGGAGGAGACGGTAGAGAGATATGCGGTTCATGATAA
>JAFWQE010000195.1 GCA_017509155.1 Prevotella sp.
CTCCCCTCCTTCGGAGGGGTCGGGGGAGGTTCCTCTGAACTCCCCTCCTTCGGAGGGGCAGGGGGGAGGTTCCTCTGAACTCCCCTCCTTCGGAGGGGTTGGGGGAGGTTTCTGGGAGGAGGGTTCCCAAGGTCTCATTTAAGGAGTGGTGCGCCGCGTTCTCATTGTTCACGGCGTTTCTGCTCTCGGGCATCAACATGTTTCTGCCGCCCTTCGGGGAAATCAGCGATTCGGTGCTTTGGTACACCGCCCAGGCCTTCTTCTTCGCTGGAGCTGCCCTCGGCATCGACACGATGATTGACCGTAAACTCAGGGGTGACCGCTAAGCGGCCATCCCTTTTCAGTTCCGGAAAACACTAAATCACAAAATCACTTTTTCCCTCATTTGATTTTTCACTTTTCTCATAAATGGTGTGCTGAGCGGTCTGAAAACATGGTGGAGTCCTAAAAATTTGTTAAACGTTGTCGTTTTTTCTCTTGTTTTTTCTTCGATGTTGTAGAAAATGGCTACCTTTGCATTCGATTTCGTCGATAGTAGTAACCACGGTGCGTTAACAAAGCGGTTATGTGACGGTCTGCAAAACCGTATAGAGCGGTTCGACTCCGCTACGCACCTCTTTATAACTAAGTTCTCGACACTTCAAGCTTTTAGGGAAGGTTGGCAGAGTGATCGATCGCGCTGGACTCGAAATCCGGTATACCCTTTCCGGGTATCGGGGGTTTGAATCCCTCACCTTCCGCCAGAAGGCAGGAAACCTTGAAATAAGGGTTTCCTATTTTTTTATGGAAAGAAATGAAGGGGGGATTTAGAAACGAATTATTCTAATTGAGTTTAATTTATCACGAATTGGAGTTTTTGAAAGAAATTGGAATAATGGACAGAAATGAGGAAAAAATGAAAGGGGGGTTAGAAACGAATTATTCTAATTGATTTTAATTTTATCACGAATTGGAGTTTTTTTCTTGCCACGGACTGGCACGGACTGACTCGGAGGGGTCTTTCGCGGGAAAAGGACGGACTGGCACGGACTGGGCTGTCGCCCCTTTGGGGCTTTTCTGTAGCTCTCTGGTTATCATGAAGGGGTTGCACCCCTCCCTGTGGTCTGTTCGTCCCTTCGGGACTCTTTCAAGGGGAATTGTTGTTCCAATAGGTTACTTCTAGAAGTTCAACAAATCATCTGTGGCATCCGTTTCATCTGTGTTCAATATTCTGCGAAATAGAAAAAAGCTAATTCTCAAATTCGTGATCAATAGAAAGTGCCAATGATGAACGTTTCTTGGGGAGCGTTTTGTTTTCGGGATGGATGAGAAAAAGCCGTGAAAGTGGGGGCTTTCACGGCTTTTGCGATGGGGGTGGCTGACGCTTATTTCTTGGCGGCCTTTGTGGCGGCGGCTTTCTTGGGCGCTGCCTTCTTCTCTGCTGCCTTGTCAATCTTTGCCTTCAGCTTGTCCTCTGCGGCCTGCATCTTTTCGACCTTGGCCTGCAGACGGATGATCTCCTTGTCCTTCATGGCGATCTCGTCGCCCTGGTTGCGGATGGTGGTGAGCAGGGCGTTGAGCTCGTCGTTGTCGATGTCCTCGGGATAGAGGCTGCGCACTCGGCTGATGAAGTCGCCGAGGATGTTCATGTAGTTGGTGAACGCATCGAAGGGCGAGCTGTAGATGCCGCGGTCGAGTCCGACGTTGGACGGCTTCGTGGTCATGAAGCGGAAGTTGTTGGAGGCCTGCAGGTAGTCCCAGTCCTGGTTGATGCGCGGGTCGTTGGCGATGCGCAGACGGTCGGCCACGCTATAGAGCTTGTTGAAGGCTTCGCGCTGCATGGGGTTGCCCAGCCAGCAGCTGACGTCGCGCTCCTCGTCGACCCACGACAGGGTGTCGGGCACCTCGAGGTTGCCCACGCTCTTCATCTTGCCGATGATCTCGGACGGGGTGGAGAAGGTGATGCCCTTTTCCTTGGCGCAGGCGGGCAGGGCCCTGATGAACTCAAGGATGTTGCTCGACAGCGGCTGGGCGATGCCGAGGGCGGAGAGCTCCATGAAGATGTTGATGACCTGCTCTTCCTCGGGGAAGTTGGCGATGCGCTGGATGTAGCTGTCGGCAAACAGTGGATAGCCGTCCCACTCGGAGTCGTTGAAGCGTAGCGAGATGTCGTCGGAGAGCTCTACGTCGCGCAGCAGGAGCTTCAGGCTGGGTGCCAGTGCACAGTTGTAGACATAGTGGGGCGATTTCCATCCGAGCACGTGCTTGGCGCCTTCGGTGAGCATGCCCTTGAAGCCGAGAGCAGCGGCCTGTGCGCCGATGTCGTCACTGTAGATGAGCGACGAGTTGCGCAGCACGGTGGGCTTCTTGCCGAAGTACTCCTCGATCTTGGCGGCCTGCTTCTTCACGTCGGCGGCGAAGCACTCCTCGTTGGCGAGGGCAGAGAGTCCGTGGCTGTAGGGCTCGGCGAGGAACTCCACGCAGCCGGTCTCGTTGAGCTTCTGAAGCTTTTCGAGCACCTGCGGGGCGTGCATCTCGAGCTGCTCGATGCCGGTGCCGGAGAGGCTGAAGGCGAGCTTGAAGTACTTGCCGTGTTCCTGTATCATCTGCTCGAAGGCGTTCAGGGCGGGCATGTAGGAGCGCTCGGCAATGTCGGTGATGCTGCGCTCGTTCTCGTAGTCGTCGTAGTAATAATGGTCGGTACCGATGTCGAAGAAACGGTAGCGCTTCAGATGGATGATCTGATGTATTTCAAAATATAAGCAAATTGTTTTCATAAGAACCTCCCCCGACCCCTCTCCTGGAGGGGAGTGCCTGACAGATTTCAGGGGGATGATCAGGCTTTCTAATTAATGTGTATTGTTAATTGTAGGGGTTTGAAACGCTGCTCGCTCCACTGGTGTGTGGAGGCGTGAGAGGCCTAATCCCATCCGAGGGTGCGACGATAGAGCGTGCGTATCCATGCGCCCACCTTCACCCATGTGATCTGGTCGACCTCCTTCTTGCCTTCTTCCTGAAGGTACTTGAAGAGGCTCTCGTTGGTGCAGATGCTGTACATGGCGTCTGCCAGCGCGTGGATGTCCCAGTAGTCGACCTTGATGCAGTTGTTGAGAATCTCGGCACATCCCGACTGCTTGGAGATGATGGAGGGGGTGCCGCACTGCATGGCCTCGAGGGGTGAGATGCCGAAGGGCTCGGACACCGACGGCATGACGTACACGTCGGAGTCTTTCAGACACTCGTAGACCTGCTTTCCGCGCATGAAGCCGGGGAAGTGGAAGCGGTCGGCGATGCCTCGCTGGGCTGCGAGGTAGATCATGGCTTCCATCATGTCGCCGCTGCCGGCAAAGCAGAAACGGACGTTGCGCGTGCGGTGGAGCACCATGTTGGCAGCCTCGACGAAGTATTCGGGGCCCTTCTGCATGGTGATGCGGCCGAGGAAGGTGACGACCTTCTCCTTGCCGGTGTGGTCGGGACGCGGTATGTCCTGCAGTTCCTGACGCAACGGGTAGACGGCATTGTGGACCGTGAAGCACTTGCGCGGGTCTTGGTGGTAGTGGTTGATGACCGTCTGGCGTGTGAGCTCGGAAACGCACATGATGCAGTCGGCATTGTCCATGCCGTCCTTCTCGATGCCATAGACGGTGGGGTTCACCTTTCCGCGCGAGCGGTCGAAGTCGGTGGCGTGTACGTGGATGCAGAGCGGTTTGCCACTGACGTTCTTGGCATGGATGCCGGCGGGATAGGTGAGCCAGTCGTGGGCGTGGATGATGTCGAACTCCTCGGTGCGGGCCACCACGCCGGCAATGACCGAGTAGTTGTTGATTTCCTCGTGGAGGTTGCTGGGATAGCCTCCCGCAAACTCCATGCATCCGAGGTCGTTGACGTTCATGTAGTTGAAGTCAGCGTAGATATTCTCGCGGAGCTTATAGTAGTAGTCAGGGTCCATGATGTTGCCGACGCGCTGCTGCACATAGTCGCGCTCTACTTCGCGCCAGGCAATGGGCACTGCGTTCATGGCGATGATGCGGGCAGCATGCTGCTCCTCATCGCCGAAGGGGTGGGGCAGACAGAGGGCAATGTCGATGTCGCCCTGCGCCTTCAGTCCTTCTGATATGCCATAGTTGGCTGTGGCGAGTCCGCCGAACACATGAGGGGGATATTCCCATCCAAACATTAGAACTTTCATGATCTCGCCTCCTTATTTATTATAGGTGTATTTTTCCAACATGTTGAGTGTGCGCAGCACCTCGGCCACATTCATGGCGAACGACATGGCACCTCGCGCACGGAATGGCGGGTTGCCGTCGGACATCTCGGGAATGGTGCCGATGCAGTTGAGCATCATCTCGTCTTCATAGCCCACCATCTGCCTCTCGACGAAGCTGATGCGGGTGCGCTTGTAGAGTTTCAGGCATGCCTCCATGTAGAAGCCGCCCAGCCATGGCCAGGCTGTTCCCTGATGGTAGGCGTAGTCGCGCTGCGTCTGCGGGCCCACATACATGGGGTTGTAGCCGCCGCTCTTGGGCGAGAGCGAGCGCAGGCCCTTGGGGGTGAGCAGCTCGCGCGTGCAGATGTCGAGCACGCTCTTCTTCTGGTCGTTCGACAGGGGGCTGTAGTCGAGAGCCACGGCGAAGATCATGTTCGGACGGACACTCCAGTCGATCATGTTGCCGTCGACATAGTCGTATAGGTAGCCGTAGTCGTTGAGGAAGGTGTCGACAAACGCAGCCTTGGTCTGTTCTGCCATTTTCTCCAGGCGGTCGGCGGCCTCCTCGTCGTTGTTCATTCTTGCCAGCTTTGCACAGAACTTGAGTGCGTTGAACCAGAGCGCGTTGAACTCCACGACGAAGCCGGTGCGCGGCACCACGGGGCGTCCGTTGGCAGTGGAGTTCATCCACGTGACGGCTTTCTCGCGGCCTTCGGTGCTCACCAGTCCGTTATCCTCAAGCTTCAGGTTGGGGTGCTTGCCCTTCTCGATGAACTCCACGATGTCGTGCACCAGCTGGCCATACATCTTGAGGCATTTCTCGTCGCCAGCCTCCTTGGCATATTGCTGTACTGCCCAGATGGCCCAGAGGGGCACGTCGGGCTGTTCCATCTCATAGATCTTGCCGGCAGGCTTTCCTGCCATGAAGTTGCGGAGCTCCTTCTCGGCGGTCTTCATCACCAGCTCGAAGTAGTCTTGCTCCTCTATGGCGAGCGTGAGTCCGGGCAGTGCGATGAAGGTGTCGCGGGCGCGGCACTTGAACCAAGGATAGCCGGCTAGGATGTAGCGGTCGTCGTTGGCCTCGCGGTTGTGGAACTGATGGGCGGCATTGACCAGGCAATGGAAGAAATTGTCTCTCGGCGCACGCATGGCCACCTCCTCGTCGAAGAGCTTCTTCAGGTTGCGGCTCGAGATCTTGCTCGTGCTGCCGGAGAAGACGATGCTCTCGCCCTTCTTGATGTCCATCTCGAAATAGCCGGGCACGTAGAGGTCTTCGTTGGAGGCGTAGCCGCGCTCTTGTTCCTTCGGATACTCAACGCCACGGTACCAGTCGGGCTGGAAGTGGAACACGTTCTTCTTGGAGAACTGCATGTAGAGGTCGGGATAGCCGGCATACATGCATGTCTTGATGCCGTTGTCCACCTCGGTGTACTCGCGGCTTGCGACGCTGTTCTCGTGGGTGAACTGCCTGACAGAGCGGAACGCCAGGAACGGGCGGAAACGCAGCGTGGTGGCCGAGTGGGCGTCTTCGAGCGTGTAGCGAATCAGGATGCGGTCTTCGTAATGCTGGAACACCACTTCTTTCTTCAGGATGACGCCACCCACGCGATAGATGGTGGTAGGCACTTTGCCACAGTCAAACTCGCGAATGTACTTGTGGCCTTTGGGACTGTAGTTGTTGCCCTGATACTTGTGGAGACCCAGATTGAACTCAGCACCATGCTGGATGACTGTGGCATCGAGCGATGAAAGCAGCACGTGGTTCTCGTCGTCCAGTTCGGGAACCGGAACCACGAGTAGTCCGTGATACTTTCGCGTGTTACAGTCTACGATGGTGCTGCTGCTGTAGGCTCCAGAGCGGTTGGTGCGAATCAGTTCGCGGCCCAGCGACTCTTCGAGGTTCGTCATCAGAGCTTTTTCAAATCGCAGATAACTCATAGATATTCTTTTAGGTTCTTGATTATTTATGATAGTTCGTTAGGTAAAAAAGGTAAGTTCCTCTATGTCGTGACTGATGCCACAACAGGGGCAGCTTTGCTTTTTGCACTTCAAAAGTACGTATTTTTCACTTTACAGCAAAACTTTTTTGGATGTTTTTTGTTTAATGGCATCTTTTTCACGCTTTTTTACCTTCTCAAGGCGCAAATGATGCTTGCGGCCGCCGTTGCTACTCGTCGTCCATGGGGTAGCGTACGCCCCACTTGAAGCGGAGGTCGTCCATCAGCTTCATGATGGCCAGCGTTTCGTCGAGCGGCATGAAGGGCGTCTCGGTGAGACCATCGGCCAAGGCCTGACGGCAGGCAAGGAACTGGTACTCGTAGCCGGTAATCTGCTTGGGCACTCGCATTTCCTCGATGAAACGGCGGTCGGGACCATAGATGCGCAGCGTCTGCGGATTGTTGATGTTGTCGACCACCAGCGAGCCTTCTGTGCCGGCAATGATGCCCTCGTTGTGGCCCACGCAGCATGCCGACGACTGGATGTTGGCCAGCATGCCGTCGTCGAAGACAAACGAGATGGCGTTGGTGAGGTCCATGCCGGTGTCGGACTTCACGCACTGCGACTCCATGCCGACGATGTTGCCTGGCCAGAACATGCGCACGAAGTTGATGCCGTAGACGCCGAGGTCGAGCAAGGCGCCGCCGCAAAGGTCGGGCCGCATGATGCGCGGCTTGTTGCCCATGCTGTAGCCAAGGGTGGCGGTGATGAGGCGGGGCGTGCCGATCCTTCCCTCTGCCATCAATGAGCGGATGAGTGGCACGATGGGCTGGTAGCGCGTCCAGATGGCCTCGGCCAGAAACACGCTCTTTTCGCGTGCGAGGTCGACAACGGCCTTGCTCTGCCGGTAGTTGGCCATGAATGCCTTTTCAACCAGACTGGGCTTTCCATGTTGCAACGCCTCCATGGTGACGTCGAAGTGATGAGAGTGTGGGGTGCCCACATAGACCAGGTCAACATCCTCGTCGGCAATCAGTTCGCTGTATGAACCGTAGGCCTTGGGAATGTTCCATTCCTTGGCAAAGGCCTCGCCTTTCTCGAGTGTTCGTGAACCTACGGCTATGCAAGACAGCCCTTCTTGTCCATTCAATGTGATGGCAGCCTTTTCTGCTATCCATCCAGTGCCGATAATGCCGACACGCAGTTCTTTTGTTTCCATCTTTATTATATTGTTTAAGTTTCGCATTCGCTCAACTTCTTGGAGTTCAGGAGTTCAGGAGTTACAGGAGTTACAGACGATAGTGCTGAAGGCTCTCTTAGCGTCAGTTTACAGGGGTTGGAAGTATTGTCTGAACTCCTGTAACTCCTGTAACTCC
>JAFWQE010000196.1 GCA_017509155.1 Prevotella sp.
ATGCGCAAGGTCTTCGCTCACCCCACCCCAACCCCTCCCCTGAGATGGGAGGGGAGCGGCTGCGCATTGTATTTTCACCAAGTGAATATACTTTTGTTCTGTGAAAGGTGAGAGGAGAGCGATGAGAGGGCGGGATTACTGCAGCACGATGCCGGTGAAGATGCGTCCTGAGTGGATGCCCAGCCTGCGCGCCGAGAAGAAATCTGAGGACTGCTGCCAGGTGTCGATGGCGGCGAGATGGATGGATGCTGCGGGAATGCCGGCGTCGATGAGCTGCCGGCGGTTGCACTCCCAGAGGTCGAGGTGCCACTTGTCCGCCCCTTCGCCCGCCATGGGAGGATAGCGGCGCGAGATGGCTTCCATCGAAAAGCGCGCGTCGCGGAACGCCTGCCACACCTCATCGCCCACCTCAAAGCTGTCGGGACCGATGCCCGGCCCGATGACTGCCTTCAGCTGTGCCGGCTCACTGCCGTAGACGGAGGCCATGGCCTTGACACCTACCTGACCGATACGTGCGACGGTGCCACGCCAACCGGCATGGATGGCGGCGGCGGCATGGTGTACGGGGTCGTAGAGAAGAATGGGAATGCAGTCGGCTGTCGACACGCCGATGCAGGTGTGGGGCTGGTTGGTCAGCACGGCATCGATGCCCTCGAGACGCATCTGGCGCTGTTCTTCGGGAAGGCCGAAGAATGACTCGTCGACCACGCACACATGGGTCTGATGCGTCTGATGAGGAATAACGAGTCGGGTTGGCTCGATGCCCAGCTGCCTGCAAAGCTGCAGGCGGTTGACCGACACATGTTCTTGCTGGTCGCCACAATAGCCGTTCACGTTGAACGATGCGTAGGCGCCCTTACTGATGCCTCCATGCCGTGTGGTGCTGAAGGCCGTCACGGCAGGAGACAGATGGTAGTGGTGGAGCTGCGGGGTCATGACAGGCGCACTATTCCTCGATGTCCTCTATCTCGTAGTCCTCGAGTTCCTCCACCTCGTCTTCGTCCACATAGAGTATTTCGTCTTCACCCTCCGCCTGCAGCTCCTGCGCGAAGCGCGTCATGTCCTTGTCTCTGTGCACGATCGTGTCCTCTGCGGTGATGCCCTCCAGCTTGTTGCTCTCGCTGTTGAGTTCTGCCCAGAGCACGTCCTTCAATTGTTCGAGGCCGAAGCCCGTGACGGCAGAGATGAACACCACGGGCAGGTCGTCGGGCAGCGTCTCGCGCAGCATGTCGATGAGTTCGTCGTCGAGCAGGTCGCATTTGGTGACCGCCAGCACGCGGTGTTTCGACAACATGTCGGGGTTGAACTGTCGCAGCTCGTTGAGCAGAATCTCGTATTCGTGCTTGATGTCGTCCGTGTCGCCGGGCACCATGAAGAGCAGCAGCGAGTTGCGCTCGATGTGCCGGAGGAAGCGAAGTCCCAGTCCGCGCCCCTCACTGGCTCCCTCGATGATGCCGGGGATGTCGGCCATGACAAACGACCGTCCCTCTCTATAGGCCACGATTCCCAGTGAGGGCTCCATGGTCGTGAAGGGATAGTTGGCGATTTTGGGGCGTGCGTTCGACAGTGCCGACACCAGCGTCGACTTTCCGGCATTGGGGAAACCCACCAGTCCGACGTCAGCCAGCAGCTTCAGCTCCAGGATGACGTTCATTTCGAGCATGGGCTCGCCGGGCTGCGCATAGCGTGGTGCCTGGTTGGTGGCCGAACGGAACTGATAGTTGCCCAGTCCGCCGCGCCCGCCTTTGAGCAGCACCACCTCCTGTCCGTCGTAGGTTACGTCGCAGATGTACTTCCCGGTCTCGGCGTTGTAGACCACGGTGCCGCAGGGCACGTCGATATAGGCGTCTTTGCCGTCGGTGCCGTGGCACTTGTCCTTGCCGCCGTTGCCGCCGTGCTCTGCCTTCACGTGCCGCTGGTATTTCAGGTGGAGGAGCGTCCAGTAGTTGTGGTTGCCGCGCAGGATCACGCTGCCGCCCTTGCCGCCGTCGCCGCCGTCGGGACCGCCGTTGGGGTTATACTTCACATGGCGCAGGTGCATCGACCCGCGCCCGCCCTTGCCCGAGCGGCAGTATATTTTCACATAGTCAACGAAATTGCTCTCTGGCATTGGATGATGGGTGATAGGTGATAGGTGATGGGTGATGGGTGATGGTGTATGGGGGTTGTGGGTTAAAGACTGTCGATGACGCGCTGAATGTCAGCGGCGATGCGGTCGAGAGCGCCCAGACCGTTGATGTGGTGATAGGTGCCGTCCTGCTTGTACCACTCAATGAGGGGCTGTGTCTGACGGTGATACACCTCGAGGCGCTTGCCGATGGTCTCGGCGTTGTCGTCCGACCGTCCGCTCTCTTTTCCGCGCTTCAGCAGCCGGGCAGTGAGTTCCTCGTCGGGCACGTCAAGGTCAATCATCGCAGCCACCTTGTGACCGCGCTCCTCGAGCATGCTCTTCAGGGCCTCAGCCTGCGGAATGGTACGGGGGAAGCCGTCGAAGATGACGCCTACATGGTCTTTGCCAAAGCCGTCATAGACCGTTGCCAGGATGCTGACCATCAGCTCGTCGGGGATGAGCTGTCCCTTGTCAATGAACGAGGCTGCCGTCTTTCCGAGCTCTGTGCCAGCCTTTATTTCCTTGCGCAGCACGTCGCCCGTGGAGATGTGTCCCAGACCGTAGTGCTCAATGAGCAGGTCGCTCTGTGTGCCCTTTCCTGAACCAGGGCCACCAAAAATCACGATGTTCTTCATAATTGCCTTTTGTTTATATAAAGTTATAAGACCCTCCCCGGCCCTCCCTGTTTAGGGAGGGAGTTGTGAGAGGTGAGAGAATAGCAACCCTCCCCGACCCTTCCTGCTTAGGGAGGGAGTGGTGAGAGACGAGAGAGCACTGCTTTTATTCAGGGCTTCCAGTATCCTCTCACCTCTTACCACTCACCTCTAGCCTCCCTATAGCCCCCTCCCTTTGGGAGGGCCGGGGGTGGGTTCCTCGCCTCTCTGCACCCCCTCCCTGAACAGGGAGGGCTGGGGAGGGTCTTGGAGGGCCGGGGGTGGGTACTTTCGCCTCTCTGCACCCCCTCCCTAAACAGGGAGGGCTGGGGAGGGTCTTGGAGGGTTAGGGGTGGGTCTCCAATGTATAGATATCTCTCAGATTCCGCCCCTGCTGGTCGTAGTCGAGCCCATATCCCACGATAAAGTCGTTGGGAATCTTCATGGCAGCGTACTCCACGTTCAGTTCCACCTGCAGCTTGTCTGGCTTCATGAGCAGTGTGCAGATGTGTACGGATTCGGGATTGCGCGTTCCGATGGACTCCAGCATGCGTTTCATGGTGAGCCCGGTGTCCACGATGTCCTCCACGATGACCACGGTGCGCCCCGAGAGGTTCTCGTTGATGCCCAGCACCTCGGTGATGACGCCCGTCGACGAAACGCCCTGATAGGATGCCAGCTTGACAAACGAAATCTCACAGGGAATGGTAATCTCGCGCAGCAAATCGGCTGCGAAGATGAACGAGCCGTTGAGCACGGCCAGGAAAATGGGGTTCTTGCCGGCCATGTCGTGGTTGATGCGCCTGGCAACTTCGCTGACGCGCTGCTTGATTTCCGATTCGGGTATGCTGATCCTGAACCGCTTGTCCTTGATTGCTACTGTATCCATCGTGCTGTTCTCCTTTTGTTTCTCCTTCTGAATGTGTAACGTTTCTTTCGCCGCTTTTCCGCGGAGCGCGACCGCCATCGCCCGCATCGTCAGATGGCGGGGAGGCGCCCGCGCTCCGCAAAGTTTGCTGCAAAGTTACGAATATCTGCTGAAACTACAAAACAAAAGCGTGATTATGTGTGCAATCACCTCACCACTTTCACTTTTCCATTGTAGATGTACAGTCCGGGCTTGGTGGGCCATCCATTGAGCCTCACGCCCTGGATGGTGTACCATACGCCTTTGGCGAACTGTCCTTGGTGGTTGCGGATGACCGTCGGCACCTCGGGTTCGATGGGGTCTACCTGTCCGCTGCTCAGGGGCGTCATGAAGCCTACTTCATAGAGGTAGCCGCGATAGATGCTGGTCTCCACCTTGTATATCTTCGTGGGGTCGAGGTCCGTTGCCGTCAGGGTAAACAGGCCCTGCGAGCTGTCGCTCTGCCCTGCCACGTCGGTATCGCCCACGGTCAGCGTTCCGTCGGCATTGGCCGTGCACTCGTAGATGCTCAGCTTGGCGGGAAAGTTACTCGAGCTGCCGCTCCGGCCTTTTCCATAGAGTCTCACCTCCTTCACGTTGGTGACATAGAACGCCACCGCCCTTATCGCGGTATTGTTCTTGGAGTCGAAGCCGATGGCTCGCGGAGCTCCCGCACCAGTGCTGCCGGTGAAGTAGGCACCGCTGCCCAGAAGCACGTCGTTGGCGCTCCATGACCTGCCGCCATAGGTGTTGTTTGTGCCCAGACTGCATTCTATCCAGGTCTGCGGATGTCCGCTGCCCACCGTAGAGCTGTCGTCGGCATAGCGGGCTCCCACGAAGGCACCGTAGACTGGCAGCGTGAGCCATGCCACGCCGTCGTCCTCCTTCACGGTGTATTTGTAGAGGCTGTTCACCAGTGCCGTGCGCCATCCGGCCTCGTCGATGGTGGCATATCTTGCGATGTTCAGATAGGCATCGCTGGCCGAACCACCTTCGAAGCACGATGCGCTGAGCTTGACGGTCACGTCGTCGGCACCCTCACACGCCAGCGTGATGGTGGCGTTGTGCTCGCCTTCGGCTGTGGGCGTGTAGGTCACGTTGATGTCCTCACCCTCGGTGGGGTCTTCAATGCTGGTCTTGTCGATGGCAAACATACCCGTCTCGTCGTTCAGGGTCACGCTGACGCTGCCCGTGAGGTTGCGTCCCTTCACGTTCACGGTCTTCGTGTCGCTGTCGCCGGGCCTTGCCGCCATGCTCACCACCTGCGGTGTTGCGACAATGAGCGGACTGTCGTCGCTGTCAAGCAGGTACTTCACGCCAGCCAGCGCGTCTATTTTGCCATTACCGAACATATAGGAATAGGTGCCGTTCACAAAGTCGTCCTTGATGGCGGTCTCGGCCATCACCTCCTTCACCTCCTCAGGTGTCAGGGTGGGATTCACCTGCAGCCAGAGGGCGGCGATGCCGGCGGCACAGGGTGTCGACATCGAAGTGCCCGACGAGGCGCCGAGCATCTTGTTGGAGCCATAGGCGTAGTAGTAGTCCTCATTGGTGCACTTCCTGTTGAAGCCAGCCAGTATCACCTCACCGGGAGCCACTATCCAGGGCTGCCTCAGTCCCGTGGGACCGCATCCTTCTTTCTGGTAGCTGGAGAACGTGCTGATCTGCTGGTACACGCCGTCGCCCAGCCAGTATTCGGTGGAGGGCGTCGACGTGCCGCCGCGCCAGTAGACGCTCGACACATAGCTGCCCACGGAGATGACTGCCGGGTACGATGCCTCGTCGCCGCTGGAGCTGTCGTTGTTGCCGCCCTCGAAGGCATGGCCGTCCACCGTCACCGACGAGGCGCCGAGGGTCACATAGTCCGTGCCCCAGGTGTCCACATAGCAGCTGCCTTTCTTCGGGTAGATGCTCACGCCTATCTGGTAGCTGTTGCTCACGGGTTTCATGTAGTACACCTCCGACTCCACCTTCCACTTGTTGTTCGTCGGGAGCTGTTCCATGTAGCAGCACAGGTATCCATATTTAGTGGCATTGTTGTAGGCGGCCTTGAAGTAGTCGCTCAGCTTGGTGACGCCGTCGCTGCCGGTGTCGTTGACGCTGATCTCGGTGCCGTAGAGCTCCACGTTGCCATCCTCGTCCACCAGGCGGTAGTTGGTGGTAATCTCATCCGAAGTCCACACAATCTCCCCATTATAGGTGTCCACCACATAGTAGCGTGCTGCCAGTTCCACGCCGGGCGTGCGGGCATAGCTCACCGTGGCGCTGTAGTCGAAGCCATACTCACTGCGAGTGGTGCTCTTGAGGATGGTCATCAGGGGCGATGCTGCCGAGGCCTCCTTGCCCAGGTACAGGTTGTCCATGCCCTCGTTGCCCGAGGCGAAGAAGATCACCTTGCCGGGGCCCGAGTACTGCGTGCACACCTCCGCCAGCTCACCCGTGCCGTCGTGCGGACCGTTGTGGCTGCCCAGACTGAGGCTGATGACGCAGGGCTTGCCCACCTCATCGGCGTAGTTGCTGATGTATTGAATGCATTCGGCGATGTTGGCGTCCGACAGCTCTTCACCCAGGTCGCAGAGCACGAGGTCGGCGCCGGGAGCCATGCCGCCGAAAGTGGCGTTCTGCACGGTGGTGTACGAGGTGGAGTTGGTGTACACGTATGCCGTCGACGTGTAGTTGCTGCCGGCGGCAATCGTACTCGTGTGCGTGCCGTGCGTCTCGTCGGTGTAGTAGGCGGTGTTGCCCGTGTACTCCTGCAGCTCCTCTTCCGTGTCGTTGTAGATGATTTTCTTCATCGTGCGTCCGGTGAACATCGGGTGTCCGAAGTCAATGCCGCTGTCGATGATGCCCACGATCACGCCCGTGCCGTCGTAGGCCTGCAGCAGTCCGGCCTCCTGGGCGTCGGCCGACAGTGTCAGCACATCGTCCACGTTGGTCATGATCCTGCTGCGGTAGGTGTTCTTCTTCAGCTTCCTCGCCACCGACACCTTCTTCACGTGTCCCAGTGCCGCCACCTTCTCCAGCTGGTCAACGGGCACATTGGCGGTCACCTTTCCGTTGAACCGCGCCAGAATCTTCACGCCCAGGGCCTCGAGCGCCGAGCAGTCGTCGCCGGAGACACTGATCCAGCACTGCACCATCTTCACGCCGTCCTTCACGAAAGGCGTGGCAAAGGGCAGGTCCATGTCGTTGTCGCGCGTCATGCTGTTCAGCGCGCGGTCCTGACCGCTGGCCATGGCGTTCAGCCGTCTCTGCTTTCTCTCCTGTACCTGTCTTTTCACTTCGTCGAGTGCAAACCGACCGTCGCGGTTGGCCGCCACCATGCGCGTGGCGGGTGAAAACTTCGTCGTCTTCTGCGCGAAGACCACGATGGATGTGCCTGCCAGGAAGGCAATCATCAGCAATAGTTTTTTCATCTTTGGGATTATTTTCTTAGTTCGTAATAGATTATTCCTTCTCTCTTTTACTCTTCAATACGTCGGCAAAGGTACGAATATTTTCTGAAACAAACGAAACTTCTTCCATGAAATGCCAAAACGAACCGCAAACATGCCCGCCAAACGACACAAACACGCCTGTTTCGCGAAACAGATCCATTGGTATCGTGGAACGAAATCAATGGAATCGTTGAACAATTTCAATGGAATCGTTCAACGAACTCAATGGCTTTGTTTCGCGAAAGCGCCAGCGCGGCCGTTTGTCTTCAGCGGTTTTGCTGCTCTTTCCTGACGGTTTGTGTGAACAAACAAACGGAGATGGTCACGGAACACGGACAAACAGTTTAGAAGAAAAGAAGAAATGGGAATCGAAAGAAGGGAGTTTGAGAGATCAGAACTTCTGAACTCCCAAACTCCCTCTAAGTGATAAGTGAGAAGTGATAAGTGGGAAGTGGGAAGCCCCCCAAGCCCCCGAGGGGGATGTGCTAAGTGAGAGGGGAAGCCCCCCAAGCCCCCGAGGGGGATGTGTCCAACTGAGAAGTGAGAACTGAGAAGCCCCCGAGGGGGATGTTTAACTGAAAACTGAGAGGTGAAGAGTGAGCGGTGAGAAGTATCGTCTAAACTCCTAAACTCCTAAACTCCTAAACTCCTATAAGTGATAAGTGAGAAGTGATAAGTATCGTCTAAACTCCTAAACGACTAAACGACCAAACTCCTAAACGACCAAACGACCAAACTCCTAAACGACCAAACGACCAAACTCCTAAACGACTAAACGACCAAACGACTAAACGACCAAACTCCCAAACTATCGTACCATCAGCTCTGCCTTGCTGACATGCTTGCTGTCGGGACCTACCATGATGTGGAAGAGGCCCGGCTCCATGAGTTCGCGGCCCTCGGCATCGAGGAAGGCGAGCTGCTGGCGGCTGACGGGGAACGACACCTGCTGCGACTGTCCGGGCTCGAGGTGGATGCGGCGGTAGCCCTTCAGCTCCTTGACGGGACGGCTCACCGAGCACTGCGGGTCGCGGATGTAGAGCTGCACCACCTCGTCGGCGGCACGCTGGCCGGTGTTGGTCACGGTGACGGTGGCGGTGACCTCGCCGTTGAGTCCCATCTGGGATGCGCTGAGCTGCACATCGGTATAGCTGAACGTGGTGTAGCTCAGACCGTAGCCGAAGGGGAAGAGCGGGTCGTTGCGCACGTCGAGGTAGTTGCTCTGGTACTTATAATAGTGGTCGGCATCCTCGGGAACGGGCCGTCCGGTGTTCAGGTGGTTGTAGTAGATGGGCACCTGTCCGACGTTCTGCGGCATGGTGACGGTGAGCCTGCCCGAAGGCACCTTGTCGCCGAAGAGCACGTCGCAGATGGCGTCGCCAGCCTCGGAGCCGGGGAACCACACGTTCATGATGGCGTCGACATGCTCGTTCTCCCACGACAGCACGGTGGCACGGCCGGAGAAGTTGAGCAGCACAACGGGCTTGCCCAGCGCGACGAGATCGCGGAGCAGCGCCTGCTGCACGTCGGGGATTTCGAGCTTGCTGCGCGACGACGACTCGCCGCTCATCTCGGCACTCTCGCCCATGGCACAGACGATGACGTCGGCCTGACGCGCCACACGCAATGCCTCCTCGCGCATCTGGGCATCGTCGCCACGCGGGATGGCCTTGCCAAAGGCACCTGCCTCCTGTTCCTTCTCGTCGGCACAGACATTGCAGCCCTGGGCATAGAGCAGCTGAGCGGTAGAAGCACCCTCCTGACTTCCCCGAGATGAGGGGGAAGAGAGAGCCCGGCTCATGGCTTCGCGGAGGGTGCTGTACTTGTCGGGGGTGTAGGCCACGCACCATGAGCCGGCCATGTTGGCACGGGTGTCGGCGAGTGGTCCGATGAGGGCGATGCGTCCCTGCTTCTTCAGCGGGAGGACGTTGTCCTTGTTCTTCAGCAGGACGAATGTCTCGGCGGCGATGCGGCGTGCCTCGGCGCGGTTCTCCGCGGTGAAGATGTCGCGCTGGCGTCGCTTGGCGTCGCAGTATTTGAACGGGTCGTGGAAGAGTCCGAGGCGGTATTTGGCCTCGAGCACGCGGCGGCAGGCCTCGTCGATGTCGGCCATGGTGATGCGTCCGTCGCGGTAGGACTGCTCAAGGGTGTTGAGGAACCCCTCGGCGCACATGTCCATGTCGGTGCCGGCGGTGAGTGCCAGCGCGGAGGCCCCGGCCATGTCCTCCCCCACCCCGTGCATGAGCATCTCGGCGATGGAGGCGTAGTCGGTGACCACGAAGCCGTTGAAGCCCCAGTCGCGGCGCAGCACATCGGTGAGGAGCCAGCGGTTGGCCGTGGCGGGAATGCCGTCGACGATGTTGAACGACGACATCACGCTGCCCACGCCCGCCTTGACGGCTGCCTTATAGGGCGGCAGGTACTGGTTCTGCATGCGCAGGCGGCTCATGTCGACGGTGTTGTAGTCGCGTCCGGCCTCCACGGCGCCATAGAGGGCGTAGTGCTTCAGACAGGCCATGATGCTCTGGGAACCGGCGATGGCGCCGTCGGTGGTGGTGGCACCCTGATAGCCTCGCACCATGGCGGCTCCGAAGAGTCCGCTGAGCCATGGGTCCTCACCATTGCCTTCCATGGTGCGTCCCCACCGGGCATCGACGCAGATGTCGACCATGGGGCTGAACGTCCAGTTGATGCCGTCGGCACTGGCCTCCTTGGCGGCGATGCGTGCCGAGGACTCCGCCGCGTCGACGTCCCACGAGCAGGACAGGGCGAGGGGAATGGGGAAGATGGTCTCGTAGCCGTGGATGACGTCCATGCCGATGAGCAGGGGGATGCCCAGGCGACTCTCGCTGACGGCCATCTGCTGGAACTGACGGATGCGGTCGGCACCCTTGAGGTTGAACACACCACCCATCTGTCCGGCACGGATCTTGGCGGCGACGTTGGTGTTGACCTCGCCACCGGTGACGATGTCGCCAGCGACCTGAAGGTTGAGCTGACCAATCTTCTCCTGAAGGGTCATGCGCGACAGGAGGTCGTCGACGAACTGATGCATGGGAAGGATGACGGGAGCCGTCTTCTTGCCTGCGGGAGAAGCGAAAGAGGCTCCTTCGCCTGCTGACGTGAAGGCAGGAGCTGCAGCGATGCCCAGAGAGAGCAACGAGGCTGCGATGGTAAGGAATGGTTTTTTCATGTCATTTTAAATTTGGGGACCCAACCCTAACCCTCCCAAAGGGAGGGGGAGACCCTCCCCGACCCTCCCTGTTTAGGGAGGGGGTGGTTAGAGGTGAGAGGATACTTCTTCCGATTCAGGAGCCTCACTGTAGAAGCTTAGGGTGGGTCCACATCTCCGCAACTCTCTCCCATGGGATGGTCAGGAATAGGTCTTCCACCCTTCTGTCCTCTCCTCCTTTCGGGAGGCACAGGAACAGCTCTTCCACCCTTCTGTCCTCTCCTCCTTTCGGGAGGCACAGGAACAGCTCTTCCGCCCTTCTGTCCTCTCCTCCTTTCGGGAGGCACAGGAACAGCTCTTCCGCCCTTCTGTCCTCCCCTCCTTTCGGAAGGCACAGGAACAGCTCTTCCGCCCTTCTGTCCTCCCCTCCCTTGGGGAGGGGTCGGGGGTGGGTTTTTAAATTCTTATTTCAATTGGAACTTTACTTTCGTCACGATGTGGTCGCTGGCATTGCCGATGAGCGCCATGAAGTCGCCGGGCTCTGCCGTCCATTGGTGGGTGGCATCGTCGTAGTAGCTCAGTGCCGAACGGTCGAGGGTGAGGGTGACCTGCTGGGTCTCACCGGGCTGGAGGAACACCTTCTGGAAGGCCTTGAGCTCCTTGACGGGACGCGGCAGCGACGACTTGAGGTCGCTCACATAGAGCTGCACCACCTCGGCACCGGCACAGCGCCCTGTATTAGTAACGCTGAAAGTAAACGAAATATTGTGCTGACCGGTGATTTCTTTTTGCGACGCCACCGCTTTTCCTATCTCGAAGGTGGTGTAGCTCAGTCCGTGGCCGAAGGCAAACAGCGGACGGGTCTTGAAACGGTCGACACCACGATAGCCCACGAAGATGTCTTCCTTGTACTCCTCGTCGATGATGTCGTGCTGCGGTCGCCATGTGCCGGGATAGGCATTCAGGCGGTGGGCTGGGACATCGTCAAGACGTGCCGGCCAGGTGAAAGGCAGCTTGCCCGAGGGATTGGCGTCGCCCACAAGCACATCGGCCAGTGCCTCGCCGGCCTCGGAACCGATATACCAGCCCTGAAGGATGGCGGGAACACGGTCGCGCCACGGCATGGCCACGGCATTGCCGGAGATGTTGACGAAGACCAGGTTCTTGTTGACGGCCAGCAGCGCCTCGACAAGCTCGTCCTGACCATAGGGCAGTGCGAACGTCTTGCGGTCGTGGCCCTCGCAGTCCTGATAGTCGCTCTTGTTGAGCCCTCCGAAGAAGACGACACAGTCGGCCTGACGTGCCATCTCAACAGCCTCGGTGAGCAGCTCATTGGCCGAGCGCGTGTCGTAGAGACTGCGGCCGACGGTGACGCCGTTGTAGCTCTGGATGGTGTCGCCCACATAGCCACGGGCGTAGAGGACGGTGGTGCCGGGGGAACGCTGCGCGATTTTCTGGCGCAGACCGTCGAGAGGAAGGATCTCGCGCTGTGCCTTCAGCGACGAGCTGCCACCGCCCACGGTCATCATCTTGATGGCATTCTCTCCGACCACGAGGATGGAAGGTTGGCGCTCAGTTCTCAGTTTTCCGTTTTCAGTTCTCAGTTTGATTCTCTGCAACTTCTCCGCCGTCAGCGGCAGCAGTCCCTCTCCCTTTGGGAGGCTGGGGGTGGCGTCGTTCTTCAGCAGCACGATGCCCTCATCGGCAATGCGGCGGGCAGCCTCATAGTGGCTTTCGCTGCACAGGAAGCCCACGGAACGCTGGTCGCTCATGGTGGTGCGGAAGAAAAGACGAAGCACACGGCGCACCTTGTCATTGAGCTCGCGCTCGGTGTAGCGGCCCGCACGAATGGCCTGCTTGTAGGCGTCGGCCATGTAGTAGCTGTCGTAGGCATTGGTCTTGCCCATGGTCAGACCGTCGGTCCAGGTGCCGAACTCCATGTCGAGACCGTTGCGGACAGCCTGGTCCATGTCGTGACAGCCGCCCCAGTCGGAAACGACCACGCCGTCGAAGCCCCAGTCGTGCTTCAGAATCTGGTTGAGCATCACCTCATTGTGGCAGTTGTGCTGTCCCTGATACAGGTTGTAGGCGCCCATGATGCCCCAGGCATGGCCCTCAGTGACAGCAGCACGGAAAGCGGGCAGGTAGATCTCATGGAGCGCACGGTCGCTGACGATGACGTTCACCTGATGGCGATACTCCTCGTCGTTGTTCAGCGCGTAGTGCTTCACACATGCGGCCACGCCCTTCGACTGCAGACCCTGGACGTAGGGTACGACCATGCGCGACGCCAGCCAGGGGTCTTCGCCCATGTATTCGAAGTTGCGGCCGTTGAGGGGCGTGCGGTAGATGTTCACCCCAGGGCCGAGAATCATCGACTTGCCGCGGTAGAGCGCTTCCTCGCCGAGACTCTCGCCATAGAGACGGGCCATCGACGGATTCCATGTGGCCGCCAGACAGGTGAGCGCCGGGAAAGCCACGCACGAGTCGTTGGTCTGGCCTGCCTGTTCCCATTCGTCCCAGAGGACGTCGGGGCGCACACCGTGAGGACCGTCGTCGGTCCAGAAGTCGCGGAAGCCAAGGCGCGGCACGCCAGGGCTGGAGAACTTCGACTGGGCATGGATGACGGCAATCTTCTCGTCGAGCGTCATGCGGCTCAGCGCATCCTCAACACGCTGTTCCAAGGGCTTCGATGCGTCCAGGTAAACAGGCAACTGCGCATGGAGCAGGCTGACCACGAACGACATGGTCAATGTAAACACATATTTTTTCATGTTGTTGCTCTTTATGTTTTTTAGAGGTGAGAGGTAAGAGGTGAGAGGTGAGAGGATAGAGACCCTCCCCGGCCCTCCAAGACCCTCCCCGGCCCTCCCTGTTTAGGGAGGGAGAGGTGAGAGGTGAGAGGATACTTCTTCCGCTTCAAGACTCTCCCCTAGGGCTTCTCCCCACTTGGACATCCCCCTCGGGGGCATGGGGGGCTTCCCACTTGGGGGGCTTTCAATTCTCAGTTCTCAGTTTGAGCCCTTGGGCTCATAAACATCCCCCTCGGGGGCTTGGGGGGCTTGGGGGCTTCTCAAAAGTTGTTATCCTGAATCCAATCTCCTTCTGGTACTAACCTTTAAGAAATATAACTAACTGCTAAACTATTTCTTCTGGAACACGCGGATGTAGTCCACCTCCATGGTGAGGGGCAGTGCACTCTCGTCCACTCCATTCATGCCGCCCCATGTGCCACCCCATGCGAGGTTGAAGATGACGTAGAACGGATAGTGGAAAGGCCACTGGTCGTGACCGCTGCCCAGCACCGACTTCTTCACATTGAGCTGAAGCTGGCCATCGACGAAGGTCGTGATCTCGTCGGCTGTCCACAACAGTGCGTAGGTGTGGAATGCGCCCTCGGCATCCTTGATGGTCATGGCATGGGTCTTCTGCGTATTCTTCGTATGATTATAGTCCTGAGTGTGAATGGAAGACGACACCTCGTTGGGCACGGCACCCACCTCTTCCATGATGTCAATCTCGCCACACTTCGGCCAGGGGTTGGTATTCCAGTCGTTGCCCACGGGCATCATCCAGAAGGCAGGCCATGTGCCCTTTCCCTTGGGGAGCTTGATGCGGGCTTCGAAATAGCCATACTGCCAGCCCTGGCTGACATGGGCATAGACGCGGCCGGAATAGACCTTTCCGTTCTCCTTGAAGCAATTGATGCGCAAGGTGCCGTTGCGGACGTCGGTGACCAGCGTGCCTTCGGGCGACTTGTGGTTGACGTAGTTCTGGAGTTCGTCGTTCACCCAGTGGTCGCGCTGCACCTCATGGGTCCAGTCGGCGGAATTGAGTTCGGGACCATTGTCGAACTCATCGTTCCAGACCAGAGAGTAGCCCTCAGGGGCATCGTACGCCGGTTTGTCGGCAGCAGCCTGAATGACGGGAATCGTCTTACGGGAAGCGCCCGACATCAGCGTGATGGCGCCCGAACGGGCATCGGTCATGGGATTGGGTGCTATCACGACAGTGACGGTGCCCTGCTGGGCCAGCGTGTTCTTGGCATCGGTCTTGATCCAGTCGGCATCCGCATAGACGCCCCACTCCTTGCCCGTGGTGCTGACGCTGACGGTGTAGGTGCCGCCCGCTGCCGGCGCGGAGATGGTTTCGGGCTGACTGCTGATGCTGATGGCTGTCGGTGTTTCGTTGTCGTCGCTACCGCCACAACTGGCAAACGTTGCCGTGCAGAACAGTGTTATCAGGAAAAAATATTTTCTCATTTCATTTTTTTTGTGAAGGACTGCAGACAGGAGGCCGCAGCCCTTGGTCAAACATATTGATTATTCGGGACCCTCCCAGGAGACCCTCCCCGACCCTCCCTGCTTAGGGAGGGGGTGGTGAGAGATGAGAGCACTGTTTTATGCTTTTATTCGGGGCTTCCAGTATTCTCTCACCTCTTACCACTCACCTCTCACCTCTCCCTCCCTTTGGGAGGGTAAGGGGTGGGTTCTCACCTCTTTGCACTCCCTCCCTGAGCAGGGAGGGCCGGGGAGGGTCTCTTAGTTATTCAGCCTTCTCAAAGATGATGTCGCTGATTTCGATGTTGGTGCCTGCAGGCGCTCCGCCAAAGTCGAAGAAGAGCGACAGGGCATGGGCATCGTTCTTGGGCAGTGTCACGCCAGTCATCTTGTAGACGAACGGCTCGCCTGCCTTCACGTCGTGACGATCGGCGAAATAGAAGTTGTCGTCGTGCTTCTGGGCATCATCGGTCTCGGTGAGCTTGATGGTCACGCCAGTGATGTCGTTCTCAGCGGTCAGCGTGCACGAGAAGTTATAGGCATCGTTCATGGCTGTGGAAAGCGTGGTGTTGATGGGGAACTGTCCCTGCCACTGCGAACCACCCATGCCTTCGGGAATGGTCAGTTCCCACACCTTGCCCTTATGGCTCCACTGGGGGTCACCAATCTTCGACCAGCTGTTGTCGGCAAACCACGGGGTGACGCTGATGAAAGCCGAGCCTTCGTCCACAGCCTTCCACAGGTTGTTGGCATCGTCGTAGCTCATGGCGACGGACTCTTCAAAGTAGATCTTGCTGATCTTGATCTCTGTGCCAACAGGTGCTCCGCCAAAGTCGAAGAAGAGCGACAGGGCATGGGCATCGTTCTTGGGCAGTGTCACGCCTGTCATCTTGTAGACGAAGGGCACGCCTGCCTTCACGTCGTGACGGTCGGCAAAGAAGAAGTTGTCGTCGTGCTTCTGCGTTGCTTCGTCGGTCTCGGTGAGCTTGATGGTCACGCCGGTGATGTCGTTCTCAGCCTCCACGACACAGTAGAAGTTGTACTTCTTCGACATCGAGGCTGTCAGCGTGGTGTTGATGGGGAACTGTCCCTGCCACTGCGAGCCGCCCATGCCCTCGGGGATGGTAACCGTCCACACGCCGTTCTCGTGGCTCCACTCAGGATCGCCAATCTGCGACCAGCCGTTGTCGGCAAACCACGGGGTGACGCTGATGAAGGCAGAACCGTCTTCAACGGCCTTCCAGAGGTTGCTTCCTGCGTTCACGTCCCAGTCGACGGTAGCCTCTTGTCCGCCGCCCTGGTCATCGGGAAGCACGGTGCCGTCGTCGTTGGCATGGTCCTTCAGAACGATGTTGCGGATGTTCACGGTCGTGTTGTTGGGTGCGTGGCCGAAGTCGAACACGATCTTCATGGGCTTCAGGTCCTTGCCTGCAATGTCGCTCTTCCAGCAGATGAACTCTTCGCCTGCCTTCAGGTCTATGTGCTCTTCCAGCAACACCTCGGCATCCTGCTCGTCGGTCACCTTGACGATGACGCCGGCAACATCCTTGTCGGACAGCAGAATGGTGGAGAAGTCGTAGTTGATGGCGGTGCTTGTCTCGATGGGCGTATGGAAGTGTACCTGTGCCTGCCAGTCGGCGAAGCACTCACTGGGAATGACCACGGTGTAGTCGTTGTTTCCCTTCTGGAATCCACCCTCGAGCATTGGCGTCTGCTCATTGCCCCAGTTCGGGTCGGGGTTGTAGTAGAAGGTCATGGTGGGGTCGATGCCCTTCCAGAGGTTGAAGTCGCTGTTGGCGTCGAAGCCCTCGAAGCCCTTCACCTCGTCCTTGCTGGTGAGAATGAAGCGCCAGGAGATGTTGTCGGCCTGGTTCTCATAGATGAGCACCATCTTCGTGGCGGTGAGCGTCTCTATGCGGAAGCGAGGCTCGTTGTACTGACGGTCGGCACTGACATAGGGGAACAGCGTCTTGGCGTCGAGCACCAGATAGTCTACGTCGACCACCTGGCCCTCAGAGTCGGTCCACTTGCCGCGCTCGAAGTGATAGCCCGACACCTGTGTCTGTGTGGCCACGTCGACATCTTCTGCGTCGTTCTGTGTACCCCACGTGGTACAGCCTTTGTTCACGTAGGTCATTCCGTCGGGACCGGGATTATAGGTAAAGGCTCCGCCCTTGTTGTTGTCGGCAGAGAAGGTGATGCGGTCGTCGTAGACGCCAAATCCCTTCTTTTCCTCGGGACCAGCCGACCACCAGCCTGTGCCGTCGCCGCCGAAGGGACCACATGCCATATGGGCCACCTCGCCATAGTCGATGCGCCATTCCTTGCCAACGATGCGCTGGAAGTACTTGTCCCAGTTCACCTTTGTCTCATTGAAGGTAAACTCCTTCTTGATGCCAGTGGCGCTGATGCCGTTTCTGTTGCCCAGCTTCATTTCCACGGTATAGGTGCCGGCCTCGGTGTTGGCCCATCCTGCCTGATACAGTGTGCTGTAGGTAGCGCCGTTGAAAATCCAGATGGGATAGACGCCGTCTTTCTCAGGATAGGAGACCGTTATCTGGTTAACCTCCTGGTCGACGTTCAGCGTGAAGTCATCGCCGTTGACGGTGGGCACTCCGTTGGGATCGGCTCCCTCGAACTCATCGGGTGAGCAGCTGGCCACGGCGAAGCCCATGATTGCTGTGCCTAAAAGGCTATATAAAATCTTTTTCATATTCCTGTAGTTCTATATATTTACGATTTGTCGATTTGCGATTTACGATTTATTTATGATTTGGCTATTTGACTATTTCGTTGCACCATCAGGGATGTAAATAATACAATGATTCAATAGTACATAAACAGTAAATAGTAAACAGTAAATAATCGCTTATCACTTGTCACTTATCACTTATCACTTGAAATAGTCTTCGTTCTGCACGAGGTTAGGATCGGAGTCCAGCTCGGCCTGATAGATGGGGATATACTTCTTGGTCGGCTTCCATGCATTGGTGCGCTGTGCACCTACAACGCCTTCATCCTGCGTGGGAATGAGCACGCCCGTGGCCTTGTTGGCCGGCGACACCTGAGCGTCGGTCATGAACTCTGCGCGCACGAGGTCGAAGTAGCGCTTGCCCTCGCCCACCAGTTCTTTGTGGCGCTCGGTGAAGACATCGTCGAGGGTGACGTTGTCGAGGGGAGCGATGCCTGCACGGGCACGCACCTCGTTGACGTAGGTCTTGGCATCGGCTGCGTTGCCATTGCTTGCGCGCAGCGACAGTTCTGCGGCATAGAGCAGTGCCTCGGCGTAGCGATATACGCGATAGTTGTTGGCGTAGTTGAGGTTCTTGGACGATGTTCCGTTGGCATTGTTGACGTCGAACGGACGATACTTGAAGAGCCAGAGGTGGGTGTCGGCGTCGCGAAGGGTGTAGGTAGTGCCGCGCACGTCCCATACGGTGCCTTCGATGCGCTTGTCGTTTTCGTCATACATCTGCAGGGTCTTCAGTCGCATGGGCAGGAATCCCCATCCGTCCTGGTTGCCGTCCTCGGCCCATCCGTCGCCATTGTGCCAGTCGTTGGGCGAGATAAGCGTCGGGATCACCATGCCGCCGACGGCCTGTCCTGAGCTCCAGTCGCGTTCAGACTGTGTCTGGTCGTAGTTGATTTCCCAGATGCTCTCGCTGCACCACTCGCCCTCGGTGAGCCATATACCCTTGAAGTCGGGATAGAGCGAGTATTTGCCGATGACCTGCTCCTTGAGATAGCTCAGCGCCTTGGGGAAACGCTGCACGTCGTTCTGGTAGGTGACCATCTCGGCATACATCATGATGAGCATGGCCTGCGAGATGCGACCGGCGTTGTCGTCGTCCCATTTCACTGGCAGCACCTTTGCGTCGATGACTTCTTCGAGCTCAACGATGAGGTTGTTGTACACCTCGTCGGCCTTCAGCTGCGGTGCGGTGTAGTCGGTGGCTGCGGTGAGGTTCTCCAGATAGAAGGGAACGTTGCCGAACAGGTGCCAGAGGTTGTTGTAGTAGAACACGCGAAGGCCGCGCACCTGCATCTCACAAAGCCTCTCGTAGTCGTTGTCAAGCTCCACCCATGTCAGGTAGCGCAGCGCGTCGTTGCAGCGCTTCACGCCCGAATAGTCGATGGTCCAGAGCGTAGAGAGCGTCTGGTCGGCAGTGGCCTCGAAGTTGCCCAGCATGTGCCAGTGGAGCATGTCCTGGTAGTTGGAACCGCCCACCCAGAAGTCGTCGCCCATGATTTCAGAGTCGATGTTGTAGGCGTTATACTGGTTGAGTCCCCAGTCGTGCCAGTGGATGGGGTCGTAGGCGGCTATCACGGCCTCCTCAATGTGTTCTTTGCTGTTGTAGTATTCCTCGAGTGGCTCGCCGCTGGGGTTCTCCACGTTGAGGAAGTCTTCGCTGCACGATGTGGTCAGCAGGGCACTGGCAGCCAGAAGACTCATGGTTATATATTTTGCTTTCATATTCTTTATATGTATAGGTTATTGATGAAACGTGAAAAGCTATTCTTTGTGAACTGTCATACTTCACTACGAATCAGAACGTCAGGTTCACGCCGACGGTCCATGTGCGGGCCTGAGGATAGATGCCACGGTCAACGCCGAGCGACGTGCCGCCGGAACCAATCTCGGGATCGAAGCCCCAGTACTTGGTCCATGTGATGAGGTTGTCGGCCATGACATACACGCGAAGGCGCTCAATCATAATCTGACGGGTGAGCTGGCGGGGCAGTGTGTAGCCCAGCGAGATGTTCTTCAGACGCAGATAGGAGGCATCGCACACATAGAGGTCGGACATCTGCCAGTTGATGGCATCGCCCAGTGACAGGCGAGGATACTTGTTGGAGGTGCCGGGACCTGTCCAGCGGCCAAGCATCCATGTGGGATAGTTGCCCGAGAAGACGTCGGTGCGATAGGTGGCATCGAAGACGTCGGCGCCGCTCACGCCCTGGAAGAAGGCGTTGAAGTCGAAGCCTTTCCACTCGGCATTGAAGTTCAGACCGAAGGTCCATGAGGGAGTGCCGTTACCGATGTTGGTACGGTCTTCGTCGGTGATGCGGCCGTCGCCGTTCACATCCACGAAACGCACGTCGCCAGGACGGGCACTGGGCTGTATCATCGCGCCGGCAGCGTTCTTGTAGGCTTCTACGTCGGCCATGGTCTGGAAGATGCCGTCGGTCTTGTATCCATAGAAGAAGGGGAAGGGCTGTCCGTTCTCAGCGCGTGTGCCGCCGCCAGATATGCCCTGCACGCCGTCGAGGGAAAGGAAGCCGGTGTCGTTGCCGAGGTTCTTCAGCGTGTTCTTCAGATAGGAGGCATTGGCCTTCACCTGGAACCTGGCATCGGCAATGTGCCACTTGTATCCCAGCTCAAATTCCCAGCCTTTGTTCTCCATGTCGCCGGCATTGCCAAGGGGCTTGGTCTCTCCCACATACGAGGGAATGGGCATGGTGATGATCATGCCGTTGGTCTTCTTGATGAAGTAGTCAACGGTGAAGGTCAGGGCATTGTTGAAGAATCCGAAGTCGAGTCCGATGTCTGTCTGCTCGCTCTCCTCCCATTTCAGGTCGGGATTGGCGGTCTTGTCGGCTTTCGAGCCTACGTTCTTCTGGGCAATCTTTCCGAAGAACACATTGTTGCCCATCTGCGTCAGTGTGGTGTAGGCAAAGTCGCCAATCCAGTCGTTACCGTTCTTACCCCAGCTGGCACGCAGCTTCAGGTTGGAGAGCCAGTCGCGGGTGCTCAGCATGAACTGCTCGTTCATGATGTTCCATCCCACCGATGCCGAGGGGAAGGTGCCGTAACGGTTGTTGGTACCGAAGCGGCTCGAACCGTCGCGACGTATCGTTGCCTGCAGCATGTAGCGCTCGTCGTAGTTGTAGCTGACGCGGCCAAAGAGGGAACTCATGCGGTGCTGGGTGTACACGGAGCCGCCCACGCCGTAAGGCACCGTTGCGCCGGTGATGTTGCCGGCATCGTCTTTCGAGTATTCAATCACACCGTTGGTGTAGTTGATGTAGGGTTTGTTCACGTTGACCAGTCCCCAGCGCCAGCCGTTCAACTCGTCACCCTTGAACTTGAGGGCCGACTGTCCGAGCACCACGCCGAGCGAATGCTTGCCAAACTCCTTGTCGTAGGTCAGCGTGTTCTCTATCTGCCATGTCACGTTGTTGCCTTTGTAAACGCTGGCCGAGGTGTGCTCGGCGCGGTTGTTGGCCGACAGATAATAGAGCGAGGTGGTGCCGCCGGAATTGCCGTAGAAGGCCAGGTCGGCACTGTAGGAGAAGTGATATTTCAGGTTATCCCACAGCTGAAGGTCTATCTTGAAGCTGGGAACCACCTTGTGCGACCAGCTGCGGGTGGGGTTCAGCGTCATCATGGCCAGCGGGTTGTTCATCTCCTGATAGGTGCCAAACGAACCGGGAATGGTGTAGGGATTTCCATTCTCATCGCAGGGAAGGTCGTAAGAGGCGAAGTTGGCCAGAAGGTCGTCGGCCACATTGTGCTTCACACCCTGGGCGTCGGTCCAGTTGACAGCCGTCGGGGCCAGAAGGGGAGACATGTAGAGAGCTGAGCCCAGCACTGAGCCGTATTCTGAGTTGGTGCCGATGCCGGTGGCATGGGTGCGCATGTAGGCCACATTCACGTTCAGGTCGAGTCTGTTCAGGAACGAGCGCTCCTTAGAGGCGTCCCACACGTTGTACATGGTGTTCGAGCGCAGCGTCAGACGGTCATAGTTGGACTGTCCGTAGTTGCCGCCCACGATACCTTCCTGTGTGAAGTAGCCCATCGAGAGATAATAGTTCACCTTCTCTGAGGCTCCGCTGATGGTCACGTCGTGGTTCACCACGGGTGCATTGTCGTTGAACACGAGGCCTTGCCAGTCGGTTCCGGCGCCTACAATGGGCTGTCCGTTGGAGTCGGTCAGCTGATAGGGGTCGACAAACAGGGGCGCATAGCCACCGTTCACGTACTTCTCGTTCTGCAGCACGGCATAGTCCATGGCACTGGTCACATCGCGCTTCTTCCACGCACTCTGCCATCCCATGTTGAAGTTGTAGTTGATCTCTGCCTTGCCCAGTCTGCCTTTCTTCGTGGTTACCAGCACCACGCCGTTGGCAGCGCGTGCGCCGTAGATGGCACCTGAGGCAGCATCCTTCAGCACTTCGATAGACTCGATGTCGTTGGGGTTGACGAAGTCGAGGCCGCCTTCAATAGGCATGCCGTCGACAATGTAGAGCGGGTCTGACGAACTATTAATAGAATTGTTACCGCGTATACGTATGCGCGAGCCTTCGCCAGGCTGACCGGAGTTAGAAGTGACGTTCACACCGGCTGCCAGTCCCTTCAGGGCGTTGTCCATACGCACGGGAGCCTTGCCGGCGAGGTCTTCCGAGCTCACCTTGGCGATGGAAGCCGTCACCACGCTCTTCTTCTGCACGCCGTAGCCAATGACCACCACGTCGTCGAGCATCTGTGAGTCTTCTTTCAGCACCACGCGCATGCCCTGCGACGCTACCACCTCTTCTGTCTGATAGCCTACAAAAGAGAAGACCAGCACCGAGCCGGGGTTGGCGCTGATAGTGAAACGACCGTCCAGGTCGGTAATCGTTCCGACCGACGTGCCTTTCTGCATGACCGAAGCGCCAATGACAGGTTCTCCGGATGCATCCACCACTGTGCCCGAGAAATCCTGTTTCTGGGCAGAGGCTGCCATCGACACAAAGAATGTCAATAGCATGAATAGATACCTTGCTTTTTTCATTACTTGTTTTTTTGGTTATTAGTATTTTTTCTTTTCGTTTTCACGATTTCTGTTGCAAAGATAAGCAGAAAACATACATCTTGTTCGCCATTAAAAGCAAAAAGTGGACGAGCAAAACATTTCAAAATTCACAACAGCCTGATTTTTAAGATATTACGAAAAGCCGTCACAACAAAAAGAGTGGATAAAATATAGAGGTGTAAAACGTACATTTTACCTTTTTTTGCCATAAAAATCGCCCGTTTTTGCTTGTCGAAAAGACACTTATCAAGAGCAGAAACGACACTTTCAAAACAGTAAAAATAACTATTAGTGTCCAGGGAAAAGCACCGAAGGTGCGATAGATGACAGACAGGGGTGCTAGCCCCTGGCCTGTCATCATCCAGAGTTTTCTAGCCCTGAAAGGGCGACAGAACGTGTTCCTTGTTCAGTATCAGTTTTTGTGAGCTCTCTGTCGCCCCATCGGGGCTTCCTATGTTGTCGCATCATTACCCGGGGGCTGACACCCCCGTCTGTGTTCTTTCGTCTCTTCGAGACTTTGACAAGCCCCATATTCTGTTTTACGTCCGAAACTCTGATGGATAAGAGCGTAGGAGATAAAAGGCGATGTTTTTAGCGGACAGCAATAAAAATAACACGTCGTGCAGGTTCGCCCCTATACGAACATCTGCAACTCCAACAACAACTGCCGGAAAGAGAAATACATCGCTCACACAGAAAGCACGGAAAACACAGAAATTGTTTCAATCACGCTGAAAGCTCGGGGGGTGATTGCTCACACGGAAAGCACTGAAAACACAGAAATTGTTTCAATCACGCTGAAAGCTCGGGGGGTGATTGCTCACACGGAAA
>JAFWQE010000197.1 GCA_017509155.1 Prevotella sp.
CCCAGGGCAACGCCCTGGGTACTATGGTCGTGTGTTACTAACGCCCTACAGGGGCAAAAGCGTTTTCCAGATGAAGATGAACAATTCTTTTGCCCATGCAGGGCGTACATAGGCCATCATATAATACCCAGGGCGACGCCCTGGGCTGGTTGCTGTTGGCCTTTCAGGCCGTCTTCTCCGCTAACCATTGAAAGCGTTGCATTCGTTGTCAATTGTATTGCCTATACAAATGTGTATAGTAGCCCTATGCAGGGAAGGCTGGGGAGGGTCTTGAAGCGGAAGAGGTGTTCTCTTACCTCTCACCTCTAAAAAGTGGAGCAATGTGAAACATGCTAGACTTGAATATACGATAGTGAGGCTCAGCGCACCACTTTCTTTCCATTCATGACGTAGATGCCTTTTCGAGCGGCACCTTGTACGCGGCGTCCCTGTAGGTCGTATGTAACTATTTTCTGCTCTGACTGAGTAGTCACATTCTCCACCTTGGTGGGGATTTGATGCTTATACGTGAAGTAGCCGGGAGCGCTCGGGCCGCCATCAACACGGGCATACTCAGCATCGGTGTGATTCTCGTCGTAAGCAGTTCCCTGTGCGCCCACAAGATGGGAGCATTTGGAAAACATTTGTCCTGATGTCTGCACATTGTCAGTTTTCCAGTTGCTTCCGCAATAGATGGTGGTTAGGCGGTTGCAATCATAGAACATGTAGGTCATGTTTGTCACGTTCCCCGTGTCGAAGCCACTCACATCAAGGCTCGTCAGGCCGCTGCAACCATAGAACATCGAGTACATGAGTGTCACGTTCTGCGTGTCGAAGCCGCTCACGTCAAGGCTCGTCAGGCCGCTGCAATCACAGAACATGCCGTACATGTCTGTCACGTTTCCCGTGTCGAAGCCGCTCACGTCAAGGCTCGTCAGGCCGCTGCAACCATTGAACATAACGCTCATGCCTGTCACGTTCTGCGTGTCGAAGCCGCTCACGTCAAGGCTCGTCAGGCCGCTGCAACTTTGGAACATGCCGCTTATTTCTGTCACGTTCTGGGTGTCAAAGCCGCTCACGTCAAGGCTTGTCAGGCGTCTGCAATTATAGAACATGCCGCCCATGTATGTCACGTTCTGCGTGTCGAAGCCGCTCACGTCAAGGCTCGTCAGGCCGCTGCAACCATAGAACATGCCGTCCATACTTGTCACGTTCCCCGTGTCGAAGCCGCTCACGTCAAGGCTTGTCAGGCCGCTGCAACCATTGAACATCCAGCTCATGCTTTCAACCTCTGACGTGTTCAGATACTTCATGTCTGTGATTTCCTCAAGATTCTTTAAGCCAGAGAACCAGTAGGCCATGCTCTTGGGTTTCGTTTCGGAAAAAGTGGAAGCGAACACCACCTTGGTGATGTCGCCACCATGGTCTGTGTACCATCCGGGCTTTGTGCCCCAGGGGAACCCGCCCTCGGGGATAGCGTATACGGTTCCACCTGTCCTGTTGTCCTGGTTGTTGTCGTAATAGAACGTCAGGGTTCCGTTTTTGTAGAAAGCATAGGATACCTGCGCCGACACATGCGTCGATGCCATAAGCATCAGCATCAGAGCGGCGGTCAGGATAAACGATTTCTTTGTCATGTCTTCTTCTTTTAATGGTTTGTGAATGAAGTAAAGATCTCTTGTTTTTTTGCGATTGCAAATGTAGCGTTTTTTTCGGAAACAAAGCAAGGATTAGCGCCTTTTTAAGATGGGTTAACTCATTTTCGGCTGAGGAGTTGCAGGCGCTTCGGTGCTATGGTGGTGCGGACGGTGGTCTTGGCGCGTGGAAAAGGCAAGGCAGGTATGCGGTTGTGATGCACCAAGAAAGTGAGCGCTCCCTCGAAAATCGCCAATAACAAAGGGCGAAAACGGCGGATGGGGGCGGCAAAAGCGGCGGTTTGTCGGAACAAAACCAATGGAATCGTTCGACGAAATCAATGGAATTGTTGAACGAAATCAATGGAATTGTTCAACGATTTCAATGGAATCGTTTCGCGAAACTGGCGGTTTTGTTTGTTTTTTCTGGCGTTTTTCTTCAGTTTTTCTGGCGTTTTTCTTCACTTTGTTTGGCGTTCTTTTTTTGTGGAAGCGGCGGTGCCGCTTCGTACGCCGAGCCAGAAGGAGGATGAAAGGCGATGGGGCTGCAAGAAAAGAAGGCCGCCGCAGGTTGGCTTTCCTGCGACGGCCCATTCATAAATTCTCAAATTCGTGACAGAAAAAACCACGAAGTCGCGGCTTATTCGCTCTTCATCGTGATGATGTTTCCGTCGGCGTCGTACTCCAGTGGCATGATCTTCATGGAGCGGAGCCAGGTGCGGCCGCCGCTGGGCACGCTGTCGTGATGGAGCAGATACCATTTGCCGTTGTACTCAACGATGCTGTGATGGGTGGTCCATCCAACGACGGGCTCCAGGATTTTCCCCTTGAAGGTGAACGGTCCGTAGGGGTTGTCGCCCACGGCATAGCACAGGAAGTGGCTGTCGCCGGTAGAGTAGCTGAAGTAGTATTTGCCGTTGTATTTGTGCATCCACGATGCCTCGAAGAAGCGGCAGGGGTTGCTGGCGGCCAGCTCCTCGCCGTTGTCGTCGACGATGAGCACGGGCCTGGCCTCCTCGGCAAACTGCAGCACGTCGTCGGTCATCTTGGCCACGCGCGGCGGGATGGCTTTCTCGTCGCCCTCGGGCAGGTGAGCGTTCTCCAGGTGCTTGCCGCGACGGTCGTAGCGCTGCAGCTGTCCGCCCCAGATGCCGCCGAAATAGCAGTAGATTTGTCCGTCGTCGTCCTTGAACACACATGGGTCGATGGAGTAGGAACCGCGAATGGGGTCGGCCATCGGTGTGAAGGGACCCTCGGGGCTGTCGGCCACGGCCACGCCCAGATGGAACACGTCGGTCTTGTCCTTCATGCTGAAGATGAGGTAGTATTTGCCGTCTTTTTCCACCACGTCGTTGTCCCAGAGCTGGCGTCCAGCCCATGGAATGACGTCGGTAGAAAGGATGCAGCCCAGGTCGGTGGCCTCACCGCTGTCGGGGTCGTCGAGACGGAACACGTGGTAGTCCTTCATGTTGAAGTGGTCGCCGTTGTCGTTTTCGGGTATGCCACTCTCCCAGTCGTGCGAGGGGTAGATGTAGAGCTTGCCGTTGAAGACGTTGGCCGACGGGTCGGCCATGTAGTCGGATGGGAAAAGATACCTTGCTTTCATTTTCTTTCTTTTTTATGGAAGGAGTTTCAGGTGTTCAGGAGTTGCGGGAGTTGCAGGCGACAGACTTGTGCGTCGCAAAAAGAAACCTGCGCGCAATGCTGCC
Organism: Prevotella sp.; assembly: GCA_017509155.1. Taxonomy (GTDB): domain Bacteria; phylum Bacteroidota; class Bacteroidia; order Bacteroidales; family Bacteroidaceae; genus Prevotella. The sequence goes on from JAFWQE010000197.1 coordinate 3,323, forward strand.
GTCTGCAACCCCTGCAGCTCATGCACTTCTGTAGCTCCTCATGGTTAAACAACTATTTGAACATTTTCATGATTTTCTTCACGACCGGCTTTGCCTTGTACCTGCGGTCGAAGAGCAGGGGATAGGCCGTGCGCCCTTTCACGGGCCAGTCGTTGTGCCACGAGTCGCCGTCGCCTACGCCCCAGAGGCATACGCGGACAATGTTGTCGCGGTATTTGTTGTAGATGCGGAAGAACTCTGTCCAGCGCTCGTCCATCAGTCGCTGCACGTCCTTGGGCACGCCGTTGGTGTAGGGGTTGAGCGCCTTGTTGTATTCAAAGTTCTGCTCCACCGATGCGCCGCCGAAGTTCTCAGGGGCCGGCAGCATGTTGAGGTCGAGCTCGGTGATGGACACCTTCATTCCCACGCCGATGAACGCCTTGATGGAGGCCTCCAGCTCCTCAGTCTCGGGCCAGTCGAGTCCGTTGTGGCTCTGCATGCCCACGCCGTCTATGCGGCAGCCTCTGTCGCGAAGGAGCCTCACAAGGTTACAAACGGAGTTGCGCCTGCCGGGTTTGAACATCGAGTAGTCGTTGTAGTAGAGCTCGGCATCGGGGTCGGCCTCGTGGGCAAACTTGAAGGCGAGCACGATGTATTCGGGACCGATGGCCTCGAACCACGGTGTCTGGCGCATCCTTCCGTCGTCTTCGAGGGCCTCGTTCACCACGTCCCACGACTTGATGCGCCCCTTGTAGCGGCCCACCACGGCGTAGATGTGGTTGCGCATGCGGTTGATCATCTCCTCGCGGGTGGGCTTCTTGCCGCCCTTGCCCTCCTTCATCCACTGAGGCATCTGGCTGTGCCACACGAGGCAATGCCCGTGGATGGTCATGCCGTTGCGCTCGGCGAAGCTGACGAAGGCGTCGGCATCGTTCCAGTAGAACTGCCCTTCGTGCGGCTGTATCTCCTCCGCCTTCATGCAGTTCTCGGCCACCACGTTGTTGAAGTGCTGGCAGATGACCTTTGCGGCGGCGGGATTCAGACCGTTCACCTGGTCCGTATTCACGGCCACGCTCACGTCGAAATAGCGGCCCAGCACGTCCTTCAGGCCCTTCTTGGCCACCGCCTGCACTGTGAGTGACAGCAGCAGGACGGCGGCGAGAATATGTCTTTGTCTCATACGGTCTGAGGGGGTTGCGGGTTACTTGTTACGTTCCTCTATCTCCATGTTGATCTTGTCGATGACCTCGTCGGTGAGTTCATACTTTGAGATGATGAACATGGCGAGCAGCAGGAGGATGGCCGGGATGACGCAAACCAACCAGAGGATGCCCTCTTCTGCCATTGGCGTCTGGTCGATGACCTTGCTGTTGTAGCCCACATAGGCCAGGACGGCAGGGCCAACAATGCTTCCGAAAGTCATGCCTGCCTTGAAGAACAGACCTGTCAGCGCATTGACGATACCCGAGATGCGGCGGCCGGTGGTGTACTCACCATAGGAAATGACCTCGGGAACCAGTGCCCACATGTAGCCAGTGGCCACGATGACGCCAGTGCTCTTGATGAACTGAGCCACGTAGATCATCGTCATGCTGGGGCTTTCCATCTTGGAAATGACGTACAGCATTGCCATACCGATGACGGCGGCACCGAGGAATATGTAGAACATGTTCTTCTTTCCGAACATGCGCTTGAACCAGGGAACCAATGGCATGAAGATGAATGCCGGAATTGATCCCAGGGCCATGAACACCGACAGTTCCTGTGCCGAGCCGTGCAGATTGCTGTTCATGAAGTAGGCGCCTGCGGCATTGCCTACCGACATCATGGCGAAAGCGGTGATGAAGAAGAAGGCAAGCACGCGCAGAGGGCGGTTGCGCAGGAACTCCATCCACAGGTCGCTCACCTTCACGTTTTCGGTGGCTTTCTCATCCATCACCACACGTTCCTTGCACTGAGAGAAGCAGAACACAAGCAGGCAGAAGCCGGCAATGGCGTAGATGGTCATCGTGGTGAACCATGCAGACGGGTCTTTGGGAAGACTGTCAGAGGGAGCACCGGCAATCAAGGCGATGAACAGAGGGAGGCCAGAGTTCACTGCCAGACCGCCAAGGTTGGCCATGAACATGCGCACCGACGTAAGAATGGTGATCTCGTCGGTGTCGCGGGTCAGCGAAGAGTTGAGGGCTCCGTAAGGCACATTGATGAATGTGTAGAGCAACTGCATGGAAATGTAGGTCACATACGCGTAGATGAGCGACGGGGCAAAACCATTGTAGAAGCATAAAATGGCAAATCCTGAAAGGGGAATGCCCACATAAAGCAGATACGAACGGTATTTTCCGTAGCGCGGGTTGCTCTTGTCAATCAGCGCACCTACGATGGGGTCCCAGATGACGTTTGCGACATTGCCCACAAAAAACATCACTGCCACAGCCGAAGGAGTGAGCCCGTAGATGTCGGTGTAGAAGAACAACAGGTAAGTGCAGATGACCTGAAAGATGAGGTTTTGTGCAAGGTCACCGGAACCAAAGCCGATGCGCTGCAACCAGTTGAGTTTGTAGAAGCCCTTGGCTTCCATGTTCATGTTTGTTGCCATAATTCTTTATTATTTGTTGTTTTAAGTTTTTCTAATGAACGGCGGGCCTCCAGCTCGGCCTGCATCTTCTCGTTGAAGGTCTTGGTAATGGGATACTGCCAGATGGCGATGACGCTTCCCGCGAGGAGCACCGCCGGAATGATGCTTGCGGCGAGGCGGATGCCCTGGATGGCCGACTGAGACTGAACGCCCGAGCTTGCCGACTGGTAGCCGAAGGCAGACAGCAACAGGCCCGCAATGGCGGCGCCGATGCCCATGCCGCCCTTCAAGGCGAACACGATGCCTGAGAAACAGAAGCCCGTGGCGCGACGGTGATGGGTGTACTCCACGTAGTCGGCACTGTCGGCAACCATCGCCCAGAGCAGCGGAATGGTGGGGGCAAAGACCAGGCTGCGCAGCGCGCACAGCACGAAAACCAGCAACGGACTCTCGGGCGAAGCCATGTAGAACATCGCCGTGAGGACCGTGAACAGCGACAGGCCCACGAGAAACGTGGTGCGCTTGCCGTAGCGGTTGGCAAAGAAAGACGAGAGGAAGAGAATGCCAAAGAACTGTACCACGGCATTCAGCGTGTTGAAGACAGAGAAGCCCACCGTGTAGGCTTCGCTGGGAGAAACGTCGAAGCCAAAGCGCGAAAGCATGGATGCCAGCGCCTGAGCGTCGAGATAATCCTGGAAATAATAGTTCATCGACGAGCTCCAGAGGGCAAGCGTGATGTAGAGAATCAATGTGAGGAAGAACATGCAGCGCCACGGTGCGCAGCCAAAGGTCTTGCGCACGTCCTCGCTGATGCTCATCTTCTGCTGCTGGGGAGGCGAGATTCGCTCGCGGGTGGTGAAGAAGGCGATGAGGCTGAACAGGCACACGAAGATGGCAAAGAGGCCGATGGTGCACGTCCATCCGCGCTCATCGTTGCCGCCGCCGAAGCGGCTTACCAACGGCAGCGTGAGGCCCTGAACCACGAACTGTGCCACCGCCGCAGCCACAAAGCGGAATGTGTTGATGCTGTTGCGCTCGCGAGGGTCGCCCGACATGACGCCGCCCAGCGATGCGTAGGGCGTGTTGTTGAACCCGTAGAAGGCGAGCATCAGCACGTAGCTGATGGTGGCATAGACGGCAACAAGCGTCTTGTCGTGGATGCCGGGGTTGTGGAAGGCCAGGAAATAGAAGACGCTGAACGGCACGGCTGTCCACAGCAGCCACGGACGATACTTTCCCCAGCGCGTGTGGGTGCGGTCGGTGACGATGCCCACCAGCGGGTCGATGAACGCACTGGCCAGCGGAGCAAACAGCAACACGGTGCCCGCGATGGTGCCATCCAGCCCGAAGATGTCGGTATAGAACTTCAGCTGGTAGACCATCATGATCTGAAAGACAAGGTTGGCGGACACATCACCCAGTGAATAGCCCACCTTCTCGCCTACAGAAATGCTCTGTCCGGTTGCTTTCTTCATTTTTCCTTACCCCTGATATAAACAGGAAAAGGCCTGAGCCACCATAGACATGGCGGTTCAGGCCGTTGTTGTTATTTGCTGAGAACCTCGGCGGCGCACTTTCCCATTGCCTCATAGCCAGCCGGCGAGAGGTGGAGCCAGTCGTCGGAATACTCTTTCCTGAGCTGCAGCGTGTCTGAGGGGTCGCGGGCCAGTTGGTCGAAGTCGATGACGCCGTCTATCAGGTCGGTCGTCCTGATCCACTCGTTCACCACCTGTCGTGCGGCCTCCTGGAACGGCTTGAAATAGCCGTTGCCCTTGAACGGAGTGATGGTTCCCATGTACACTTTCATTCCGTTGTCGCGGGCTTTCTTGATGAGTGTCTTGTAGGCTTCGATGAGTCGCTGCGTCTTTCGCTCTGCCTGGCCGGCGCTTCCTCCTATGTCGTTGACGCCTTCAAAGATGATGAGCGCCTTCACGCCCCGCTGTCCCAGGATGTCGCGGTCGAATCTTACCAGTGCCGGTTGGCTGAGTCCGCCCTCCAGAACACAGTTTCCGCCGATGCCGAGGTTCAGCACGGCCGTCTGTCCGCCAAGGGCTGTGGCCAGGAAGTCCGGCCAACGGTTCTGCAGGTTCGTGGTGGAACCGCGTCCGTCGGTGATGGAATTGCCGATGATGGCCACCGAAGGCGTCGACTCAGGAGCCATGACGTCGATGGCTGCGATGTTGTACCAGTGGTCCAGCCGCTCACTGTCCTCGAAGCTGCTTTTGGGCTTCGACGCCCCCTTAATAATATAAGAGGTGGTGCGCGACCCACGGTGCGACGTGGCATTCTCGGGCGTCCGCTTGCCGTAGTTGATGGTGATGGTGAGCCGTTGCAGTGGCTTCAGGTTGTATTTCAGCACGTCGCTGAACACCGCCTGTCCTTTCTCGATGGTGATGTTCTTCTTTCCACCGAACGTCAGGTAGCGCGCCGTCTTCGCGTCTATCTCCCATCCGTCCTTCGAGTCGGCTATGTAGATGGCGTTGATGTCCACCTCGCTGCTTCCGAATTCGTTCGAGAGCTGGAGCCTCAGTTGCGAGCCTCCGATGCTGACCCTCACGATTTCGCGCAACGAACGGTTGGACAGACTCTCCTTAGGCATGTCGCCCGGGCCTGTGAACTCTGCCGCTGCTGCCCATGTGCCGGTCCAGCAGACTTTTGCGTCTTCCGCATACGTCGTGGCTGCAAATACGATTGCCACGAGAAAAGTGCAAATGCGTTTCATGATAGCTGGTTTATAGTTGAAATAAGTTCTTTGGTAAGGTGTTGCAAAATTACATGTTTGTTTCCGTTCGGGCAAGAGTTTTAGTAACTAATTTGTTTCAATATGTCTCATTCGCAATATTTTTCAGGCTAAAATTAGGCGGTTTCTGAAACAAATCATAACTTTGCAACAAAATTTGGACCCTGTTATGAAAACTTATTATCGTTATTTGTTACTCATGCTGATGCTGACGGCCTCGCATGTAGGCCGCTCAGCTCAGCAGTTCGTTTTTTTCAATGAAGGCGACTTCTGTCTGAACGCCAAGTTCCCTGTGCTCATCTATCTGGACGACAACGACGAGCGGGGTGTGAGCCGTGCCGCGCACGATCTGGCCACCGATATTGAGCGCGTGTGCGGGTTCCCTGCCACTATCACTGCCGACGAACAGTCGCCTGTCGTGGTCGGTACGCTGGGCCACTCCAAGGCCATCGACAAACTGGTGCGCGAAGGTGTCATCAACAAGAAGGACCTGATGGGGAAACGCGAGAAGTTTATCATCACAACCAAGGGCAGCCAGCTGGTGATCGCCGGCAGCGACCGCCGCGGAACCATCTACGGCATCTACGAGCTTTCCCGTCAGATGGGGGTGTCTCCGTGGTACTATTGGGCCGATGTGCCCGTGACGCATCACGAGTCTATCTATATTAAAAGCGGTACCTACACCGACGGTGAACCGGCAGTTCGCTACCGCGGCATCTTCCTCAACGACGAGGCACCTTGCCTCACGTCGTGGGTGAAGAACACGTTTGGCACCAACTATGGCGACCACCGGTTCTATGAAAAGGTGTTTGAGCTCATCCTGCGTCTGCGCGGTAACTTCATGTGGCCCGCCATGTGGAACTGGGCATTCTATGCCGATGACCCCGAAAACAGTAAAACCGCCGATGAAATGGGCGTTATTATGGGCACGTCACACCATGAGCCTATGGCCCGCAACCATCAGGAATACGCCCGCAATCGCCGCGACTGGGGCGCCTGGAACTACCGCACCAACCGCGACAATCTGGACCGTTTCTTCCGCGAGGGCATTGAGCGCATGAAGGGAACGGAGGACGTGGTGACCATTGGAATGCGCGGCGACGGCGACGAAGCCATGAGTGCAGAGGCCGACACACGTCTTCTTGAGGACGTCGTCAAGAGCCAGCGGCGCATCATAGAACAGGTGACAGGCCGACCGGCAAAGGAAACACCGCAGGTGTGGGCCTTATATAAGGAAGTAATGGACTACTACGATGCCGGCATGAAGGTGCCCGACGACGTCATCTTCCTCCTTTGCGACGACAACTGGGGAAACGTGCGCCGCGTGCCCATGACAAAGAAAGAGAAGAGCCACAAGGGCGGTTGGGGACTCTACTACCATGTGGACTATGTGGGTGCACCGCGCAACTCGAAGTGGCTCAACGTCACCCCCACGCAGAACATGTGGGAGCAGCTCTCGCTGGCCGCGCAGTATGGCATCGATCAGATGTGGATTCTCAACGTGGGCGACCTGAAGCCCATGGAGTATCCCATTCAGCTTTTCATGGACATGGCCTGGAATCCTGAGCTGCTCAATATAGAGGCTTCGGCGGGTGAGCGCGCCACAGCCGTGGCCGACATCCGTCCGCATACGCTCGCCTTCTGCCGCGCCACGTTTGGCGAAGAACAGGCTGCCGAGGCTGCACGTCTGCTCAACCGCATCTCGAAACTCAACGGACGCTGCACCGCCGAGATGCTCGATGCCTCGACCTATGCGCCCGATGAGTGGGCTCAGGTTGTTGGCGAATACACCGAACTGGAGGCTGCTGCTCTCGACCAGTTTGCACAGTTGCGCCCCGACCAGCGCGATGCCTATCGGCAGATCATCCTTTTCCCCGTGCAGGCCATGGGAAATGTATACCGCCTTTATCAGGCCGTGGCCATGAACAGACACCTTGCTGCGCAGGGCAATCCAGACTGCAACCTCTGGGCCGACCGCGCCGAGCAGGCCTTCCGTCGTGACTCTCTGCTCTGCCGATACTACAATGTGGAGATGGCCGGTGGCAAGTGGAACGGCATGATGACGCAGAAACACATCGGCTATCGTTCCTGGAACGATGACTTCGGACCGCGCGATGTGCTGCCTAAAGTGGAGCGAATCTCCGATGAAATGGGTAAAAATGTGTTCTCAGAAGTGGACGGAATGGTGGCCATCGAAGCCGAACACTACTACGAGAAACGCGATGCTGCCGGCCTCACATGGACGCTGATGCCCGACATGGGCCGCACGCTGAGCGCCTTGAGCCTGCAGCCCTACACGCTGCCCGTGCCACAACAGGACGGCCCGTCGCTCACCTATCACTTCAGCACACAGAATGCCGTGGCTCGCGTCTACATTATATTAAAGTCCACCCTCGACTTCCAGAACAGCGGCGGCCACCGCATTCGTGCCACCCTCGACGGCGGAACACCCTTCGTTTGCAACTACAATCACAACCTGAACGAGAAGCCCGAGAACATCTATAGCATCTACTATCCCACCGTTGCGCGCCGCATTGTGGTGGCCGACATGGCACTCTCGGCACCTGCAGGCAGCCATTCGCTCGTGGTAGAGCCGCTCGATCCGGCCGTCGTCGTAGAGAAAATCGTGGTGGATTGTGGCGGATTCAACAAGCGGAGCTATCTGTTTGGAAACGAGAGTCCGCGAAAGCACGAATGAAAAAAACCGGATTTTTTTCTTCGAATCTGCCAGTTTCGAAGAGATTCTTTTAGGTTTTTATCTGCCGCATCCGCCAGTTTAGGGAAACAAGTGCGTCGGTAACGTCTGCTAACAATAGTGAAACCATGAAAAAGAAACGATATATCCTCTTGATGGTGCTGCTGTCTATGGCCGCAGCACTCATCATGCGTGCCGACGTGAGCCGCCTCTACACCAGCGACCGCCTGTCGAGCTCGCTCACCGACTGTGTGGTTCAGGACAAGTATGGCTACCTCTGGATAGGCACCGAATACGGACTCAACAAGTTCGACGGCTACCGTTTCACCAACTATTTCAGCAGTGTGAGCGACACGATGACCATTGTCGACAACGAGGTGGTGAAGGTGCTTGCCGACGGCGAGGGCCGTCTGTGGGTGGGCAGTTCGAAGGGTCTGGCCCGCTACGACTATGAACACAACAACTTTGTCCGCTATCGTTTCCCCGACAATCGTCGTCCGCGCGTCAACTCACTTATGGTAAACAGCAGCGGCGACCTGCTGATTGGCACGGCTGGCTATGGCCTCTACTTCATCCGAAAAGGCCAGAGCACCATCACCCATTCCGACAGTTACCGTCGTCGCCGGCTGGACGATTTCTACAGCAGAATATACGAAGACGAGCAGCATAACCTGTGGCGCAGCAGCCACGAAAGCACATTTACGCGAGTCTGCGTGAAGAATGGCGAGGCCGTCGCCATGAAAGACTTCCAGTCACCTTTCGGTGCCCCCATGTCGTTTATTGGAACCGACGACGGCGGCATCCTCATTGTCTGCATGTATGGCATACTCCGTTACGACTACGCAACGGAAACCGTGACCGACGCCGGCTACGATGTCAGCGTGCTGGGCAGGCAGATTGCCATCCGCAAGGCTGTGCTCAGCAAGGCCGGCGACCTCTATGTCGGCACCACAGGACTGGGACTGATGGTGGTGCCCCGACGGCAAAAGACCCTGCAGCCTGTGAGCAATGTGAACGTGAAATACGACATGTCGACCTCATACGTGAACGATATCCTCGAAGACAAGGACCACAACATCTGGGTGAGCTGCTACCAGAAGGGCCTCTATCTGCTCAATCAGTTGGCCGAGCCTTTCAGCAGCTGGAGCTTTTCCGAGCAGAATCACAACATCGGAAGCAGCGTGTCGTCCATCGTTGCAGAGGAGAGTGGCGACCTGCTATGTACCGCCCAGAACGACCATGTGTATCGCTTCGACAGCCGCGGAAAGATTGTCTCAGTGCTGCCAGCTCCCGACGGCAGCAAGTTCCTCATGCGCGACAGGCAGGGCCGTTTCTGGGTAAGCACCCAGAATACCTTGTATAGCTACTCGCCGCAGACGGGAATTGCCCAGCAGCGCCTCAGCGGTTCTGGATGGGGACTCAACTGCATCGCCGACGACGAAAACGGAATGCTCTACTTGGCCGACTTCGGAAAAGGACTGCTTGTGTTCAACCCCGCCACGGGCGAGTCGCAGAACTACGACATGGACCACCCCGACCCCAAGAAGGGAACCCTGGGCAACAACTGGATTAAATCGCTCTTCGTCGACCGCTACGGCATGCTTTGGATAGGCACATCCGACGGACTTTCCGTCATGGATACTGCCGACCGCAACTTCCGAAAGCTCGGATGGGACGTGGCGCTGAAGTCCTTCCAGTGTACCGCCTTTGCCGAACAGAAGCAGGGCAACGTGCTCATCGGCACCAACGAAGGGCTCTACGTCTACGACCGCATCAACAACAAGGTGAAACCCTTTGAGGGCGCCGAGGCACTCAACAACAAGATCATCTGCGGCATCGCCGTCGACGACAGCGGCGACATCTGGATCAGCACCTCCATGGGTATATGGCATTACGGCGCGAAGACCAAGATATGGGTGAGCTATATCCACGGCAACGGACTGGCTACCAAGGAATATGTGGTGGGCGCTCTGGCGCGCAAGGGCGACGGAACCATCTGTCTGGGCTCCAACGACGGCATCACCGTGTTCCGTCCCGATGTGGTTAAGGGCAGCCAGCGCACCGTGGGCGACGTCTACCTCACCAACTTCATCATGGGCAACGAGACCGTCTGTCCGCTGAAAGACAAGTTCGAGGTGCCCTACGACGAGAACTCCTTCACGCTCGAGTTCTCGCTTCTCGACTACAAGAACGTGGAGAACATCTTCTTCCAGTACCGCATCAACGGCAGCGGACCGTGGATTTCCACCAACGAAGGCATGAATGCCATCTCGTTCAACAAGATGAAGCCCGGCCGCTACATCATCGAGGTGCGCGCCGTGTGCAACGGCATTTCGTCGAAGAACACGAAGCAGGTGGTGGTGCGGGTCCTCGATCCCTGGTACTCGTCAACGCTGGCCTGGTTCCTCTACACACTGCTTCTCTTGGGCCTCATCACAATGGTCGTCTACTATGTGGAGCGCAAGCGCAAGGCCGAGCTCGAGGAGTCGAAGATGCGGTTCCTCATCAATGCCACCCACGACATCCGTTCTCCGCTCACGCTCATTCTGGGTCCGCTGAAGAAACTCAAGGAGCGCATCAGCGATGCCGACAGCCTTACCGACATCGATACCATCGACCGCAACGCCCAGCGCCTGCTCCTTCTGGTCAACCAGATACTCGATGAGCGCAAGATAGACAAGAACCAGATGCACCTGCACTGCCGCGAGACCGACCTCGTGTCGTTCATCAACGGCATCTGCTCGCTCTATCAGTACAACGCCCAGCAGCGCAACATCTCGTTCAACATGGAGGCCCATCCGCGCCAGGAGGCCAACGGTGCCGGCCCATCGGGCGAAGCTGCCGACGAGCCGCCGCGCATTCCTGTCTGGATAGACCGCATCAACTTCGACAAGGTGGTGTCCAATCTCTTGTCGAATGCGTTCAAATATACCTTCGACGGTGGACAGATCGACGTCGTCATCAGCGAATCGGTGTCGAAGGAAGGGAAGCGCGAGGCCGTCATTCAGGTCATCGACAACGGCATAGGTCTGAACGAAGAGAAGCCCGACCGGCTGTTCGACCGCTTCTATCAGGGCAGCAACGCCCGCGACCTGCACCTCGATGGCACCGGCATCGGGCTGAACCTGAGCCGTGCCATCGTGCAGATGCACGGCGGAACCATCAGTGCTGCCAACCGTCCCGACGGTGTTCGCGGCACCGTGCTCACCATCCATCTGCCGATGGGAAAGGACCATCTGAAGCCCGAGGAGATAGAAACCGAGCCCGACCCCGTGTTCAGCAACAGCCCCAAGAAGCAGGCGTCGAAGAATTTCCGCATACTCATCGCCGACGACGATGCCGAGATAGCGGGCTACATACGCGCAGAACTGGGCAACTGGTATCGCTTCGACGCTGCGCCAAACGGCAAGGAAGCCCTCAAGGCACTGCTGACGAGCGAGTACGACCTGGTCATCTCAGACATCATGATGCCCGAGATGGACGGTATACAGCTGCTTAAGAACATCAAGAGCAACACCAATATCAGTGACATTCCGGTCATTCTGCTCACCTCGAAATCGGAGGTCAGCCACCGTCTGGAGGGTCTGAAGAAGGGCGCCGACGCGTTCCTTTCCAAGCCGTTCAACATGGAAGAGCTCCACATCCTCATCGACAACCTGGTGGACAACGTGCGCCGTCTGCGAGGCAAGTACACAGGAGCGCAGGCCCAGGAGAAGAAAATCCAGAAGGTGACCGTGAAAGGCAACAACGACGCGCTGATGGAGCGCATCATGAAGTGCATCAACGAGAACCTGAGCGACCCCGACTTCAACGTGGAGAAACTGTCGGAGACGGTGGGCATCAGCCGTGCCCAGCTGCACCGCAAGCTGAAGGAAATCACCGGCATCTCGGCTGGCGACTTCATGCGCAACCTACGTCTGGAGCAGGCCGCGCGACTCATCAAGGAGCGCAAGATCAACGTCACACAGGTGGCCTATGCCGTGGGCTTCAACAACCAGACCCACTTCTCCACCATCTTCAAGAAGCATTTCGGCATGACGCCCACCGAATACAGCGAGCAGGAGCGCGTCAAGGAGTCGGACACTCCCTGATGCAGCCCACTGTCAGGTGTGCTGCCGTGCCACAGCAACCCCAACCGAATCACCAAAATAAAAGAAATATGAAAAAGACCTTCCTCATCATGGCCGCCTTCCTGCTGTCGCTCACCGCGCTGGCCGACGACGGCTACAAGCTCTGGCTCGGCAACCAGAACCGGCCAGGTAGTCAACCCACCATCGAGGCCAATGCCACGTCGGCCACCATCGACATCGCCAAAAGTGAGCTCGCCAGCGGCTGGCGACTGGGCGCTGAGGTGAAACTTGTGCTCGACAAGACCCTGAAACTCGACGAAGGCTACCGCATCGTCGCCAACCGCAAGGAGACGGGAAGCCTGGGAACCTATGCAGCCACCGTCTACGCCAGTTCCGATATCGGCCTGCTTTACGGCACCTTCGAGCTGTTGCGATTGCAGAACACCGATGTCCTCCGCGCAAGCGGCATCGCTCCCAGTGCCGCAAGCGACGGCCAGAACTTCGACAAGACCGAGCGCCCGACCTTCTCTCTCCGTCTGCTCAACCACTGGGACAACCTCGACGGGAGCATCGAGCGCGGCTACGCTGGCAAGAGCATCTTCGAATGGTTCCATCTGGATGAGAAGCGCATTCGCGACTATGCACGCGCCAACGCCTCCATAGGTATCAACGGCTCCGTGCTGAACAACGTGAATGCCTCGCCAAAGATGCTGACCACCGAGTACCTGAACGAGGTGAAGAAGATTGCCGACATCCTGCGCCCCTACGGCATCCGCGTGTTCCTGAGCATCAACTTTGCCACGCCGATGGCGCTGGGCGACACCAAGACCGCCGACCCGTTGAACAAGGACGTGGCGCAGTGGTGGAAGCGCAAGGCCAAGGAAATCTATCAGCTCATCCCCGACTTTGGCGGCTTCCTCGTGAAGGCCAACAGCGAGGGACAGCCCGGTCCCGGCGACTACAAGCGCTCGCATGCCGACGGCGCCAACATGCTTGCCGACGCGCTGAAGCCCTACAACGGCATCGTCATGTGGCGCTGCTTCGTCTACGGAGCCAACCACAAGGGCGAGGACCGCGTCAAGCAGGCCGTGTCGGAGTTCAAGCCCCTCGACGGCAAGTTCCGCCCGAACGTCATCCTGCAGACCAAGAACGGACCGCTCGACTTCCAGCCGCGCGAGCCCTACAGTCCCATCTTCGACCAGATTCGCAAGACGCCCAACATGGCCGAGCTGCAGATTACCCAGGAGTATCTCGGACAGTCGCGCCACCTCGTCTACCTGGCTCCGATGTGGAAAGAGTTCTTCACCTTCGTGCCTCCCCACAACCTGCGCGGCATTGCCGGCGTGGCCAACATCGGAAAAGACCGCAACTGGTGCGGCCATCACTTCTCTCAGGCCAACTGGTATGCCTTTGGACGCCTGGCCTGGAACCCAGAACTCTCGTCGGAAGACATCGCCCGCGAGTGGCTTCGTCAGACATTCGACGACGACCCACCCTTCATCAATGCCATGACCGCCGTGATGCTTGGCAGCCGTGAAGCCTGCGTCAACTACATGATGCCGCTGGGCCTCCACCACATCTTTGCCTTCGACGAGCACTACGGACCTGAGCCCGATGGTTTTAAAAAGGAGTATCCGCTGGAGTGGTGCCCCGTGTACTATCATAAAGCCGACGAAAACGGCGTGGGCTTCGACCGCAGCAGCAAGGGCACCAACGCCGTAGGTCAGTACAACGAGCCTTACGCCTCGCTCTACGACAATATAGAGACCTGCCCCGAGCAGTATCTGCTTTGGTTCCACCATGTGCCCTGGAACTACCGCATGAAGAGCGGGAACACGCTTTGGGAGGAGCTCTGCATGAAATACAACCTTGGCGTGGCCGAGGCGGAAAAGTATGTGCGCATCTGGGAAGTCCAGAAAAAAACGGTGCTGGCCATCGACAACGGCGACCCGCAGCGCTGGAACGAAGTCTACGAACGTCTGCTACACCAGCGGGACAACGCACACGAATGGCGCAACGTCTGCCTGAAATACTTCCAGACGTTCAGCCACATGAACATCGAATAGGTTTCTCACAACGAATGAGCCTTTTCGACAACGAAATTGATTATTTTTGACAACGAATTTGAATTTTTTTAGACAACGAATTTGACGAATGACACGAATCATGGGCTTTAACGCGCTCAGCGAAATCCGTTTAATCGGTGAGATCCGTGTTCGGTTTTCGACAACGAATTTGACGAATGACACGAATCATGGGTTTTAACGAGCTCAGCGAGATCCGTTTAATCGGTGAGATCCGTGTTCGGTTTTAGACAACGAATTTGACGAATGACACGAATCTTGGGTTTTAACGCGCTCAGCGAAATCCGTTTAATCGGTGAGATCCGTGTTCGGTTTTAGACAACGAATTTGACGAATGACACGAATCATGGGCTTTAACGCGCTCAGCGAAATCCGTTTAATCGGTGAGATCCGTGTTCGGTTTTAGACAACGAATTTGTCGAATGACACGAATCTTGGGTTTTAACGCGCTCAGCGAAATCCGTTTAATCGGTGAGATCCGTGTTCGGTTTTAGACAACGAATTTGTCGAATGACACGAATCATGGGCTTTAACGCGCTCAGCGAAATCCGTTTAATCGGTGAGATCCGTGTTCGGTTTTCGACAACGAATTTGACGAATGACACGAATCACGGGCTTTAACGAGCTCAGCGAAATCCGTTTAATCGGTGAGATCCGTGTTCAAAAACAAATTCCGCGGACTTCATATCTATAACAACGAATTTGACGAATCATACGAATCTTTGGCTTTTATAGCTCAGAGAATTTCGTAAGATTCGTCAAATTCGTTGTCGAAAAAGTTCAATTTCGTTGTCGAAAAACAAACCCGTTGTCAGAAGAGACACAATTCCGTTGTCGTGAAGACACGACTTCGTGTACATTCGCTGTTTATCTCATGGCGAAGTATTGGCCGTTGGTGGCAGCCATGCGCACCTGATAGAGTCCGGCCTCGTTGGGCTTCACAGTGATGTTCTGTCCGTCCAGGGCCAGTGTGGTGATGGTGCCGTCGCCGTTGAAGCGGAACAGCTCGATGGTCTTTCCGTTCTGCTGCAGCGACCAGGTGTCGGTGCTGGCGTCGTGCAGGAAGTAGCTTACCTCACCGGTGGGAGCGGTCAGCTCGTAGCCGTTCTTCAGCATCTTCACGGCATAGTAGCGGCCGTCGGTGCCCAGCACCTTCTGCGTCTTGCCCGCATTAGAGGCCATGGGGTTGTCGCCTGTCCAGAACTCGATGGTGTTCAGCACAAGTGCGTCGACAAAAGACGTCACCGGCACGGCGATGCTGCCCAGGATGATGCCCACAATACCGTTCACAAACTTGTTGCCAGTCATGTTCATCTGCCAGTCGCAGTACTTGTTCATCAGGCTGTAGGAGCCAACGATGCACGAATGAAAGGCCATGCTGCCCATGAGCAGCAGTGCCATTACTTTCACATTCAGTTTTTTCATAATTCTTTCGTTTTAAAGGTTTGAAAAACAATGCTGCAAATTTACAAAAATAAGGTCAACAATTTTCTTTATTATATTCTTTTAACGATTCGTCCGCTTTTTTTTAACATGGCGAATCAAAAACTCTGCAATGCTAGGCGTTGTCCAGTGAAAAAAACCACTTTCCCCCTTTTTTGCAAACCTCTGATTATCAATCAGATGTGCTTTTGTTGTCGTATCAAGGTCATCAAAAACGCCCATTTTGTTCTGTTTTTTGAAGTTCCTCAAGCTCTGGAGTGACAACCTGTTAGGCCAAGACTGCCGGAAATAAACGGCGAAAACGACGGATGGAAGCAGCAAAAGCGCCGTTTTCAAGAAACGAATCCAATGGAATTGTTGAACGAATCCATTGGAATCGTTGAACAAAATCAATGGAATCGTTGGACGAATCCAATGGATTCGTTTACAAAAACCGGCGGTTTTGCTTGCTGAAACTGGCAGACTGACGACTCAAAGACAGCGGAAAACACGGGAAAAGGCTTTGGCATGCCTGCGGCGCTTCGCGAATATGCATGAATCGACATGTAGCTGAGTCCACTTTAAAAGTCCTTTCAAGCCTCCGACTCTTAAGTTTTCCGCCCTGCAAATGAGTTTTTTCAACTATCCTTTTGCCGTTTTCGAGAAGTTGGCTATCTTTGCAATAAAAATCGGAAGACATGAAACAGAAAGTGCTCATTTTGCTCATGCTCTGGTGCACCGCCATGAGCGCCGTGGCCCAGGACCGCCTTTCACAGCTCTATGTGCTGGGCGGCGAGCTGTCCAACTCGGCTGCCACCAGCGTGGAAGACATCGACGAGGTGATGCCGCGAATGGCGCAGCTGGGACTCAACACCGTGCTCGTGCCCGCCTACTGGGAACTGATTGAGCCCGAGGAGGGAACGTTCGACTTCACGCTCGTCGACCGTGTCATCGACCGCGCCCGCGAGAACCGCCTGCAGGTGGTGTTGCTGTGGTTCGGCGCGTGGAAGAACTCGATGAGCTGCTATGCGCCGGCGTGGTTCAAGACCAATGTGAAACGCTTCCCGCGCGCCGTCACCCGTCAGGGTAAGCCGCTGGAGATTGCCAGTTGTTTCAGCGACGAGGTGCTGCAGGCCGACTGCCGCGCCTTCACCCGGCTGATGGAGCATCTGGCCGCGAAAGACAAGGCTATCGGCACCGTGAGCATGTTGCAGATAGAGAACGAGATAGGTATGCTCGAGGATGCCCGCGACCATTCGCCGCTGGCCGAGAAGGCATGGAGCCAGACTGTACCCGACAAGCTGCTCAAGGCGCTGGGGAAGAAACAGCGCGGCACATGGGCGCAGGTGCTGGGCGCCGGCGATGAGGCCGACGAGGTGTTCATGGCCTGGCACTACGCCCTCTATGTGGAACAGCTCGCCCAGGTGGCCCGGCGCGTCTACGACATGCCGCTGTTTGTGAACGCTGCTATGAATTCGCGCGGTCGCAAGCCCGGCGAATATCCATCGGCAGGACCGCTCGCCCATCTCGCAAAGGTGTGGAAGACGGCTGCGCCGAGCGTCGACCTGCTGGCCCCCGACATCTACGACACCGGCTTCAAGCAGTGGGCCGCACAATATGACATGGCCGACAACCGCCTCTTCATTCCCGAAAGCCGATGCTGCGAGAACAGCGGCGTGCGCGCCCTTTATGTCTTCGGCGAGCACCGTGCACTGGGCTTTTCGCCCTTCGCCATCGACCAGGCGCCCGCCTCAGAGACCCATCATGTCTCGCAGGCCTACCAGCTGCTCCGTCAGCTTCGTCCGGTCCTGCGTTCCAGTAAACACCCATCCTGGGGCCTCCTTTTCGACCAGCAGGACCGCGAGCGCATCATCAGCGACGGCGACCTGCAGCTCATCTGTCGGCATAACTTCACGCTGCCCTGGGACCCGCGTGCCACCGACGGCACGACATGGCCCGAAGGCGGCGCCACCATTGTCAGGCTTGCGCCGATGGAATACCTCATTGCCGGCAACGGCGTGGTGGTGGAATTCAAGACCAAGACCGAATACGAGCAGGAACAAAGAAGACAACTGGGAGAGGATGGCTTTGTGCTGGCCGACGGCTCACAGCAGGCATCGGAGGCGCAGGAAAAGACCGAAACACCGAGAAAGACATTCCGCGGCAAGCGATGCGGCATCGTCAGCGTAGACCAGGTGAGCATCGACGAGCAGGGACAGCTGCACTACATCCGTCGCGACAATGGCGATCAGGACCATCAGGGCCGCCATGCCCGCATCGGCGTGGGAGAATACAAGATTCTGCACGTCAGGCTTTATCAGTATTGATTGTTAATAAGGAGTTGCAGGAGTTCAGGAGTTCAGGAGTTACAGACAATAGTTTTAGCGCGAGTCTTTAAATGCAGCTAATTAAAGTATCGTCTGTAACTCCTGAACTCCTGAACTCCTGTAACTCCTAAAGAGAAACTCCTGAACTCCTGTAACTCCTCAAAAGATACTCCTAAAACCATCATAAAAAAAGAAGCAGGGCCGCGTCATCCCGACGCCCCTGCTTCTTAGATCAATCACGCTAACAATCTATCATACTGCTAAAATAACTAATAATAAATTAACGAAAAGGTATACTAACTGCTAAAAAATCTCTAATGTTTCACGATGCAAAATTAAAAAGAATAATGATACGCTCCAAATCTTTTCTTTTGTTTTTTCGCGAATGAGACGTAGGCAAAACTGAATGATACAAATTAACATGCGTGTTTTTGAAAAAGGCTCAGTTATAGGCTTTTAAGCGATTTATGCAAAATAAATAGGAAAAAGCAGGTTTTTGTTCAAAGAGACAAAAAGAAACATGATGGAAACGAAAAGAAACATATCATCAAGTTCTTTTTCATACTTTTGCAACGTGAAACAGTCTTGCATCGCACGTGAGAACCTGCGAGCGGGTGGCGTTCGATGAAAAAGATTTTTATTACACCTATTTATAATAACTAACTTTATGAATGTAAGACACAGTAAGAAAATCGTCCTGGCAGGACTATTTGCAGCCATCGGGCTGTATTGTCCTATGCAGGCCGTGGCAGCAGCAGAAGGATCTGCTCTGGCAGCCACGCAGCAAAGCAAGCATGTGACGGGTTACGTTGGCGACTCTCAAGGAGCGCTCATCGGAGCCACCGTTCAGGAAAAGGGAACGACCAATGGCGTCGTGACTGATTTCGACGGAAACTTCTCTCTCAACGTGAAACCGGGCGCTACGCTCGTCGTTTCCTACGTTGGCTACATCACCAAGGAGGTGAGCGTAGGCAACAGTTCACACATCGCAGTTCAGCTCGAGGAAGAGGGACACAACCTCAACGAGGTGGTGGTCATCGGTTATGGTACCCAGCGCCGCGAGGCTGTCACCGGTTCGGTGGCCAACGTGGGCGGTGAGAAGCTGAACCAGATTGCTGCCACCAACGCAGCACAGGCACTGCAGGGACGCGTAGCTGGTGTGCTCATGACGCAGACCAGTTCGAAGCCCGGTGAGGAGATGCAGATCCGCATTCGCGGTCAGCGCTCACTCTCCGCAAGCAACGACCCGCTCATCGTGCTCGACGGAATACCCTTCATGGGTCAGCTTTCCGACATCAACCCAACTGACATCAAGTCGCTCGACATCTTGAAAGATGCCTCCGCAACTGCCATCTACGGTTCGCGTGGTGCCAACGGTGTGATCATCATCACAACGGTGAAAGGCTATCAGGGCGCACCGGCCAAGGTGAGCTACAACGGCTATGTCAGTTTCAAGTCCGTGTTCCACAAGTATCCCATGATGGATGGACCGACATTCTCGGAGTTCCGTAAGTATGCTGGTCTCTATCAGAACTCGCTCGATGAAAACGACAACACCAACACCGACTGGCAGGACCTTTACTACGAGACAGGCGTCAGCCACAACCACGACGTGAGTGTTGCAGGCGGTACCAATGGCGGCAGCTACAGCTTCGGCGCTGGCTACTATCACGACGAGTCGGTGGTTCCCACTGAAGGCTATGACCGTATCTCTGTCCGTGGTAACTTCGACCAGATGGTGGGCAAGTACTTCCGCTTCGGTCTGAGCACCAACAACAGCTATCGCAAGAATCAGGGTGTGAACGACATGTACGGTGTGCTGAGCAAGAGCCCTCTGGCCAGCCCCTACGATGAAAACGGCAACCTGAAGCGCTATGTCTCTCTCCCCGCCGACGACCAGAGCGTTGTCACCAAGGAGACCGTGAAGCGCGACAAGAACGTATGGCTGAGCGAAAACAAGGGTATCGGTTCCTATAACACCCTGTTTGGTGAGCTGAAATGCCCGTGGGTGGAAGGA
This sequence comes from Prevotella sp., assembly GCA_017509155.1. Lineage (GTDB taxonomy): Bacteria > Bacteroidota > Bacteroidia > Bacteroidales > Bacteroidaceae > Prevotella. Next base: position 23,235 of record JAFWQE010000197.1, read on the forward strand.
CTGAGCTATCGCATCAACATCGGTTTGAACTACCGCAGCTCTAAGGGCGGCAGCTTCACCGGTACAGGTGTCAACAACAAGGACGCCAATGCCGTGAACGGCGGTTCCATTTCTGAGAACCAGACCTACAACTGGGCTGTTGAGAACCTCGTCACCTACGACCGCGTCTTCGCTGAGAAGCACAACCTGAATGTTGTCGGCATGTACTCTGCAGAGCAGACAACCTATGAGTCGACGGGTGCCAACGCACAGGACATTCCTGCAGACTACTTCCAGTATTATGCACTCGACAAGGCCGTTGGTCAGGCAAACCTCACCGGTTATAACTACTGGCAGAGCGGTCTGATGTCTTGGATGGGTCGTGTGATGTACTCTTACGACAACAAGTACATGTTCTCTGTTGCCCTCCGTTCCGACGCTTCTTCTCGTCTGGCCAAGGGTCATCAGTGGCACACCTATCCTGCCGTGAGCGCTGGTTGGAACATTTCCCGCGAGGCATTCATGGAGCAGTACACATGGCTTGACAACCTGAAGCTCCGCATAGGTTACGGTGAGACTTCAAACCAGTCCATCAATCCTTATTCTACACTCGGTGGCCTTGCCGTTCGCAACTACAACTTCGGCGATGTTTACAAGGCTGGTTACTATGTGAACGCACTGCCTAATCCCGAGCTGGGCTGGGAGTATTCCAAGACCTGGAACTTCGGTATCGACTTCTCTCTCTTCCGCGGTCGTCTGTCTGGATCGTTTGAGTACTACACTCAGAAGACCAACGACATCCTGCTCGACGTGAGCCTGCCCTCCACTTCTGGTGTGAGCAGCTATACCGGTAACATCGGTAACACCGAGAACAAGGGTTTCGAGTTCACTTTGAACGGTATCATCATCGACAACAAGAACGGTTGGAACTGGGAGGCAGGCATCAATCTCTATCAGAACCGCAACAAGTTGACCAAGCTGACCGGCGCTCTTGACGAGAACGGCAATCCTGTTCCCGATAAGGCCAACCGCTGGTTCATTGGACAGCCTATCGATGTCATCTACGACTATAAGTACGAAGGACTTTGGAACGCAAACGATGTCTATGAGGTGACACTGCCCGACGGAACCAAGACCACCAACTTCGCTATCCTCGAGCCCGGTGGCAATCTGGGTATGATCAAAGTGGCCCACGACAAGGCTCTCGACGCCAACGGCGTTCCCACTCGTCAGATTGGTGAAGACGACCGCGAGGTGATGAGCATGGAGCCCGACCTGATTGGCGGCTTCAACACCACAGTCGGCTACAAGGGCTTCGACCTGACCGTTATCGGTGCCTTCCAGATTGGTGGTAAGCTCATCAGCGCCATCCACTCTGCCAATGGTTACCTGAACATGCTGACCGGTCGTCGTGGACAGCTCGATGTTGACTACTGGACAGAAAGCAACACCGGTGCCAAGTATCCGAAGCCCGGTGGCATCCAGAGCGGTGACAACCCCAAGTACGGTTCAACTCTCGGTTACTTCGATGCAGGCTATCTGAAGATTCGCGCCATCACGCTGGGTTACAACTTCGACAACCTGAATGCAGTCAAGGACTTCGGCATCAGCCGTCTGCGCCTCTATGCAACGATTCAGAATCCGTTCGTGCTCTTCTCGCCGTTCAACAACGAGAGCGGACTTGATCCCGAGACCAACTCCTTCGCTACGCAGAACACTGCAGTCGGCATCGACGGATACACAGGTAAGCACAGAATGCCTATCGTAGGCTACAACACGCCCGCTACCCGTAACTTCCTCATCGGTCTTAACATTACATTCTAATAAATGCATCCTAAAAAACGCATCATGCATAATATAAAGAATAAGAATATGAAAACGAAAAGTATTAAATATATCCTTGCTGCGGGTCTCGTATGTTGCGGCCTCTCCACGACGATGACCTCCTGCTCTGACGTTCTCGACGAGCAGCCTCGCAGCCAGTTCGACCCGACGTTCTTCACTACGAAGGCGGGTATTGAGGGCGGTCTGACATCACTTTATGCTCACCTTCGCTATTTCTATGGCAACGGTTACTACCTGAACAGCCTTGAGACGGGCACCGATGAGTACACCTACGCACAGTCTGCCGACGGTAACTTCAAGGATGCCGACCTCTCTGGCGTTGGTTCCATGAATCCTAATAACAGTATCGCCGGTGGTTGCTGGGGCGCAGCCTTTGCCAACATCAACACCGCCAGCGGTATTATAGAGAACGGTGCAGAGGCTGGCATGGACGCCGCTCTGCTGGCTGAGGCCTACTTCTTCCGTGCCTTCGACTACTTCATTCTCGTTCAGACATACGGTGGCGTGCCACTCGACCTGGGCGCTGGTCCTCTGAAGTTCAACACCTCTACCGTCCGTACTTCTGTGCGTAATACGGTGCCTGAGGTCTACGAAGCCATCTTCTCTGACCTGGAGAAGGCTGTAGCCGACCTGCCTGAGAATCCCCGTCTGAAGGGAACAGCCACGAAGAACCTGGCTCGTCTGTATCTCTCCAAGGCCTATCTGACCTACGCTTGGTGGCTGGAGAACCCCAACAACATCCCCACTTATCCTGAGTGCTCACGCAACAGCGGCGAGGCACAGAGCTACTTCCAGAAGGCTTACGACACTGCCCGTCAGGCCATCAACAATCCTGGACCGTATGCACTGCAGCCCACCTTCTACGACGTGAACGTGGCTACCAACGACCGCAACTCGGAGATCATGCTGTATGCCGACCACGACGAGGACGAGAAGTTCGGTAACGGCGGCGCCGGCTACGGCTGGGGTAGCGGTGGTTCTCCTGAGAACTTCGCCTACTGGATGGAGACCTGGAACTACACCGAGATGACTGCCAAGGCAGCCTCTGGTGCCACCATCAACCCCATCCAGCGTGAAGCAGTGCAGGCTCTTGGCCGTCCTTGGACCCGTATGGCTCCTATCGCCGACAATTTCATGGAGGGTGGCGTATGGGAAGATGCTGTCAAGGCTATCGACTCTCGCTACGATGCAACCTTCACCCTGCGCTATCACACCAACTGGCAGAAGGCCGGCAACAAAGAGCCTTACGTCTTCGGTGCAAACGGCATGCAGGTTGGCCCCAACGAGGTTTACTTCAGCTGGGTGCCCGAGAGCGAGGACAGCAAGATCAACTACACTGGTGCCGACGGTAAGCTTGGCTTCGGTGAGATGGAAGGTCGTCCCGACTTCGTAGTCGCCGTGAACCACATCAGCCGCAAGAAGTTCCCCATCAACTGGAAGATTGGAATCTACCGCACCGACAACAACGGCGGTCTTGGCTCGAAGGTGAACGGTGGTAGCCCCCGTCCTTGGAACATCGCCAAGTTCTCAGAGTTCTATCTCATCGCAGCCGAGGCTGCCGTGAAGCTGAACAAGAACGCAGAGGCTCGTGAGCTCGTCAACGTGCTCCGCGCCCGTGCCGGTAAGCAGACATTCAGCCAGAACGACAACGTGGCAGTCAGCGTAGACCACAGCGCCGAGATGGTGGCAAGCACTCCTGAGGTGATTACCATCGACTACATCCTCGACGAGCGCAGCCGTGAGTTCTGGGGTGAAGGCTATCGTTGGTTCGACCTTGTACGCACCCAGAAGTGGGCCGAGCGTGCCACCACATACCGCATTGCCGGTAGTGGCTACACCGACAAGGACCTGCAGACCTTCAAGCGTGACATTCCCGCTGGCTACTATCTCCGCCCGATTCCTCAGGGTCAGCTCGATGGTCTGATCATGTCGAAGGACGAGAAGGAGGCATATCAGAATCCTGCCTACAGGTGATTCTTTTAGGAGTTGAGGAGTCTGGGAGTTTAGAAGTTTGGACAATACGTCTGTCTGCATAAACGACCAATTCCCAACGCCTGAAGACAAACAAAAAAGGCCGCTGCCCACACTGGGTAGCGGCTTTTAGTTTGCTTAATGTCCAGAACTCCCAACCCCCTAAATACAAAAAAGCCGCTGCCCATAACAGGCAGCGGCTTTTAATCTACCAAAAGTTCAGGACTTTTATCTATTGTCCAAACTCCTAAACTCCCAGACTCTTCAACTCCTACTTGTTGTCCTCGATGAGGCATTCACCGGTCATGTCGGCGGGTTGTTCCAGTCCGAGGATGTGGAGGATGCTGGGTGCCACGTCGGCCAGACGTCCGTCGCGCACTGTTGCGGAGTTGTTGTTGGTGACGTAGATGAAGGGCACGGGGTTCAGCGAGTGCGCCGTGTTGGGCGTGCCGTCGGGGTTGATGGCATTGTCGGCGTTGCCGTGGTCAGCAATGATGATGGCCTCGTAGTCGTTCTTCTTGGCCGTCTCGATGACCTCGCGGACGCAGTTGTCCACGGCCCACACGGCCTTTGCGATGGCGTTGTAGACGCCCGTGTGGCCCACCATGTCGCCGTTGGCGAAGTTCACCACCACGAAGTCGTACATCTGCGTGTTGAGCGCAGCCACCAGCTTGTCCTTCACCTCGAAGGCGCTCATCTCCGGCTTCAGGTCGTAGGTGGCCACCTTCGGGCTTGCCACCAGAATGCGGTCCTCGCCGTCGAACGGCTTTTCGCGTCCGCCGTTGAAGAAGAACGTCACGTGAGCATATTTCTCCGTCTCAGCAGTGTGCAGCTGTTTCAGACCCTTTTTCGACAGGTATTCGCCCAGCGTGTCCTCAACGTTCTCCTTGGGGAAGAGGATGTGCACGCCCTGGAATTTCGCGTCGTAGGGTGTCATGCAGTAGTACTGCAGTCCGGGTATGGTCTTCATGCCAGCGTCCGGCATGTCCTCCTGCGTGAGCACCTGCGTGAGCTCCTTGGCACGGTCGTTGCGGAAGTTGATGAAGATGACCACGTCGCCCTCCTCGATGACACCGTTGACCGTCGCGTTGTGGATGGGCTTGATGAACTCATCCGTCACGCCGTCCTCGTAGCTCTCCTCCATGGCCTTTGCCATGTCCTTCGACTGCTTGCCCTGCCCTGCCACAATCAGGTCGTAGGCCTCCTTCACGCGCTCCCAGCGCTTGTCGCGGTCCATGGCGTAGAAACGTCCCACGATGGATGCGATGTGTGCGTCGTTCTGCTCGCAGCATGCCGTCACCTGCTCGATGAAGCCCTTTCCCGACTTCGGGTCAGTGTCGCGACCGTCCATGAAGCAGTGCACCATCACCTGGTCCTTCAGTCCGTAGGTCTTGCCAATCTCGATGAGCTTCATCAGGTGGTCGAGGCTTGAGTGCACGCCGCCGTCCGAACAGAGCCCCATAAGGTGGAGCTTCTTGCCCTTCTCCTTGGCGTAGCCGTAGGCTGCCTTCACCTGGGCGTTCTCCATGATGGAGCCGTCTTTGCAGGCGCGGTTGATTTTCACGAGGTCCTGATACACCACACGTCCTGCGCCGATGTTCAGGTGTCCCACCTCAGAGTTGCCCATCTGACCGTCGGGCAGTCCAACGTCTTCGCCCGAAGCCTGCAGCTCAGAGTGCGGGCTGGTGGCCCTGAGCAAGTCGAGATATGGAGTAGGTGTGTTCCATATCACGTCTCCCTTACCATGTTTTCCGTTTCCCCATCCGTCGAGGATCATCAAGAGTGCTTTTTTTGCCATAATTTCTATTGTTAGATGTTTATTGTTTGCTGTTTCTTTCGTTGGGCATGAAGCGCAGTTTCTATAGCGTTCATCCCCCTGCTTTTTCAAAGTGCCTGCAAAAGTACGAATAATTTTTCAATTATTCAACTTTCGCCCCTTTGTTTTTTTTCGCAGTTGTCAGGAGTTATAGGAGCAACAGGAGTTCTTTGCAAGCAGAGCAACCAAGGTCTGGTGGCAGACGAGACCAAAAGCGCCTGCATCCAAAACACTTCGCTGCAAAGATAGCAATTATCCGTGAAACGGCCAAGTGGGCGCCAGCATTTTTTTCAATGGGCGGCCACTTGTCGGCTTGTCGGTTCTGACAATCTGCAGCAGTGGCCTTTCGGCGTTGGCCTGTCTCTTCAGCTTGCGCCTTGTTTTGTAAGGCCAAGACTGCCGGAAACGAACGGCGAAAACGACGGATGGAAGCAACAAAAGCGGCAGAATGGCGAAACAAATCCAATGGAATTGTTGAACGAATCCAATGAAATCGTTGAACGAAATCAATGGAATCGTTGGACGAATCCAATGGATTCGTTTACAAAAACTGGCGGTTTTGCTTGCTGAAACTGGCAGAATGACGATTCAAAAACAGCAGAAAACACGGGCAAAGGCTTTGGCATGCCTGCGGCGATACGCGAAAATGCACGAATAAACATGTAGCCGAGTCCACTTTAAAGTGTCCTTTCTGTTCTGTCGTCCCTCCAGGCCCTTCGGGGCTTTTTCGCGTTTTCATATCGGCAGGGTAGTTGGCACTTGGGAGTTGTCTGTAAGGGTGCCAATGGCATGAAGTCGGGGTGGTTTGTCGTTTTTGCGTTGGCTTAACAACTTTTATGTAAAAGATGTAGGACGTTAACGAAGTTTTTCGTATATTTGCAGCATCGGTGGGGAGGTGAGACCCACCCCTGCCCCTCCCTAAGAGAAGGGTTCTGAGAGAGGTGAGACCCACCCCTGCCCCTCCCCAAGGGAGGGGTTCTCAGAGAGGTGAATGGTGAAGAAGACCTCTTACCTTTGTCTGCCCGAACGGGGAGAGTGGGGGAGGGGCATGAAGCGGGAGAGGTGTTATCTCACGCTTAGTTCTCACCTCTCACATGGACATCCCCCTCGGGGGCTTGGAGGCTTCTCAATAATTCTAAATACTAATCAATATGAAGGCAAGACTATCACATCTGTTGGCGCTGCTCCTGCTCTCAGGAGCGTGCTGCCGTTTGGTGGCCCAGGTCACCATCAATGCAACGAACTTTCCCGACGACATCTTCAAATCGTGGATAAGCAGCAACTGCGACACCGACCACAATGGCGTGCTCAGCAGTGAGGAACTTTCCTTGACCGTCATGAATGTGCAGAATAAGGGAATCTTAGACCTGACGGGCATCGAACACTTCACCGCACTGAAGGTGCTGAATTGCGGCGGGAATCATCTGTCGAGTATCAATCTCTCGATGAACACGGCGCTGACGCGGCTGTTGTGTAACAACAACCAGCTGACGCAGCTCGACGTGTCGCAGAACACGAAGCTGACGAACGTGGACTGCTCGCTGAACAGACTCACGGGCTCGAACATGACGAGCTTCATCAACTCGCTGCCCACCATCGGCAACGGTAGCACCGGTACGCTCTCGCTGGTGAGCAAGGTGCCCGAAGAAACGGAGTATAACACCTACACCGAGGCCGATGTGCTGGCAGCGGCGAATAAGGGATGGCAGGTGAAGGACACCTACGGCAACGATGTACTGACCATCGTGAATGCCGCCACCTTCCCCGATGAGACCTTCCGCAACTACATCAGTGCGACCGTGGACACCGACCACAATGGGGTTCTCAGCAACAGTGAGAAGGCCAGCGTGACGATGCTCAACGTGTCTGGCCTTGGCATCGGTGACCTCACGGGGCTTCAGCTGTTCACGAACCTGAAGGTGCTCGACTGCCGGGGAAACCAGCTGACGCAGCTCTCGCTGCTGTCGTTCAACAAGCTGACAACGCTCTACTGTCAGGACAACCAGCTGACGGACATCTCCTACATCCAGGCGGCGAGGAACCTCACGAAGCTCCACTGTTACAACAACAGGATAGCCGACATGAGTGTCTTTGCTGGAAGGTTCCCCAACGAGGCGCCCTCAGTGGGCGAGCTGGTGGTGCGCAGTAGCGCAGGCAGCGAGGGCAATGCAATGCCCACGGATGCGAATATCTCCCACTGGAACGAGAAGAACTGGAAGGTGTACAGCATCGGCGCTGACGGCTCGCTCACAGAGCTGCGCACGTCGACGGTGGTGATCAACGCACTGAACTTCCCCGACGCGACGTTCCGCAACTATGTGGGGTCCTTCGACAGCAACAGGGACGGCTCGCTCAGCAACAGTGAGCTGCAGGCCGTCGGCGAGATCAACGTGGCCGGCACCAACGTGGCGTCGCTGCAGGGCCTGGAGTATTTCACCGAGGTGACCATCCTGCGCTGCGCCAACTGCCAGCTGACGGAGCTCGACCTGCGGAAGAACCGCAAGCTGACGACCCTCTACTGTCAGGAGAACCGGCTGACGACGCTTGACCTGACGTACAACACGGCGCTCAGCTATGTGGTGTGCTACGGCAACAACATCGGAGCGAGCGGCATGCAGACGCTCGTGAACTGTCTGCCCGACGTCGTGGGCGAAGCGGGCAGGCTTGTCGTTTACGATACGGGTGCCAGCGACGGCAATGCCGTGATTACCTCTCAGCAGGTGCTCATGGCCAACGACAGGAACTGGCGCGTGTACTCGCGCGACGACAACGGGCTGACGGAGATTGAGGTGCTCAGCGACATCGACATCAACGCGCAGAACTTCCCCGATATCACCTTCCGCCAATACGTCAGTCAGTTTTTTGACACGGACAAGAACAATGTGCTCAGCGACTCAGAGCGCAAGGCCGTGACAAGCATAACGTGCTGGCGGACAGGTCTGAGCAGCCTGAAGGGCATAGAGTTCTTCCCGGAGCTGACCGTCATCGACTGCCAGGATGAAGGGCTGAGGGAACTCGACGTCTCGAACAACCCGAAACTGGAAATACTGGCCTGTAGGGGCAACAGGCTGAAGACACTCGACGTGTCGCACAATCCGCTGCTGACGTCGCTGTCATGCTCGAAGAATGACCTCACTGAGATTGTCTTCGGCAACAATAGTGAGCTGCAATCGCTACATTGCTGCGAAAACAAGCTGGAGAGTCTGGACCTGTCTTCGTTTGGCAAGCTCACCATTCTGGACTGCGGCAGGAACCAGTTGACGACACTCGACGTGAGCTGCTGTCCCGAGCTGCAGAAACTCTACTGCAACAACAACCGGCTGAAGGCGCTCGACGTGCGGACAGCAAACCGGAAGCTGGAGCTGCTGCACTGTTACTATAACGAGCTGAAGGCGCTCGACGTGAAGTTCAACCCCGAGCTGAAGACGTTGAATTGCTACCACAACAAACTCGTGTCGCTGGCGATTGAGGGGTCGAATGTGGAAGAGCTCTACTGCGAGGAAAACGAGCTGGAAGGGCTCAACCTGAGAAACTGTGATAACCTGAAGACGGTCAGATGCTATCGGAACTACATCAACGGGGCGGGCATGGACGAATTGGTGGCAGCCCTGCCCACAGTGGAGGGGATCACCATCAATCTTGTCTCGGAAGGATACTATCACGACGAGAACGAGTGCACGGCGGCACAGGCCTTCGTGGCACGTCAGAAAGGCTGGATTGTGTATAAGTTTGACAGTGGCGCACATGTACCCTGGGTGGGCACGCTGCCCATTGCCATCAACGACACCTATTTCCCCGACAACACATTCCGCTCGTTCGTGAGCACCAACTACGACACCAACCACGACGGACAGCTCAGCGACGACGAGGTGGAGGACGTAGAGGAGATGGACGTGAAGAGTAAGAGCATCGAGGACCTGACAGGTGTTGAATACTTCAGCAACCTGGTCCGTCTGCATTGCGAAAGAAACAGCCTCACACGGCTCGTCCTTCTGTATCACCAAAATCTGGAAGAGGCGCATTGCTACAACAACCACATACAGGGGGCGGGCATGCAGGAACTGTTTGACAACCTGCCAAAACACTACTATGATTATGCAACACTCGTCGCCTGCAGCACTTTCAAGGGAGAGGGCAACGACTTACCGTCGAGTACGCAGACAGCGATTGCAGAGAGCCAGAACTGGAAAGTGTTCGTACAGAAGTCGGTAGGCGGAATGGAGGACATTGCGGCCACTCAGATAGACATCAACGCATCGACCTTCCCCGATGAAGTGTTCCGCAACTACGTGAGCCAGCACATTGATACAGACCACGACGATGTGCTCACCTACGCTGAGTTAGACGCCGTGACGGAGCTCCAGGTGCCCGACATGGGCATCGGCAGTCTGAAGGGAGTGGAGTTCTTCTCGCAGCTGACGACGCTGGTGTGCCGCAGCAACAATCTGGCAGAGCTCGACTTGGCGAAGAACAGGAAGCTGGAGGTGCTCGACTGTGCAGAGAACAGGCTGACACGCTTGGATGTGAGAGCCAACACCGAGCTGGGCAACCTCGACTGCGCCAACAACCAGCTGGCGGCGCTCAACGTGTCGACCAACACGAAGCTATGGAGGCTCTATTGCGGTTGTAACCAGATAGTGTCGCTCGACCTGACGAACAACACGGCCTTGGACACGCTCTTTATGTATAATATGATGCTGACGTCGCTGATACTGCCTGAAACCACCACGTTGAGGAGTCTCTCCTGCTATAATGCCGGTCTGACATCGCTTGATGTGTCGAAGAACACCGGGCTGACGTATCTCAACTGCATCGATAACAATTTTACCGAGCTTAATCTGTCGAACAACACGGCATTGGTAGAGTTATACTGTCAGGGTGGAAAACTCACCTCGCTTGATGTGTCGAAGAACACCGCACTGAAGATACTATGGTGTACCTACAACGAGCTGACGGCGCTTAACCTGTCGAAGAACACGGCGCTGGAGGAGCTCTATTGCAACAATAATGCGCTGACGTCGCTCGATGTGACACGCTGCGCGGCACTTCTTGCGCTCGATTGCCATCATAACCAAATCACGGAGCTCGATGTGTCGTACAACTGGCTTCTGGAAGAATTCAACTGCTCGTATAACCAGCTGACGGCGCTCGACGTGGAGAACCTCACGGAGCTGACGACCCTTGAATGCGGACATAACCAGCTGACGGAGCTCGACGTGGAGAACCTCCCGATGCTGACAACCCTGAAGTGCAACAACAACCTGCTGGCCACGCTGAACGTTTCGAACTGCAACAGCCTGCAGCAAATCTATTGTCACGACAACAAACTGCGCAAGGAGGGAATGGACGACTTCGTTGTCAGTCTGCCGATGACGAGAACCAATAGCCAGACCATCTACATCTATCGACCGTCATCCGACACCGAGTGGAACTTCTTGCAGAAGGAACAGTACCTTATAGCTGCCCAAAAGGGCTGGTGGACAGCCTACTATGTCGATGAGGAATGGAGACGCTACTTTGGTGAGAACGGTGAGCCAGACGATACCCCCACCGGCATCGGAGAGGCTATGGCAGACGACCAAACAACCGTTCCACAGACGAACGGACAGTGGTTCTCACTCGATGGGCGGCGAATCAATGGGAAGAGCACCAAGAAAGGGGTGTATGTTGTTGATGGAAAGAAGGTAATCGTCATGTAAGACTCCCAAGTGCTCCAACTGAGCGCTCGACCTTGGTCGCTTTGCTTGCAAAGAACTGAAAACTGAAAACTGAGAGGTTCTCAAAGGCGTCTAAGGTGGAAGCTTTTCGTCCTAAACAATGATTGGTTAGGGGTGTAGTTGTGCCCCTAACCCTGTTTATGAATACCCCACCCCTGTCCCCTCCCCTAAGATGGGAGGGGAGTGGCTACCGCCTACACTAGACACCTCAACTCCCGCCTAAACGATGCGCAGCATCCATCGCCTACACGATGCGCAGCAGCTCCCCTCCCATCTAAGGGGAGGGGACAGGGGTGGGGTGTCCATAAGTATAAACAGACCTGTGGGTATCCACAAACAGGTGTGTATTGTCCATAAAGCAAGAAGCTGCATCAGAAAAAAACGACGATATATGATGGTATGTTCAGATTTTTTTCATATATTTGCAACGAAATCAAATAAACCGTTTAATAACTACTAAACACGATAAGCTTATGAAACCGAAAACTTTACTCCGAAGGATGGCCGTCCTGGTGGCGACCACCATGTGTGCCCTCGGCGCCAACGCTGCTGAGGCCTATGCCTGCTACACATACTGGAACAAGACGCTGACGTTCTACTATGACGACCAGCGCGACTCTCAAATGACCACGACCTACGACCTGAACACGGGAGAAAACGACCCCGGATGGTACACCGACGACACCAAATCCAGTGTGTACAAGGTGGTCTTTGATTCGTCGTTTGCCAATGCTCGCCCGAAATCCACCTTCAGGTGGTTTCATCAGATGCATGACCTTCAAAGTGTCACGGGACTGGGCTATCTGAACACCTGCGAGGTGACGACCATGAGACAGATGTTCGCTGAATGTGCTGCCTTGACAAGCCTTAATGATATTCACTTCAACACGTCCAAGGTGACCGATATGAGCTGGATGTTCGATAACTGCTGGGTACTGTCACGTCTCGACTTGAGCAGCTTCAACACGTCCAAGGTAACAAACATGTACGGTATGTTCCATACATGCAAGATACTGGAGACCATCTATGTGGGCAGTGGCTGGACCACGGCTGCCGTGACGACCTCCAACATGATGTTCTCCGGAAGCACCAGTCTGAAGGGTGGAAAGGGCACAACCTACGATGTCAACCATGTGGACAAGGCCTACGCCCACATCGACGGTGGGCCCAGCAACCCGGGCTATCTCACCGATAAGAACGCGCCCGTGGCCTATGCCTGCTATACGTCATCGAACACAACGCTGACGTTCTACTACGACAACCAGCGCGAGAACCGCTCAGGTAAGACCTATGACCTGAACACGGACAACGGCATTCCCCGTTGGAAAGCCGATGCCTACAATCCCGATGTTACTAATGTGGTGTTCCAGCCATCGTTTGCCGATGCCCGCCCGACATCTACCTATGAGTGGTTTTATGGCATGAAGAAACTTCAGACCATCACGGGCCTGGATTACCTGAACACCAGCGAGGTGACGAATATGGCTTCTATGTTTGAGGAATGTACGCAAATGACAATCCTTGATCTGAGCTGTTTCAACACGTTCAAGGTGACGGATATGGAAGACATGTTCCGTAACTGCAGCAGCCTGAGCACCATCTTTGTGGCCGAAGGCTGGAGCACGGCAGCCGTGACCACTTCCTATAACATGTTCTATAAATGCCCGTATCTGAAGGGTGGACAGGGCACGACGTACAATGTCAACCATACGGACAAGACCTATGCCCACATCGACGGCGGCCCGAGCAACCCTGGCTACTTCACCGACAAGAACGCGCCCGTGGCCTATGCCTGCTATACG
>JAFWQE010000198.1 GCA_017509155.1 Prevotella sp.
AACAAGTTCGAATTTTCCATCTCGCCAAAAAAAGAAACAAGTTTCTTTGTTTTGCGCTCGACTTTTCGTAACTTTGCAGTCTGATGATCTACCTAAACGACCACATAAAGGACTTCGACTTTGATGCCGCCCTGCCGCTTTTGAGCGATGAACGCCGTCAACAGGCACTCCGGTTCCGCCATGAACTGGGGCGCAAAACGTGTGCTGCAGCCTATCTGTTGCTACGCGAAGGATTGGCAAAGGAATATGGCATCACCGAAAAACCTTGCTTCGACTACGGTCCTCACGGTAAGCCCGTACTGCGCAATCATCCCGATATTCACTTCAACCTGAGCCATTGCCGGGAGGCCGTGGTGTGTGCATTGTCCGATGAGCCTGTAGGTGTCGATGTCGAAGCAGTGACTCACTACAAGGAAAACGTAGCCCGCTACACCATGAACGAGCAGGAACTGAGTGTCATTCTCGGTGCCGACCGTCCCGAAGTGATGTTCACGCGGCTGTGGACCCAGAAAGAGGCGGTGCTGAAACTCACCGGCGAAGGCCTGCGCGACAACCTTAAGACCGTCCTCGACGACGTTTCTGGCCTCAACATCAGGACCATCGTCAGTCCTGACCAGCGCTATTGCTATTCTGTAGCAAGCCGAAAAAGAGATAAAGAGTAAAGAATCATTGCCATAAAAAGCAAAACGACAATGAAAACAACCATTCAGGAACAGGAAAACCATATCTTGGTGACACTCGTCGGCGAACTCGACACCACTGCCGCCATGGAAATGGAAGAGACTTTGGCGCCGCTGTCCGGCCACAACGGGCGCGATGTCATCATCGACTGCACCCATTTGGACTACATCGCGTCCAGTGGATTGCGCGTCCTGCTGAGCATCCTCAAGCAAGGCAAGGCTCACGGCAGCAAAGTGGTGCTGAAAAACGTCAACGACGACATTCGCGAGGTGTTCCGTCTGACGGGATTCATCGACATCTTCAACTTCGAATAGCATCCACACACACTAAACAGGGAAAAACCATGGCACATCATCATTATTTAGGTACAGTCGCACTGTTGCTCGGCGTTCTCCTGCCCGTCCATGCCACGTCGATGCGCGAACATTCCGACACGATTCTACAGGCCATACCTGCGGTTTCCACGGTCAAGGCCGACAGCAGCGACACAAAGGAAGTGAAAGAAAATCGTTTCTCCATCGACCTGAACATGCTGACGCGCGGCGAACTGCGCAAAGGAGGACTGTCCAATGAAAAGGAAGATGACGACCAGGCAACGTTCATCATTGAGCGGACGCTGCTGGGCATGAGCTACGAGCGCGAAGGACTTGCCGCCCGCCTGACGGTTCAGCACAGCGGCACGTGGGGAAGCAACAAGACCAACAGCCTGAACATCTACGAAGCGTGGGTACACCTGAAGACAAAGAACGGCCTTTTTGCACGTATCGGCAGGCAAAACCTCAGCTACGACGACCAGCGCATCTTCGGTGCCGACGACTGGGCCATGACTGCCATGTCGCACGATGCGCTGAAAATGGGTTACGAAGGGCATGGCCACAAACTGCACCTCATCGGGGCATATAACCAAAACCCCGAGAACATGAGTGGCGGAACATACTATACGGGAGGACTGCAACCCTACAAGGCAATGGAGGCGCTGTGGTATCACTACGACGTGCCACACTTTCCGCTCGGCGTATCGGCCGTGTTCATGAACGTGGGACTGCAAAACAGCGACCTCAACCAAGACACCTGCACGTACCAACAGCAGCTTTTGGGTACCTACATCCACTTTCATCCCAAGCACTTGACTGCCGAGGCAGCCTTCTACTACCAAATGGGAAAGGAAGAACACGGAATACCTGTCGGCGCATGGATGGCCAGCTTGAAGGCGCGCTATGAGTTCAACGACCAATGGGCGTTCTATGCCGGCTACGACTACCTGAGTGGCGACAAGAATTTCGCCGTACCGCCCAAGGGAAGGATTGGCGTTACACACCACGACAAAGTGCGAGGATTCAGTTCCATCAACGGTTCGCACCACAAGTTCTATGGTGCCATGGACTTCTTCTACATCACCACCTACGTCAACGGATTCACGCCCGGCCTGCAGAACCTCTTTGCGGGCACTACATGGAAACCTTTGAACCGGCTCTCGGTTGACTTAGCCTACCATTATCTGGCTACGGCCACGTCGCTTAGCAATGCCGACCGCCCATTGGGCCACGAGCTGGAGGCAACTGTCAGCTATAAGCTGAAGAAGGACGTCCAGCTGAGTGCCGGCTACTCCTTCATGCGTGGAACAGAAACCATGAAGGTCCTGAAACGTGCTTCTGGCGACCGCCAACTGCAGTGGGCATGGATCATGCTTGTCGTGTCGCCCAAGATTTTCACCACTATGTTCTAAGCCTCAGCACTCACTCTCCTCGGCCGTCGGGGCGATGTTGCGAGGATGGTGCTGCAGGATTTCTTCGCGCAGGGTGCTGGTGTCAATGTGAGTATAGATCTCTGTCGTGCCAATGCTCTCATGCCCGAGCATGGCCTGAATGACGCGCAGGTCGGCACCACCCTGCAGCAGTGCCGTTGCAAACGAGTGGCGAAGCGTATGCGGCGAGATGGTCTTCTTAATACCAGCCTCGGCAGCTTGGCGCTTGATCATGATGAGTATCATGGTTCGTGTCAGATGACTGCCACGCCGATTCAGGAAGACATAGTCCTCTTCGCCATGCTTAATCGTCATGAGATTGCGGTCCATGAACCACAGTTTCAACTCGTGGATGGCACGTTTCGAAATGGGAACGAGGCGTTCCTTGCGACCTTTGCCGAAGACACGCAGGTAGCCCTCTTCGAGATAGAGGTCCGAAAGATGCAGGTTGACCAGTTCACTGACGCGCAGCCCACACGAGAAGAGCACCTCCACGATGGCTTTGTTGCGCTGTCCTTCGGGTTTCGACAAGTCGATGCTCGCCTCAATACGGTCCACCTCATCGGTCGTGAGCACCTCGGGCAGATGTTGGCCGATGGCTGGCGACTCCAGCAGCTCCGTGGGATCGCTGTCGATGTAGCCGTCGGCAAGCAGAAAACGATAGAAGGAGCGCACTCCGCTGAGGATGCGCGCCTGCGACGTGGGCCCTATGCCGCACTCGTGCAATGTTGCCGCGAAGTGCTGCAAGTCCTGTAGCGAAAGTTCCGCCACGGTCTTCTCCTCACGACGGCAGTAGTCCAGCAGATGCCGAAGGTCGTTCTGGTAGGCCCAAAGGGTGTTCTCGGTGTAGTTGCGCGCGAGTTTCAAATACCTGACGTACGATTTTACAACATCTTCGGTCGATTTCTTGTCCTTTTTCATAAAAATGTGTATCTTTGCAGCGGCAAAGATATGAATAAGCCAGCGAAAAACCAAATAATCATTGGAGTTTTTCCGAGCGAAAACGTGTCCGACGATGCCACAGTTACAAAACCTATCTGAAACGACGATGAAGAAAATCATGATTATCAACGGGCCAAACCTGAATCTGCTGGGGAGGCGCGAACCCGACATCTACGGCCGGCAGACCATGGAACAGTGCATGGACAGCCTGCGCACCCAGTTCGAGGGCGTGGCCGAGATTAGCTATTTCCAGAGCAACCACGAAGGCGCACTCATCGACAAGCTGCAAGAGGTGGGATTCGACGTCGATGGCATTGTGCTGAATGCCGGTGCCTACACCCACACGAGCATTGCGCTGGCCGATTGCATCAGGTCTATCGATGCGCCCGTGGTCGAGGTCCACATCTCGAACGTCCACCAACGCGAGGAGTTCCGCCATGTTTCCATGTTGTCGGCAGCCTGCGTGGGCGTCATCTGTGGCTTTGGCATGGATTCCTATCGCCTGGCCGTTGAGGCTCTTCTCAACCACTCATAACCACTCATAACCCCTCATAACCCTTCATAACCATTCATCACCACCCAACACCCATCACCCATCACCATTCATAACCACCCATCACCCAATATGCAAGAAACAAGACAAAACAAGATTGCCCGCCTGTTGCAAAAGGAACTGGCACAGATTTTTCAGGAGCAGACGCGCGCCATGCACGGAGTCATGGTCAGCGTTACGCGCGCCAAGGTATCGCCCGACCTGAGCATCTGCACCGCCTACCTGAGCGTATTCCCCAGCGAACGTGGCGAGGAAATCATCCAGAACGTCAACACGAACATGAAGACCATCCGCTACGAGCTGGGCACGCGCATCCGCAACCAGGTGCGCATCATCCCCGAACTGCGCTTCTTCATCGACGACTCCCTCGACTACATCGACCATATTGACGAACTCCTGAAGAAGTAGATGTCCTTTCCCTTCTATATAGCCCGCCGTTACCTCTTCTCGAAGAAGTCCACCAACGCCATCAACATCATCTCCGTGATTTCGATGGTGGGCGTTGCCGTGGCCACCATGGCACTAGTCATTGTGCTCAGCGTGTTCAACGGTTTCCACGACATGGTGGCATCGTTCTTCACGCAGTTCGACCCACAGCTGAAGGTGGTGCCTGTCGAGGGAAAGACCGTAGCCAGCGACGACCCTGTGCTGACCGAGCTGCGGCAGTTGCCCGAGGTCGATGTCGCTACCGAGTCGGTCGAGGACATGGCATTGGCCGTCTATGCGGGCCATCAGGCCATGGTGACCGTGAAAGGAGTCGACGACAACTTCTCATCCCTCACCCATATCAACGAAATTGTCTATGGCGACGGCCAGTTCCAGCTGCATGCCGCCGACCTCGAGTACGGCACCATGGGCATTCGCCTGGCACAGGAGCTGGGCACAGGCGTGCGCTTCGGACAGTACATCCACATCTATGCACCCCGACGCGACGGTCAGCTCGACCTCTCCAACCCGCAGGAAGGCTTCGAGGTCGACTCGCTCATCATGCCAGGCGTGGTCTTCGCAACGCGACAGGGCAAGTACGACCGCGACTACATCGTGGCTCCCATTGGCTTTGCACGCCGCATCTTCGACCAGCAGGGCATGCTCTCGTCGCTGGAGCTGCGCCTAAAGGACGGCTCCGACCTCACCAGCGTGAAGAGGCAGATGCGGCGCATCGCAGGCCCCCGCTTCCGCGTGCTCGACCGCTACGAGCAGCAGGCCGACACGTTCCGCATCATGCAGATTGAGAAGCTCCTCGCCTACATCTTCCTGACCTTCATCCTCATCGTGGCCAGCTTCAACATCATCGGCTCGCTGTCCATGCTCATTATCGACAAGAAGGACGACGTCGCCACCCTGCGCAACCTTGGGGCCGACGACCGACAGATCCGACAGATATTCCTCCTCGAAGGCCGTATGATAGCCGCCCTCGGTGCCATCGCAGGCATCGCCCTGGGACTGTTGCTCTGCTGGCTGCAGCAGACGTTTGGACTCGTCGGCATGGGCGCAGAGAGCGGCATGTTCGTCGTCAACGCCTACCCCGTCAGCGTCCACTACAGCGACGTCCTCATCGTGTTCCTCACCGTCATCGCAGTCAGCTGGCTCGCCGTGTGGTACCCCGTCCGCTACATCTCGCGCAAAATCCTGTAGATGCCCGTTCATACATGTCATAAAACTAAAAACCATTCACTAATAACAACAACCAACATGAAAAGAACACTCACCGCTACGTTGACCGTCCTCCTGTCGGTCGTCTTCGCCATGGCTGCACAGGCTGCCAACCCCGTCAAGCCAACACGCACTCCCACCATGGGCTGGAGCTCGTGGAACACGTTTGCACTGAACATCAACGAACAACTCATCCGCCAGCAGGCCGATGCCATGCACAACACAGGTCTGCAGGAGGCCGGATTCAAGTACGTGAATATCGACGACGGCTATTGGGACGGCCGTGGTCAGGATGGTCACCTGCGCCTAAATACCAAACTTTTCCCCTCGGGCATGCGCGCCTTGGTCGACTACATCCACTCGCTCGGCCTGAAGGCTGGCATCTACAGCGACGCCGGCGACAACACCTGCGGCTCGGGCAACCGCCATGCATGGGGCATCGGCGTGGGCTTCGCAGGACATGAGGACCAGGACTGCCAGCTCTACTTCCGCGACTGGGACTTCGACTTCATCAAGGTCGACTACTGCGGCGGCAACCACATGGGACTCGACGAGCGCCAGCAGTACACGAAGATTTCGAATGCTATCAAGAATTGTGGCAAGAAGGATGTTGTGTTCAACATCTGCCGCTGGGCCTATCCCGGCAC
>JAFWQE010000199.1 GCA_017509155.1 Prevotella sp.
CCTCTGAGCTCCTTTCATGAGGAAAGAGAAATAAAAACGCCTGACGCACACTTAACGTCAGGCGCTTTTGTTCAACAAACCACCTTCCTCTTCTCATTTAACAAATTTCTTCACTCTTCACTTTTCACTCTTCACTTTTTTTTGTACCTTTGCATCATGATTGAGATAAAAGTAAAAGACGAAGCACTGATGAATGCTGCATCCCAAGGTATGGACGAGTTCATTCAGGTATTTGTAGATGCTATTCGTCAGGCTATCGGAGGTACGTTGAACGGCGACAATATAGGTCTTTTGAACAGCGAACAGGTGACGCTGCTCGGTTATGCCATGCTCAGAGAAGAAGTAATGGACGGTGGCTTTGTGCAGCTCATTCACAATGGCTACGGACCTTTCTTCTTCAGAAATCCCTTTGCCTATGCCATCAAGCAATGGGGGCTTGCCGACTTGTCGAAACTCATCTATAAAGCCAAGAAACTATATACGAAAAAAGGCAATGAGATAGAAAAGGACTGCACAGACGAGGCTTTCATGGCTCTTTTCGAGCAGTTCCCCGAGTTTGATGCGCTCGACGATATCTTTGTGGAGAATGAAGAGGAATGGACGGAATGCGTAGCGCAGTACGTCGATGAACACATTGAGAATTTCGCTACCATTGAAAAGTAAGAGGTCTATGAACAAGGAACAACAGGAAATACGCAAGAAAAGTCCCATACAGATAAAGAACAAGAAAGCTCAGTTTGAATACATCTTCGTCGATACCTACACGGCAGGGATTGTTCTGACGGGTACCGAAATCAAGAGCATCCGACTTGGAAAAGCTTCGTTGGTGGATACCTATTGCATGATTCACAACGGCGAGATATGGGTGAAGGGCATGAGCATCAGTCCCTATTTTTATGGGTCGTTTGGCAATCATGCCATGAAACGCGACCGCAAACTGCTGCTGAACAGACGCGAAATATGGAAGTTGCAAGAGGCTACAAAACAACCTGGCTACACCATCGTGCCGATTCTCGTATTCATCGATCCCAACGGTAGGGCTAAAATGGACATCGCTCTTTGCAGGGGTAAGAAGCAGTTCGACAAACGAGCCACCCTCAAAGAGAAGGAGGACCGCAGGGAAATGGACCGCGCATTCAAGGCCGCACGAGAGAGATTCTGATTTAAACTGACGGCAAGTGTCTGTTGTCCTTTTAGACTCTTTCATCCCTCAAATGGTTTGAAACCTTCATCTTTCATCCATCATCATTCATCCAAACCCTATCACTCAAATGAAGGTAGAAGAGATTGTCAAAGATAAAATACTGATTCTGGACGGTGCCATGGGCACGATGATTCAGAAATATGGGCTGACGGAAGAAGATTTCCGTGGCACTTTGCTTGGCGATGTGAAGGGACAACTGCAGGGGAACAATGACCTGCTCAATCTGACACGGCCCGACGTCATCAGCGACATCCACAGGAAGTATTTGGAGGCTGGTGCCGATTTGATAACAACCAACACCTTCAGTAGTCAGCGTATCAGTCAGGCCGACTATTGCACCGAAGGCTATTCGCGACAGATGGCGCTCGAGGGCGCTAGGATAGCCCGTCGGATGGCCGATGAATACACGACAGAGGACAAGCCAAGATTCGTATGTGGAAGTGTGGGACCAACCAACAAAACCTGTTCGATGAGCAGCGACGTGAGCAATCCCGCAGAAAGGGAAGTCAACTACGACCAGCTCTACGACGCCTATAAAGAAGAGGTTGATGCACTCGTCGAGGGTGGGGTGGACACCATACTGATTGAAACCGTATTCGACACGCTCAATGCAAAGGCGGCTCTCCACGCATCGATGGATGTGATGGAAGAGCGCAAGAAAACACTGCCTCTCATGGTGTCGATGACCATCAGTGACCTGGCTGGTCGCACGTTGAGCGGGCAGACCATAGAGGCTTTTCTGGCAAGCATTTCTTCCTATCCTGTTTTCTCGTTTGGACTCAACTGCTCGTTTGGTGCCCGCCAGATGAAGCCTTATCTGCGTGAGGTTGCAAAACTATCGCCCTATTATGTGAGTGCCTATCCAAATGCAGGACTTCCCAATTCGATGGGGTTGTATGATGAGACGGCCGATAGCATGTCGCCTGAGATAGCGTCGTTGATTGACGAGGGACTGGTGAACATTATTGGAGGATGCTGTGGTACCGATGAGACTTTCATTGCACGATTCGCATCTCTGGCAAAAGGAAAAACACCCCACCAGCCTGTAGAAAGAAAAGGAGATATGCTGCTCAGTGGCCTTGATGTGCTCAGAATACCATCGAGTGGGGAAGAAGTCAACGGAAAAAGACCTACATTCACCAATGTAGGCGAGCGTTGCAATGTGGCAGGCAGCAGGAAGTTCCTTAGACTTATCAAGGAGAAAAACTACGATGAAGCACTTGCCATAGCACGCAAGCAAGTGGAGAGCGGAGCCATGGTGATAGATATTAACATGGACGACGGACTACTTCAATCGCGCGATGAAATGGTGCATTTTCTCAATCTTCTCTCGTCAGATCCCGATGTCGCTCGTGTGCCTGTGATGATTGACAGCTCCAACTGGGAAGTGGTGAGGGCAGGCCTGAAATGTCTTCAAGGCAAAAGCATTGTCAACTCCATTTCTCTGAAAGAAGGCGAAGAGGTTTTCCTCAGTCATGCAAAAGAGGTGAAACAGATGGGAGCCGCCGTTGTGGTGATGTGCTTTGACGAACAAGGACAGGCAACGACGTTTGAACGCAGAATAGAGATTGCCGAAAGAGCTTACACCCTACTAACTCGGCAAGTGGGTTTTCGAGCAGAAGACATTATCTTCGACCCGAACATACTCGCCATTGCAACTGGCATGGAAGAACACGACAACTATGCGCTCGACTTCATCAAAGCTACAAGGTGGATACGTAGGAACCTCACAGGAGCGCATGTAAGTGGTGGTGTCAGCAACCTCAGTTTTTCCTTCCGAGGCAACAACTATATTCGAGAGGCCATGCATGCGGTGTTTCTCTATCATGCCATTCAACAAGGAATGGACTTTGGTATTGTAAATCCCTCATCATCGATTACTTACAATGATATTCCTGACGAATTGCTCGAAGCTATAGAAGACGTTGTCCTCAACCGTCGGAAAGGAGCTTCTGAACACTTGATAGAACTGGCAAACCAGATAAAAGAACAACAGGAACGCGAAAAAAACGGCCTGCCTATTACAACCGCTACAAGTGCTCAGAATGAAAGTGGTCAGATGGAATGGAGGAAACAACCAGTGGAGGAGAGACTGAAGCATGCTCTGGTAAAAGGCATTCCAGACTATCTGAACGAAGACCTTCAGGAAGCTCTTGCAAAGACTCCGGAAGCAGTAAGCATCATTGAAGGCCCGCTGATGGATGGCATGAATATGGTGGGACAGCTGTTTGGAGAAGGGAAGATGTTCCTACCACAAGTAGTGAAGACGGCACGAACGATGAAACAGGCTGTCGGCATCCTTCAGCCATACATAGAAGCCCAGCGCAAAGAAGGTAGCAAGAAAGCTGGAAAGGTACTACTGGCAACGGTGAAAGGAGACGTACATGACATTGGAAAGAACATTGTGGCCGTGGTCATGGCTTGTAATAACTACGAGGTGATAGACATGGGCGTGATGGTACCTGCTGAGCAGATTGTGAAGAAGGCCATTGAGGAAAAGGTGGACATGATCGGTCTCAGCGGGCTTATTACTCCAAGTCTGGAGGAAATGGTCAACGTCGCACATGAGATGGAACGTGCAGGTTTGCATATTCCTATTATGATAGGTGGGGCCACCACAAGTGAACTACATGTGGCGCTGAAGATAGCTCCCGTCTATGGTGGGCCTGTGGTATGGCTGAAGGACGCGTCGCAGAATGCCTTGCTGGCTGCACGTTTTATGAACAAAAAAGAAGAGCCGAGGCTTGAGAAAGAACTCAATGAGCAGTACGAACGTCTGCGCCATGCTTATCGTGAAGAGCAGGAAAAAGTGATGGACATTGAAGAAGCCAGGCGCAACAAACTGAATCTTTTCGACTGAAAATGAAAATACAGAACTCGCTTAAACCCGATGAAATCGTAGTTTTCTGAAAAAAGATAATAATTTGACCTAAAGAGTAAGAAGAATGTTCAAGAAAAGAAAACGATGGAAGATGCTGAAAAACCAGCCTCTCACAGAACTCGACAAGAAAGTGATGTACTGGGAGAGCAAGGGCAAGGAAGTACCTACGCGTGAGCTGGTGCTTTCGCAAGAGCAGATAGAAGGTGTCAGAAGAAGCGGCGTGGTGAACACTGGTGTCTTGGATGAGGTGGCCCGACAAATACATGCGGGTATGAACACCCTTGAAATCGACAAGATTTGCATGGACTATTGTGCTCAGCACGGTGCCACTCCAGCCTGTCTGGGTTATGAAGGCTTTCCTAAGAGCGTCTGCACAAGCATCAATGAAGTGGTGTGCCATGGTATTCCCAAGGAAGAAGACGTGCTGGAAGAAGGCGACATTATCAACGTTGATTTCACCACCATTCTCGACGGCTATTATTCTGATGCGTCGCGCATGTTCATCATTGGTAAGACTTTGCCTGAGAAAGAACAGCTTGTCAGAGTAGCCAAGGAATGTCTGGAAGTGGGAATGGAGGCTGCCAAGCCCTATTGTTTTGTAGGAGATATCGGCAATGCCATTCAGAAATATGCCCACAAATATCATTATGGTGTTGTGAGAGACCTGTGTGGTCATGGAGTAGGACTGAAATTCCATGAAGAACCCGACGTTGCCCATTTTGGCAGAAAAGGCACCGGCATGCTGTTGGTACCGGGAATGGTTTTTACAATCGAACCAATGATTAACATGGGCACATGGGAAGTGTTCATTGATGCTGACGACCCTTACGGATGGGAAGTGATCTCAGCCGATGAACTGCCCAGTGCACAATGGGAACATACCTTCGTGATGACAGAACACGGCGTAGAGATTCTGAGCCATTAAAACGAAGTAAGAGATGAACGACATTTACATTTTAGGAATAGAGAGCAGTTGCGATGACACGTCGGCTGCTGTTTTGAAAAATGGTGTCCTCTTGAGTAATGTAACGGCATCTCAAGCCGTTCATGAAGCATATGGTGGAGTAGTGCCAGAACTGGCATCGAGAGCCCATCAGCAAAACGTGGTACCCGTGGTTGATCAAGCCCTCCAACGAGCAGGTATCGGCCGTGAACAGCTCTCGGCCATTGCCTTCACCCGTGGTCCTGGACTCATGGGGTCGCTACTCGTAGGAGTAAGCTTTGCCAAGGGAATGGCAAGGAGCCTCGGCATACCGATGATTGACGTCAACCATTTGCAAGGTCACGTAATGGCCCATTTCATCAAGGAATCGGAAGACGATAACCATCAGCCACCTCTTCCTTTTTTGTGTCTGTTGGTAAGTGGTGGAAATAGCCAGATCGTAAAGGTGAATGCCTATAACGACATGGAAGTGATAGGACAGACCATAGACGATGCTGCCGGTGAGGCCATTGACAAATGCTCAAAGGTGATGGGGTTGGGTTATCCAGGAGGACCCATCATAGACCGACTTGCACGCAAAGGCAACCCTCATGCCTATCAGTTCTCTGAACCCCACATACCTGGGCTTAACTACAGCTTCAGTGGCTTGAAGACTTCGTTTCTCTACAACCTGAGAGACTGGGTGAAAGAAGATCCTGACTTTGTGGAGCATCATAAAGAAGACCTTGCAGCATCGCTCGAATACACCATTGTGGACATTCTCATGAAAAAGCTGAGACTTGCCGCCAAGCAGACAGGAATTAAGCATGTGGCAGTGGCAGGAGGTGTGAGTGCAAATAATGGATTGAGAAATGCCTTCGCAGAACATGCGCGTAAGTATGGATGGACCATCTATATTCCGAAGTTCAGCTTCACTACGGACAATGCAGCGATGATTGCTATCGTGGGACACTACAAGTATCTGGACAAGGACTTCTGTGCCATAGACGCACCTGCATTTGCCAAGACGACATTTGGTGCTCCAAGTGAAGAAAAAGATAAATGATAAAGAGACTTGTGAATATGTGGAGCAGAAGACTCCACTTCAATTAATACATACAACGATCAGTAAAAACAGAAATAAAATAAGTATGGAACTCGAAAACAAAGTGTTAAGCCGCGAGATCAGCTCTTTGCTTTATGAGAAGGGAAAAACCCTTGGAACAGCTGAGAGCTGCACCGGTGGACGAATAGCCGAAGCCATTATCACCACGCCAGGAGCTTCCAACTACTTCAAGGGAAGTATTGTAAGCTATGTGAATGAAATCAAGGAAAAGCTGCTTGGCGTAGACCACCAAGTACTTGAAGAGCAGACAGCGGTTTGTGAGGAGGTTGCCCGCCAGATGGTGAAAGGAGCCTGCAAGACGCTCAACGTAGACTATGCCATCTCTGTAACAGGAATAGCAGGGCCAGGTGGTGGAACACGCGAAATACCCGTCGGAACAATTTGGATAGGGTGTGGTTCGCCCGATGAAATCGTTACTTTCAAGCTGGAAGAAGACAATGGCCGCGACCAGAATCTGGCGATGGCTACCATGTGTGCGTTACAGCTGTTTCGCGAGTTCCTCAGCACTCATATCGTGCAAGAGGAAATGACCGGTGAAAGAGAGAATCCGATCGGGGTTTAATGAAGTAGTAAATAAACGAGATAGAAGGCAGGCAGTAAGAACTCAAATAGTGTTACTGCTTGCTTTTTTTGATGTTTGCCTTTTCAAGGCCATAGTGTTGCCTCTTGTCGAGATAAAGCAGAAGAATAGCTGTTACTACGGCAAGAATACCGAAGAGCGCAAAGACAAGCATGGTTGGTGTGACCGTTGAAGAAGGCTGTTGAGCTTCATCTATCATGTTTCCTACAAACATGGGAACCAGCATCAATCCGAGGTTCTGAATGTAATAGATAATGGAGTAGGCAGTGCCAAGTTGTGACAATGGTACAATCTTTGGCACGCTTGGCCACAACGCACTGGGTACAAGTGAGAAAGCGATGCCGTGGAGAAACATGATGATGGCCGCAAGCCACGGTGTCGTAGCAATAGGCAAAGCCATGAGCAGGTGGCAAACGGCAACAAGCGAACACCCCACGAGCATAAGTGTTGCACCACGACCTATACGATCGTAGATTGAACCGAAAAGAGGGGTAAGAATAATTGTTCCATAAGGAAGAATAGATACAATCCAACCTGCCGTTGTCTCAGTAATTCCATACTTGCTGACAAGAACATCGGTGGCGAACTTCAAAAACGGACGGACACTGCTATAGAAGAACACACAGAGAAAGGCAATGAGCCAGAAGCCTGGATTGCGAAGAATGAGAATAACACCTTTCAGCACGATGGATAGTGGTTGAGAGTCTTTTGGTATAGATGCCTTGGATGCAATGTGTTTTTTGTCAAAGCGACGGTCCATGAACACATAAGTGATGAACAACACAAAACCGAAAAGAAGAAAGACTGCACCAACAAGCAACGGAGCAGAAAGGCCGAAAGTGGCAGCGATGAGCGGCGAGAAACTAATGGCGGAGGCCGTTCCGAGACGTGCCATAGCCACTTGAACGCCCATGGCGGATGCCAGTTCATGACCTGTGAACCATTTTGTCACAATCTTTGAAACGGTGATGCCTGTTATGTCGCAACCTACACCAAACAGCCCGAAGCCAAGTGCCGAGACAAGCACTTGCAACTTCATGTCGGAAGGAATGAGGCCGAAGAGCGTAAAAACAAGATGAACCTCTGTGGAGGGAGAGATGGAGGCGATGGCGTGATAGTTGACGAAAGCGCCAACAAGCATCATACCCGTCGCGAGCAATCCAGTGAAACGAATGCCAGCCTTGTCGAGGATGATGCCGCCGAAAAAGAGCATCAAAAGAAAAATGTTGAAGATGCTATAGCTGCCGGCGTAGAAGCCATACTCAGCCGAAGTCCACCCCATTCCTCCTTCTGAGACGGGAGTCCTCAGCGTCGTTGAAAGCGGTGAGGCGATGTCCCAGAACACGTAGCCCATCATCATGACAATGGCTACGAGGAATAGGGTGGACCAGCGGAGTTTCATTTATTTGATGTTCGGCTCTTCAAGACCGAGACCTTTCTTCTTGTCTACGACCTTGAGCAGAAGACCCAACAGAAGAGCTGCTACGCCAAGACTTGCGAGCATGACAAGTGGCCATGTGTAGTCGTAGCTGACAGCTGCCTGTTCGGCCGTGATGGTATGGTTGGCCAATCCGTTGACGATGTCGGGATTGGTCTTGTCGAGCACCTTTCCTATGAGCAATGGGAACAGCCAGAGACCAATGTTCTGAATCCAGAAGATAAGCGCATAAGCAGAACCGATGGTTTTCGGCTCTACAAGCTTAGGAACACTTGGCCAAAGAGATGCAGGCACTAAAGAGAACGATGCACCCAGCACAAGGATGGTGATATAGGCAATGATGATACCACCAATGGTATTGCCTCTGAAAGCTGGCAGGACAAAAGCAAACGTCAGATGGCAAGCAATGAGAAGCAGTGAGCCGAGTACGAGCATTGATGCGGCCTTTCCCTTATGGTCGACATAGCTACCAAGAATCGGGGTGATGAGCACGGCGAGCAGTGGGAACACGGCAAAGATGCTCTCGGCGGACTGGCGCATGTAGCCCATATAGCAGTATGTGATAAGTGCTAATATGGAAATGCCAAGTAGCATAGACTTGATGTTTGCCTTCTTCTGGAAATTGCTGGCAAAACCTGCGGCTGCGACAATAAGCATGATAACATACTGAACGATTGTTACAGAGGGACTTGCCCAGAACGAGTCGGAAGCAGGAGCCGTCAGCGTAAGGTTGCACTGAAGCATGTTGACGGCATACTTCTGGAAGGGGAAGATAGCTGAATAGTAGAGCACGCAAAGCAAGGCCACGAGCCAGAAACCACTATCAGTGAGAATCTTACCGATGTCTGAAACCTTGAAGGGGTCGTCTTTCTCCTCAGCCTCGCCTGTCTGAGCATCGAGTTTCTTATCCATGAAGAAATAGACGATAAACATCATCAAGGCAATGCACATGAGCACGACACCGAAGGCGACTGACCTTGTAACGCTGATGCTGCCGCCGAGTTTTGCGAAGAAGGGTGAGAAAATCATGCAGGTGGCAACACCCAGACGAGCCAATGCCATTTCACTTCCCATGGCCAAAGCCATTTCGCGGCCCTTAAACCATTTCACAATCCCTCGAGAAACCGTGATGCCGGCCATTTCGCAACCACATCCGAAGATCATGAAACCACATGCGGCAAATTTGGCAGAAGCAGGCATACCTTCATAGAAGGGGCTTACGCCAAGTTCGTCGAAACCTGGTATGTAGTTAAGGTTATTGGTGAACCATGTCTCGAGGCCACTTCCCATGAACGACTCACTGACGGCATACCATTTGATGATAGCGCCAATGAGCATGACGGCACCCGAGAGTACAGCCGTGAAGCGCACGCCCATCTTATCGAGGATGATGCCTGCAAAGATGAGGAAGAAGACAAAGACATTGAGGAAGACCTCGGAGCCTTGCATGGTGCCAAAGGCCGTTGAATCCCATCCGCGCTCAGAAAGCATCAGGTCCTTGATGGGGGAGAGAATGTCCATAAAGATGTATGAACAGAACATGGCGAGGGCCAGCAAGAGAAGTGCCGTCCATCGCATAGCCGCTGAATCGCGCAGCGTTTTTTGAATTGCTTGTGACATGTTGATTGTTTGTTATTTCGTTATAACGTTATTACGACATTTTTCTTTGTCATTATTTAGAAGGTTTCAGCCACCTGTCAAGCCAATTGAAATAGGTGCGCTGCCAAAGAACACCATTCTGGGGTTTCAGCACCCAATGGTTTTCGTCGGGGAAGATGAGCAGCTGGGCCTCGATGCCCTTCATTCGTGCGGCATTGAAAGCAGACATGCCTTGTGTGGCATTGATGCGATAGTCCTTCTCTCCGTGAATGCAGAGGATGGGTGTGTCCCACTTGTCGACAAACAGATGAGGAGAATTCTTGTAGGTCTTGTCGGCATTGGCCGAACGGTCTTTATTCCAGTAGGCATCTTCATACTCCCAGTTGGAGAACCAGTTTTCTTCCGTCTCGGTGTACATGGCTTCGAGATTGAAGGCGCCGTCGTGAGCGATGAAGCACTTGAAGCGTTTGTCGTGATGGCCTGCCAGATAGTAGACCGAGAAACCTCCGAACGAAGCGCCAACAGCTCCAAGACGATCCTTGTCGACGAAAGGCAGGTTGGTGGCGGCATCGTCGATGGCCGTCAGATAGTCGTCCATGCACTGTCCTGTCCAGTCGCCAGAGATTTCCTCGCACCACTCAGAGCCAAAGCCGGGAAGACCATGGCGGTTGGGCGCAATGATGACATAGCCATGAGCGGCCATAATCATGAAGTTCCAGCGATAGCTCCAGAACTGGCTGACGGGGCTTTGCGGGCCACCTTCACAGAAGAGCAGGGTGGGGTACTTCTTGTTTTCATCGAAGTGTGGCGGCAGAATAATCCAGTAGAGCATTTCCTTTCCATCGGTAGTCTTTACCCATCGTTGCTGAATCTTTGCCTTGGCCAACTGGTCGAGAATGTGCTTGTTCTCTGTGGTAATCTGGCTGACGGTAGTCTTTTCGGGCTTCTTGAAGTTGGGCGTGACGATATAGAGGTCAGCAGGTGCATTGTAGCTATGGCGCTCGGCCACAATCTGCTTCTTGTTGTTCAACATCTGAAGGCTTCCGAAGTCGGCCCAGTCGTTGGTGAGTTGCTTTACTTCGCCCTTCCAGTTGATGGCGTAGAGGTTCTCGGTAGCGTGCCAGACACCGATGAAGTAGATGAATGCGTCTTTGTTGTCGCTCCACACAAAATCGTCGACATTAGAGTCGAAGCTCTCTGTGAGATACTTTTTCTCGCCGGTCTGCAGGTCGTAGCAACACAGGCGCTGACGGTCGCTCTCATAACCATCGCGAGCCATGGAGAGCCAGGCTACGTATTTGCCATCAGGCGAGAACTTGGGGTTCTGGTCGTATCCCGGATTGTTCTTCAAATTGTCGGGAGCATTCACCGCCTGCGCCTTCAAGGTCTTGGTGGGGTCTATCTCTGGGTCCTTGTAACCTTCGGGCTTACATAAGTTTTTAGATGTACGCGTTCCTATATTATATAGGAAGATGTCGGAATCAGTTGAGATGGAATACAGAACACCTGTCTTTTTCCGACAAGTATATGCGATGGATTTCGAGTCAACGCTCCAATCGAGTTGCTCTATGCCACCGAATGGTTCCATGGGACACTCGTAAGGTTCTCCTTCCAGGATATCAACACCACCTGTTATTCCGTCGGCCGTCACGTCAGCCACAAAAGGATGCTGAATGCTTTCCACATAGTGGTCCCAATGACGATACATCAGGTCGGTGACGAGCCTTCCAGTTGCCTTTGGAAGGTCTTCAGGGTTTTCGGCGATGCTTCCATGATAGGGCAGGCTTTTTATGAGAATGACCTTCTGACCATCGGGGGAGAACTTGTAGCCTTCCACACAACCATCGGTGTTTGAAAGCTGTTTTCTTCCGGTTCCATCGGCATTCATCGCCCATATCTCACCGCCGCTCAGAAATGCTATGCGGCCATCGTTGAGCCACGACGGGTCGGTTTCGTTCTTTGCCGACTTGGTGAGAAGTGTCTGACCAGTTCCATCGGCATTCATGATGTAGAGCACATGATGGCTCTTGTTTTCCTTCACGCTGTAATAGCCCACCTGATACACGATCTTCTGGCCATTGGCCGATGGCGCATAGGCACTGATTCGTCCCATTGCCCAAAGGGCCTCGGGTGTCATCAGGTCGCTGCTCAGTTGGATGTTGCTTTTTCCTATGGGGCGTCCCATGTCCTGTTGTGCTTTAATGGTCCCGCTTGCTTGTAAGACAAGTGCGGAGATAATGATGGTTGCTATTCTTTTCATCGGTCAATAAATGTTAAGGTTATTTCTTCTTGACGGGGTCACATGTGAGCCCGCATCCGAGTTTCTTGAATATCTTGCGGTCAACTTCGCTAAGCATGACCGTACTATGCACCTGGCAGCCTCTGAGCAGAGGTAGTTGTTCCAGTGCTCTGCGGCAGTTGTCGTCGTGTTGAGAGAGAACGGAAATGGCCACCAGCACCTCGTCGGTGTGCAAACGTGGGTTCTTTCCTCCGAGATACTCTATTTTTGTCTTCTGTATCGGTTCAATCATGCTTTGCGGAATGAGCTTCACATCGTGGTCGATGCCTGCCAGCTCTTTGGTTACGTTGAGCAACAATGCGGCGCTACATCCGAGCAGCGGACTCGATTTCGCGGTGATGATCTTTCCGTCGGCCAGTTCCATGGCAGCCGATGTGTGGCCCGTCTGTTGCTTGCGTTCGTTGGCAGCCACGGTGACACGTCGTGTAGCGGTGGTAATCTTGGCTTGGTTGAACAAAAGAAGAATCTTGTTCACCTCATTCTCGTTGTCGGCACCGTCTACCAACTTGTTGGTGGCGGTATAGTAACGGCGAATGATTTCATCGCGCGATGCCTGGCAACACACCTCATCGTCAGAGATGCAGAACCCCACCATGTTCACTCCCATGTCGGTGGGCGACTTGTAGGGATTGTCGCCGTAGATGCCCTCGAAGAGTGCGTTCAAAACGGGGAAAATCTCAATGTCTCGGTTGTAGTTGACGGCAATCTTGTCGTAAGCCTCCAGATGGAACGGGTCAATCATGTTCACGTCGTCGAGGTCGGCCGTGGCTGCCTCGTATGCGATGTTGACGGGATGCTTCAACGGCAGGTTCCATACGGGGAAGGTCTCAAACTTTGCGTAGCCGGCACGTATGCCTCGCTTGTTCTCATTATAGAGCTGACTAAGGCATGTAGCCATCTTTCCGCTACCAGGTCCGGGAGCCGTGACGATGACTAGTTCGCGCGTGGTCTCCACATAGTCGTTTTTGCCGAACCCATCATCGCTCGCAATGAGTTCCACATTATGTGGGTAGCCGTCGATGGGGTAGTGGATATATGACTTGATGCCCATGCGCTCCAGACGATGGCGGAACTGGTCGGCAGTACGCTGGCCATTGTAGTGGGTAATCACTACTGAGCCAACCATGAAGTCGCGCTTCATGAACTCATCGCGCAAACGGAGCACGTCTTCATCGTAGGTAATGCCAAGGTCGGCACGTATCTTGTTTCTCTCAATGTCCTCGGCACTTACCACGATAATGATCTCGATGCTTTCTTTCAGCTGGCCTAGCATTCGAAGCTTGCTGTCGGGCTTGAACCCGGGAAGCACCCTCGATGCATGGTGGTCGTCGAAAAGCTTTCCGCCCATCTCCATGTAGAGTTTTCCGTCGAACTGGGCAATGCGCTCCTTGATGTGCTCAGACTGAATCTTCAGATACTTGTCGTTGTCGAAACCTATTTTCATCATTGTGCTTGTGTAAGTTATTTATTTGTTCAGCCGGTTCATCCGCTCCTTCTGCAATTCCTCTACCTGCTTTTGCATGGCCTCGATGCGTGCGGCCATACCACCGCTTTTCTTCGGGTTCTTCTGGTTCTCCTTATAGCGAGCTTCCAGAATGGCCAGCAACTTCTCGTCGTTGGTGGTCTTTCGGAGCACCCACATGATGGCGGCGCTGAAGAAGAGAGATATGAAGTAGTAGAAGTTAAGGCCGGAGGAATACTCGTTGAACATGAAGAAGAACATGACCGGCATGAGGAACATCATCCATTGCATCATCTTCATCTGCTCTGCCTGCTGACCTACCATCTGGTCTTTCTGCTGGCGCATGGTCATCACCGAGTAGAGCACGTTGGCCACGCAGAAGAGGATACATGTGAGCGACAGGTGGTCACCGATGAGCCAGATGTCCTTGCCCCATTCCAGTATTGGGTCGTAGGTGCTCAGGTCGTTCATCCACAGGAAGCTCTCGCCACGCAGCTGAATGGCGTTAGGCACATAGTTGAACATGGCAATCCAGATGGGCATCTGAATGAGCATGGGCAGGCAACCGCTGAGCGGACTGACGCCGTATTTCGCATACATCGACATCATGGCCTGCTGCTTCTGCATCTGGTCTTCGGGCTTGTCGTATTGCTTGGTGGCCTCGTCGAGTTTGGGCTTCAGCACGCGCATCTTGGCCGAACTCATGTAGCTTTTCTTCACCAACGGGAAGGTGATGAACTTCAGCAGCATGGTGATGAGGATGAGAACGATGCCCATGTTGAGACCAAACTTGGTGAGCCAGTCAAACACGTAGAGCGTGAACCATCGGTTGATGATGCGTATGAGAGGCCATCCGAGGTACACCAGACGCTCCAGTTGCAGGTCTTTGCCAAGTGTGCTTTGTTTCTCGATGTCCTGCAACAACCGGAAGTCGTTGGGGCCATAGTAGAACTCAAATTCCGACGGTCTCTGTCCCGATGGGTCGAACGCCGTCTTCAGCTTGGCTCCATATTGTTTCAGTATCTGGCTTTCTTTCTGCTGAGGAAGAGATGTCATCAGCGCATTGGGCGCAAAGTCGTCTCTGGCCATGAACACCGCCGAGAAGTACTGGTTCTTGAAGGCTACCCAGTCGATGGCTTCTTCCACGGGCTCGTCACGCTTGTCCTTCATCTCGTTCAGGTAGTCGGTTCCTCCGTCGGTGAAATGGTAGGTGAGTGCCGAGCGTTGGTTCTCAAACGAGAATCCTTTTTCCTGCTGGCGACATGCTTCAGTCCATTCCACGTCCATCGTCTGGTAGTTGGGTGCGAACAAGCCGGCCATGCCTTCCGCACGGAGCGACATGTGCATCAGATAGTCTTTAACCAGCTTGTAGGTCATGACCAGCTGCTTGCCTTCGCCAGCCGACGCGGTCATGGTAACAGTACTGTCGGTGACATTCGATGGCGTGAAGAACAAATCGGTAGTGATGATGTTCTCTGTCTTTCCGGCCATCATGAACTTCAGCTGATGCTGTTTCTCGTCGAAGAGAGTGACATCTTTGTTTCCATTGCGGTCCTTGAAACCCTTCACCACGGCTTTCTCCACAGTGCCGCCTTTGGTGTTCAGCGTAATCTCCACCTTCTCGTTCTTCAGCACCACCTTGCTGGCAGTGCCTTTCAGGGCATTGTGAAAAAGGGCGGTGGTGTCCTGCTGAGCCTCCTCGAGGGCTTTCTTCCGCTTGTTCTCGCTGGCCAGTGCAGCCATTTTCTGCTGCTCTTCGGCCTTCTTCTGGGCAACCTGATTCAACGAGTCCTGCACCCGCATGGCCTCTTGCTCCTCGGCAGATGGCTGTTGCCACCAGCTGAAGCCTATCAGTACGGCAGCAATCAGGATAAATCCTGTAATCGTGTTCTTATCCATATCTGTTTTTTAATCCTTATTCTAATCTTTCAACCTTACTTAAATGGTGGTTTTCTTTCGAAAAACAAAATATTGTGCAAAGGTACAAAGAATTTTTGTAATCGCCAAACAATATTTTCGTGCAAACGAAAAATACTATTAAAAAATGAGGCCTTAGAAAAAGAACGGCAAAAGAATTCACTTTTTCTGCCAACAAAAAGTAGTTTTCTTGGCGTTTTTTTTGCAAAATACTGACGCGGACTCCACCGGAACCTTCCGCTTTTTTTCTAAGCCATTACTTCTTGATATTTAAGTCGGATGCTATCCGACAAATAACCAATAACTTGAATTATTTGAACAAAAAACTGAATTTGTTTTGTCGTTTCAGTGCTTCTTTGTACCTTTGCATTTAAATTTGCATAAACATAGAGAATATATGTATAGAACGAACACTTGTGGAGAACTCAGACTCCAGGACAAAGGCCGCGAAGTGACGTTGGCCGGGTGGGTGCAGCGCACCAGAAAAATGGGCGGTATGACGTTTGTCGACGTTCGCGACCGCTATGGCATTACCCAGATTGTTTTCGACGAAGGACAAAATGCAGAGCTCTGTGCCAGGGCCAACAAGCTGGGACGAGAATTCTGCGTCCAGATAAAGGGCTTGGTGAGTGAGCGTCAGGCCAAGAACGCCAAGATGCCTACGGGCGACATCGAGATCATGGCCCGTGAGCTCAACGTGCTCAGCGAAAGCCTCACACCTCCTTTCACCATTGAAGACAAGACCGACGGAGGCGACGACCTGCGCATGAAATACCGCTATCTAGACCTTCGTCGCGCCGTTGTGCGTAAGAATCTGGAACTGCGCCACCGCATGACCATTCTCATTCGCAACTTCCTCGATGCCAGAGACTTCATTGAAGTAGAAACCCCAATATTGATTGGCTCGACTCCTGAGGGCGCACGCGACTTTGTTGTGCCTTCGCGCATGAATCCTGGTCAGTTCTATGCCTTGCCTCAGAGTCCGCAGACCCTTAAGCAGCTGCTCATGGTGAGCGGATTCGACCGCTACTTCCAGATAGCCAAGTGCTTCCGCGACGAAGACCTGCGTGCCGACCGTCAGCCCGAGTTCACTCAGATAGATTGCGAAATGTCGTTCGTAGACCAAGACGATGTGACCGATCTCTTTGAGGACATGGCCCGCCATCTGTTCAAGGAGGTGCGTGGCATTGAATTGCCCGCCAAGTTGCGCAAGATGACCTGGCACGAAGCCATGAAGAAATATGGCTCCGACAAACCCGACCTGCGTTTCGGCATGGAGTTCGTAGAGCTGATGGACGTGCTGAAGAAAGGCACCTTCGCCGTGTTTGACGATGCAGCCTACATTGGTGGCATCTGCGTGCCGGGATGCGCTTCATACACCCGCAAGCAGCTCGACCAGCTTACCGACTTCGTGAAGAGCCAGCAGGTGGGAGCCAAAGGACTTGTCTACGTGAAATACAATGAAGACGGCACCGTGAAGAGTTCGGTAGACAAATTCTACGGACCCGAGGTGTGGGCCGAACTAAAGGAGAAGATGGGAGCCAAAGACGGTGACCTTGTGCTCATCCTCAGCGGCGACCAGCCCAACAAGACACGCATCCAGCTGTGTGCCCTTCGTCTGGAAATGGGTGAGCGTCTGGGCTTGCGCGACAAGAATCGCTTTGAATGCCTGTGGATTGTCGACTTCCCGCTCTTTGAGTGGAGTGATGAAGAGCAGCGACTCATGGCCACACACCATCCGTTCACGATGCCCAATCCCGACGACATTCCTTTGCTCGATGAACACCCCGAACAGGTGCGCGCCAAAGCCTACGACTTCGTGTGCAACGGTGTGGAGCTGGGCGGCGGCTCTCTTCGTATTCACGACGGCAAGCTTCAGGCTAAGATGTTCGACATTCTTGGCTTCACACCCGAGCGCGCCATGGCACAGTTTGGTTTCCTCATCAACGCATTCAAATACGGAGCACCGCCTCACGCAGGACTTGCATTCGGTCTCGACCGTTTTGTCAGCATCATGGCAGGACTCGACAGCATTCGCGACTGCATCGCCTTCCCGAAGAACAATTCTGGCCGCGACGTCATGCTCGATGCTCCAGGCGAGCTCGACCCCGCACAGCTTGATGAATTGCAGCTGAAGCTCGACCTCAAGGCCTGAACACTTCATCATCGTTCCTTCACGAAGTTGCCATTTATAGCCTCAGACAGCCCGTTTGCGTGCACACGCACTTTGACTTATGTCAAGAAATACGCATAAAATATTGATTTTCAGTCTTTCGCGTGTAACCGTTTGCTGCAAAAATAGTACTTTTGCATCGTAAAAATAAACAAACAAGGTTGAAAAAGGTTCAATCAGGATTAAAATTCAATTCAAAATGGCAGAAAAGAAAGCAACAAAGGCAGCTACAACAACGAAGAAGGCTGCCGCTGAGAAGAAGGAAACAGTGAAGAAGACTGCTACAAAGAAGGCAGCCATCGTGGTCAACGCAGAGAACGCAGGTTTCAAGGCTGGTGATGTTTACAATGCACTCGCCGCTGCTAACACTGCACTGAGCGTAGCTGAAATCGCCAAGGCCGCCAAGATCAGCAATGAGGAAGTAATCCTCGGCGCCGGATGGTTGCTCAAGGAAGGCAAGATCAAGGACGCTGAAGGCAAGATTGTTTTGGCTTAATCTTTAATAGGTAGTAGGTACTTGATGGTCGGCGAAAAGACCAAATGCGATTTTGAGTCTTACGCGAACAAGAAGTACCTTTGAAACAATAGGGAAGGGCTGGATGCTAATGCACTCCGGCCTTTTCTTTTTTATTTTGGTAATGAGTGATGACGGCTTGTAGAACTGACAAACGCGAAACGAATAAACCATAGAATTCATATTGAACTACGACGAAAAGATACTGCGCTTCCTTGCTGAAGCAGGCAACAATGGTTTGAGCGTCATGAAGATTTCAAGACATGTGTTCAACGACTCAAACAGTTTCTTCGAAACCATTGATTTCGAGGATGTTCACCGTTATGTGCAGAACTTTTTGTTGAAGAACTCTCGCAATACCGATTCACTCATTGAGAACGTTGGCAAAAGGGGTATCTACAGGTTGAATCCAAGGTCGGCTGAATCGCAGCAACTCAAGCTGAAGTTCTCCGACGACGAAAAAGAAGAGGAGAAGCCCACCAACAACGTAGACCTCTCCTTGTCTCTCTTCTAGCTTCTAATTTATGGAGTTTTAGGAGTTATAGGAATCAGACGATACTTCAACAAGCAGGTAATCCCATTTCTCACACCCCTTACCTCTTACCTCTCACCTCTTACCTCTCTATTGTATAGCCCCTCTTGGTCCTATGTTCTTCTCGGGCAAAGGATTGTCGTCAATCAGGACTTCGATGCTCGGTCCCTGGTTGTAGTCTTCAAGTTCGCCGATTTCTCCTGTGTGGTGTACTTCGCAGTTATAGAACTCTACCTCTGTCTCAAGATTGAAGAGCAGTCCCTTGTTCTGCGCAAAACGGCAATCGTCGAAATGAATCTGTCGGCAATTCTCATAGACGTTCAACAATCCAAACTCGCGATTGCGGTAGAAGTCGCAATTGATGAAAATAGCGTCTTGAATGTCTCTGAGAACCATGATCCCATACGAGCAGTCGCGGATGATGCTACGGAAAACGCGAAGCACCTGTGAAGTCTCGGCCTCGATGCCATAGGTGCCACAACCGTACATGTCGCAGCTCTCGATGGTTACGATGTCGCAACCGATAAGTCCCACGACTCCTCCCATACAATAGCCTTCCTCGGTGTGTCCCAGTGTGAGGCACTCAATGCTGATGTTACGGCAATTGATGAAACTAAGGACGAATGCGTAGCGAGGCTCCACCACTATCTGACAATCGCGCTCGCCACGGATGGTCAGGTCGTGGAATTCGGTAAGCGTGAGCTGTCTGCCATCGAAAATAGCCTCGCTGATGATCATCGACGAAGCTTTCTTAGGCCTATTCGCGGCATCTTCCAGGAAAGCACGTCCAGGCTGAACGAACAAGCTCTTGTCTTCGAGCACCTTCGATAGGTTCAGATGGGTTCCTTCGCGAAGGATAATGGTGCGCTCATTGCCGAGGGCGTTGATGAAGTCCTTTTCATTACTCACCACCAGTTCAAGTCTCCCAGAAGTGCCCTGAGCATTCATCACGTTTGATAAGGGAAGCAAGGCCAGCATGGCCAGCAACCACTGAAAAAGATTCTTTTGTGTCATAAGTCTTTGCTTTAAGTTAGAAATTTGCTTGGGCAAAGATAGTGTTTTTTTTGCAATTCTCAAAGATGTGTGGCGATATTCTTGATGAAATCGGCATTTTTTTAACAATACACCCTCACATTTCATTTTCTGACGGCCTATTTGTCTAAAATTATGCTAAAAGACTTGCAAATCAAAAAAAATATTGTAATTTTGCCCCGAGAACGGTTAAACGAAAAGGACCGTCATTCATCTGAATAGAAAAATCGAAGTTATATTTTGTTTAATTTAAAAACACTTAAGTATGAAGAAAACAAAGTTTATGGCACTCATTATGAGTGTAGCATTGGTTTTCGGTAGTTGTTCTACCAAGACTGGTACGGGCGCTCTGCTCGGCACAGGTGCAGGTGCAATCCTTGGTGCAGTGGTTGGCAAGCTCGCCGGCAATACTGCCGTTGGCGCTGCTGTTGGTGGTGCTGTAGGTGCAACCGCAGGTACGCTCATTGGCAAGCACATGGATAAGGTGAAGGCTCAGGCCGAGGCCGAGCTGGCTAACGCTACTGTTCAGACCGTTACCGACGCCAATGGTCTGCAGGCCGTGAAGGTGACTTTCGACTCTGGTCTTCTGTTCCAGACTGGCAAGTATGCTCTCAACAATGCTTCTAAGGGCGAGCTCAGCAACTTTGCTAACCTGCTGAAGCGCAACACCGACTGCTCGGTGGCTATCATCGGCCATACCGACAGCACTGGTAGCGACGCCGTGAACAACCCGCTGTCGCAGAACCGTGCTCAGAGCGTGTCGAGCTATCTGATGAACTGTGGTGTGTCCAACGCTCAGATTAAGAGCGTGCAGGGCATGGGTAGCACAAGCCCCGTTGCCGACAACGCTACAGCTGCCGGCCGTCAGCAGAACCGTCGTGTTGAGGTTTACATGTATGCAAGCGAGGCAATGATCAACGCTGCTAACAACGGTACTCTTCAGTAAGCATTAGCCCAACAGAGTGAAGTTTATTCTGAAATTATTTAAATGGATGGTGGTGGCATTCTTTGTCTCCACCATTCTTTCTGTTGTCGTCTATCGGTTCGTTCCCGTTTTCATTACACCGCTGATGGTCATCCGTAGCGTCGAGCAGGTGAAGGAGGGCAAGGAACTGAAGATGAAACACCATTGGGTATCGCTCGACAAGATGTCGTCGAGCATGCCTGTGGCCGTCATGGCCAGCGAAGACCAGCGCTTTCTCAAGCATCATGGCTTCGACCTCGACGCCATTGAGCAGGCCGCAAAACTCAACAAGACAAGAAACCGCAAGCTCGGCGCCAGCACCATCAGTCAGCAAACAGCCAAGAACGTTTTCCTCTGGCCTGGGCGCACATGGCTGAGGAAAGGACTTGAAGCCTATTTCACCGTGCTCATTGAGCTCATCTGGAGCAAGCAACGCATCATGGAGGTCTATCTGAACAGCATTGAGACGGGCGATGGTATCTATGGCGTTGAAGCCGTAGCCGAGGAACATTTTGGGTGTAAAGCCAGCGAGCTTTCAAGGGCCAATTGTGCACTCATTGCCGCAACCTTACCCAATCCACGAAAGTTTTCGTCGAAAAACCCTTCCGACTATACCGTCAGGCGGAAGTTTGCCATTATGAAACAAATGAAATACATACCAATCCTGCCAAAGGAAGGGCAAGACGTTGACCCTTCGACCGTTGACGGCGGCATCTACAGGAACTGACCGAAAAAAGGATTGGTAAATGAAAAGGAATGAGAAGGAGACAATAGCATTATGATTGACTTGAAGAAAGACCTGAATGAAAGCCAGCGTCTGGCCGTGGAGTATATTGACGGACCATCGCTGGTGATAGCCGGTGCGGGTTCCGGCAAGACGCGTGTGCTTACCTACAAGATTGCCTATCTGCTTCAGATGGGCATGAAACCGTGGAACATCCTGGCGCTTACATTCACCAACAAGGCTGCACGCGAGATGAAGTCAAGAATAGCCACCCTTGTTGGTCAGGAGCAGGCGCGCTATCTTCAGATGGGCACCTTCCATAGCATTTTCTCAAGAATACTCAGGGTGGAAGCCGCCCACATTGGCTACACCTCCAACTATACCATCTACGACGAGACCGACAGCCGTTCGCTCATCAGGAGCATCGTCAAAGAGATGAAGCTCGACGACAAGGTGTATAAGCCGGCCACCGTGCACAACCGCATCAGCATGGCCAAGAACCACCTGATCACGTCGGACCTCTATGCCATTGACAAGGCCGCACTCCAGCGCGACCAGGAGACACGCATGCCTGCCGTGAGCCAGATATATAACATGTACACGTCGAGGCTCAGGCAAGCCAACGCCATGGACTTCGACGACTTGCTGATACTCACCCATCAGTTGTTCCAAAACAACGAGGACATCCGAAGGAAATATGCTCAGCGATTCCAATATGTGCTGGTCGACGAGTATCAGGACACGAACTCCGTCCAGCAGAAAATTGTCTGGCAACTCACGAGCGAGTCGCGTCGCGTCTGTGTGGTGGGCGATGATGCCCAGAGCATCTATGGTTTCCGCGGTGCCAACATCGACAACATTCTCGACTTCCAGCAACTCTATGACGATGCCCGTCTGTTCAAGCTCGAGCAAAACTATCGTAGCACACAACGCATCGTTCAGGCCGCCAACAGCCTTATCAAGAAGAACGAACGCCAGATACCCAAGAACGTGTTCAGCCAGAATAACGAGGGCGACTTGCTCCAGCTCAAACATGCCTATAGCGACAAGGAGGAAGCCACCATCGTGTGCAAGGACATTCAGCGCATACGGCGCCAGGAGAAATGCGAATATAGCGATTTCGCCATTCTCTACCGCACCAATGCCCAGAGCCGCAGCTTTGAGGAGGAGATGCACAAGGAGGGCATTCCCTATCGCATCTATGGGGGAATGAGCTTCTACCAGCGCAAGGAAATCAAAGATGTCATTGCCTATTTCCGCCTTGTGGTCAACCACGACGACGAGGAAGCCCTGAAGCGAATCATCAACTATCCTGCCAGGGGAATAGGCGACACCACCGTTGGAAGAATCATGGCCTCAGCATCGCTCCACGGCGTCAGCTTGTGGGAGGTGGTGTGCAATCCTGGCACCTATGGTCTTCAGGCCAACAAGGGCACACTTACCAAGCTGGAGGCTTTCCGTCAACTCATCGACGGTTTCTCGGAAAAGACGGAGACGCTCAATGCCTACGACCTCAGCGAGTGCGTCATCAGGGAGAGCGGCATCAGTCAGGACTTGTACAGTGAGACCACCCAGGAGGCCATTTCTCGTCAGGAGAACCTTGAGGAGTTTCTTTCGGGTGTGCAGGAGTTCGTGGAGACACGCAAGGAGGAAGGCCGTGAGCAAGAGACGCGTTTGGTAGACTATCTGCAAGAGGTGTCGCTCCTGACCGACCTCGACAGCGATGACGGGAAAGACATACCGCGTGTGGTGCTGATGACCATTCATAGTGCCAAAGGCCTTGAGTTCCCCACGGTCTTCGTCGTTGGTCTCGAAGAGAACATCTTCCCGAGCCCTCTGAGCATGGGCAGCAAGCGCGAGCTGGAAGAAGAGCGCCGTCTGCTCTACGTGGCCATCACGCGTGCCGAGCGCCATTGCATCCTCACATGTGCGAAAAACCGCTGGCGATACGGCAAGATGGACTACGACACCCCCAGCCGTTTCATCTACGACATCGACCCACAACTGCTCAAGGTGGATAACAGCATGGAGCAGGAGGGTGGGGGATTCTTCAATCCTCACACCGGCAACCGCTCTTCGTCTTACCAGAACTCACGTCCCGTGGCCACTCAGTTTCGCGCCGACCCCAAGCCGCGAGCCGTGCCTCATCGTGTGGAGAACCCCGCCGACCCCTTCTCGCCCAGCTTCCGTCGTACGCTGTCTGCCGCCAGAGGCAATCTCAGGCGCGTGTCCGACGTCGTCTCTCCAAATGCTGGCAAGTCCCCGTCGTCAGCCTCAGGCAAGCCTTCGCTCCAGGAGGGCAACGTCATTGAGCATGAACGCTTTGGCGTAGGTCGTGTGCTCAAGGTGGAGGGCAGCGGCGAGAACACCAAGGCCACCGTAGAGTTCCAGCACACCGGCACCAAGCAGCTCTTGCTGAAGTTCGCACGATTCAAGGTGATTGGTTAAAAGTGATAAGTGATAAGTGATAAGTGACAAGTGAGATAGGAAGCGGAAGAAGTATCCTCTCACCTCTCACTTCTCACCTCTCACTTCTCACTTCTCACTTCTTTATAGTGAGCCCCATCACGATAACGTTTGCGTATGATTATCAAGGTTCGTTAAATCGGTTATTGTAAATATTTCGTACATTTGCACCGAATTATCAAACAAACTATCAAATCAATAAAAATGAAAAGGAAAAGACTATTTACCATCTTGTTGTCGTCAGCCCTCAGCCTGTGCGCAATGGCCGATGGCGGGCAGCAGATAACAATCAATGGAAACCCCATCGACCGCACCGCTGTCAGCCTCACGTTCGAAGGCAGTCAGCTGACGCTCCATTTCTCCGATGGCACCACTGCCACCACCGACATGTCGCTTGTGAACATCATCTTCCCCGATGGTGTCTCAACGGTCATTGACTCCCCCCAGACCTTCGTGCTTGGCGCCGTGGTCGAAGGAAACCTGCTCCGTGTGGCCCAGCTCGACGAGAATGCGGCCTTGTCAGTGTTCAATTCCAATGGCCAGGAGGTGGCACGCACCGTGTCGAAAGGACATGAGGTCACCATCGACATGAGCCATCAGCCTGCTGGCGTCTATCTGTTGCGTGCTGGCAAGAAAGTCGTTAAATTCATCAAGAAATAGGAAAGGAATACCGTTATGAAAAGAATTACGCTGTCACTGCTCTTCCTTGCCACATTGCTTGGCATCAAGGCCCAGAATATAGACCTCGACTTCACGACAGTCAGCTCTGCCGACCGCAGCCTGCTGAACGCC
Source organism: Prevotella sp. (assembly GCA_017509155.1). GTDB lineage: Bacteria > Bacteroidota > Bacteroidia > Bacteroidales > Bacteroidaceae > Prevotella. The sequence goes on from JAFWQE010000199.1 coordinate 24,626, forward strand.
GACACTGAGACCTGGTATTACGAGAACACGGATAAGAACCAGCGCTACCACCTGCAGACCGCATGGCAGAATGCCGAGCTCACGGCCAACGGAAGCGTGCTCGATATCACCAAAGGACTGCTCGTCACCTCTCCCGCAGCAACGGGAGCCAACGGCAATTTCCGCATCGACCCGAAGAACAAACGCCTCTGGGTGAATTCCTCGGTAACGATTGTCATACCCAACGTCGAGGCAGGCAAGGTCATCACCGTGAGTGCCAAGACATCATCATCATCGTCCGAAGCCCGCGCCATCAACGTGTCCGACAATGTAACGCCCAAGTCAGGTTCGTTCAATACCTTAGATGACGGTGCCGTTGAGAACGTCGGTGTCGTAACGACCGCCGGCGACATCACCCTCACCTTCACGGGTGGCATGTACCTCTATACCCTCAGCATCACCGACAACGAAAGTGAGGAAGGCGGCAACGAGGAAGAGCCCGAACTGCCCATCACAACCGACTATTCCACCGCACCCTCTTCGCTCCACAATCAGATGGTCATCACCACCGACGAAGGAACGAAATACTACAACACCGAATCGCTCCGTAGCGTCGACATCAGCCACAACAAGCTCACGCTCCATCACGAGCAGGGCGACGTTGTTGTCAAGGCCAATGAGATGGCATTCACGAAGGCCGACACCGGAGGCAGCGCCGTCTATGAGAACGAAGACGCCAAGGTGCAGATCACCGAGGCTAAGGGATGGCTCGAGACCGCCTATGTCAAGTTCCTGCCCTTCAGCGGTGCCAGCTCCTATCATGTCTATGTGAAAGGTGGACAGTATGACGAGTTCACTCGCCTCGACGACCAGCTCGTTCGCAACTACGGCGACTACGGCCGTGCCGATGCCGTCGGCCTCAAACCCGGCAATGCCTACATGCTGCGCGTCGTGCCCGTCGATGCCGAGGGCAACGAGATGACCTCTGCCGAGAACACCGCCCGCACCATTGAGGTGAAAGCCTACGACCGTAGCGGCTATGCCCATTTCGGTGTGACCGAAGGCATTGGAGCCTACAACAACGACGGCACGCTCAAGGCCAACGCCCGCGTCATCTACGTCACCAAGAACACGGCCAAGACCGTTCAGCTGTCCATCAAGACCAGCAGCAGCAAGGAAGAGACCTTTACCGGGCTGCAGAACATTATTTACGGCTTCCAGAAAGGATATGAGACACGCCCCCTCGCCATTCGCATCGTAGGCACCATTTCCGCTACCGACGTCGATAGCTTTGGAAGCTCAGCTGAAGGAATACAGATCAAGGGCAAGTCCGCCTACTCAAAAATGAACATCACGCTCGAGGGCATTGGCGACGATGCCACCATCACCGGATTTGGCTTCCTCATCCGCAACTGCGCCAGCGTAGAGCTGCGCAACTTCGCCAACATGCTCTGCATGGACGATGCCATCAGCATTGACACCGACAACGAACACCTGTGGGTGCACAACCTCGACGTGTTCTATGGTCAGCCTGGCAGCGACGCAGACCAGAAGAAAGGCGACGGCACCATCGACATCAAGGGCGACTCGCGCTACATTACCGTCGCCTACAACCACCTCTGGGACTCGGGCAAGGCTTCGCTCTGCGGCATGAAGAGCGAGTCTGGTCCGAACTGGATAACCTACCACCACAACTGGTTCGACCACTCCGACTCGCGCCATCCACGCATCCGCACCATGAGCGTGCACGTGTACAACAACTACTTCGACGGAGTGGCAAAATACGGTGTGGGCTCAGCCTACAAGAGCAATGCCTTCGTTGAGGGCAACTACTTCCGCAACTGCAAGTACCCCATGCTCATCTCCCAGCAAGGCTCCGACGTCTATTCCGACCCCGGTGGCACCTTCAGTGGCGAAGATGGCGGCATGATCAAGGCCTTCGCAAACTACATGGTGGGCCAGACCCGCTATGTCACCTATCAGCAGAACAAGACCCAGTTCGACGCCTACGAGGTGAGCTCGCGCGATGCACAGGTGCCTGCCGCCGTCGTGGCAGCAAAGGGAGGTCGCAGCTATGACAACTTCGACACCAATCCCAGTCTCATCTATTCCTACACCCCCGATGCCGCAGAAGACGTGCCCACGATAGTGACGGGCTGGCTCGGAGCAGGACGCATCAACCACGGCGACTTCCAGTGGACATTCGACAACTCGAAGGACGACACCTCTCATGAGGTCAACGAGCCGCTCAAGGCCGCCATCACCAACTACAAGTCGGCACTCGTAGGCATTTTCGGCGACGAGAATGCCACCAGCGGCGAGCAAGGCTCTGGCACCGGTGAAGGCGGCGAGGGTGGCAACACTGGCGGCGGAGAGACCGGTGGCGGCGAGACCGGTGGCGGTGAATCAGGCTCCACCATCACGGGCGACGTCACATGTCACTTCCAGAACAAGGCACCATCAAACGACGCATTCGTAGTCACAAAGGACGGTGGTACTGCGTCTTACTCCAACAGCAAGGGGTCGGTCACTGTCAATGGCACTACCTACACCTATTGCCTCAAAGTGGAGAAAGCCACGAAGGTGGCATTCACCATCGACCAACCCATGACCATGACGCTCATCCTCGGCAGTTCCAGCAAACCGCTTGTGGTTGATGAAACCGCCGCCGCTGCCACCACACAGGCTGACGGCTCACAGATTACAACCGTAAGCCTGGCCGCTGGCGACCACACCATTACACGAGGAGAGGGCGAGGGACACCTGTTCTACATCTCTCTGGCATCAGCCAACTGACAACGTCCCCCATATCAAACACAACGCACGACGCGCACCTCCATCGAACAGGGGTTGCGCGTCGTTCATTCTTACTCGATAACAATTCGTCGTCTGTCTCGAGGGGCTTAATGTCACAAAATCACATGTCACAAAGGCACAGATGCTTTCCGCGGAGCCTATTCAACAAAAAGCAAGGGTTAGAGAGAATCATTCAGCTTCTGCCAGGGATAGGGATTAAGGTATCAAACATGCATTCAACCCATGGCAGGGGTAAGGTAAAAAATCATTCAACTTTTTAGGAAGTGTTACTTTGTGACTTGTGATTTTGTGACATTAAGGGGGTTCATGATATGCGAAAAAAGTCGGAGTGGAATTTTATTATTATATTATATATAATATAATAATAATTTTATTTATACCATTCTGCACTTTCTCGAGGGGCTTAATGTCACAAAATCACATGTCACAAAGGCACAGATGGCTTCTACCCGTACTGATTTGGTTGACTGCCTCGCCTGAGCACTGTTGACTACTTCACTAATTTGGTTGACAGTGTTTTTAACGTAAATCGTCGTAAATCTATCATTAATCTTTTGCGCAGCATTCATGTGATATTTATGTAGATTTACGTTTCTAAGCGTGCAGTCCGTGTCAGTCCACGACTAAACACTTTTTAACAGGCAGGCAGAATATTGTTAACAGATTTTTACGAGTTATAAGGGGGCGATTTTTGGCTACAGGGCGATTTCTTGGTAACTTTGCACTGTGAAACGGAGGGATTCTGGCGACATGGTTCCGGAGAAATGGCGACGGGAGAACGATGTTTCGCAACAAGGAAAACGATGTTAAACCAATTAAAAAGAAAGGAAACGAGAAATGTCTGTATTTTACAAACTGACGCAGAACAAGATTGCGAATTCCAAGTCGAACGGCAAGTGGTTCGCCCACGCGGCGCGCATCGGCAACATGTCGTGGAAGCAGCTCTGCCGGCACGTGGCGACGCATGGGTCGGTGTACACCGAGGATGTCTGCGTGGGCGTGGGTATGAAACTGCTCGACTGCATCCTGGAGAAACTCGGCGAGGGCTACACGGTGAAGTTCGGCGAGATGGGCACCTTCTACCTGGAGCTCCACTCTGAGGGCACCGACTCGGTGTCGGAATTCAACGCCGCCAAGCACATCACCGACTGCTACCTGCGCTTCTCGCCCAACAAGTCGAAGCGCGACGACATCAACCTGAAGTCCTCTGGCCTCATGCAGCGCTACGCCTTTGCCGACATCAACACCAAGATTGCGGGGGACGCCTACGAGAAGAAGAAGGAGGAAGAGGCGGAGCAGGATGATGTGGAGCCGTAAAAAAAAACAACCCTAACACCCACCCCTGCCCCGCCGGGAGGGAGGGAGGAACCTCCCCCGACCCCTCCGAAGGAGGGGAGGCCTACCGGGCAGACGTCTGCGCCACTGGGCTCCCGGGCTGGGGGAGGTTTCCATGGGTGAGTTTTTTTAATGACTTTGTGCTATGAGTGATTGCAAAAGAACTGAAAAGGGGTCGGCGCCTCTGAACTCCCCTCCTAAACAGGAGGGGTTGGGGGAGGTCTCTGAGGGGCAGGGGGAGGTCTCAAAATCAGCGCCTCTGAACTCCCCTCCTTCGGAGGGGTCGGGGGAGGTTCCTCTGAACTCCCCTCCTTCGGAGGGGCAGGGGGGAGGTTCCTCTGAACTCCCCTCCTTCGGAGGGGTTGGGGGAGGTTTCTGGGA
>JAFWQE010000023.1 GCA_017509155.1 Prevotella sp.
CGCAAGCCATGCCAAGGGTGTCGCCCAAGCGGACATCCACCTCGTAGGCCTTGCTGAAAGCCGCCAGCGCATCCTCCTGCAATCCCTCGGCAAAGAGCAGCTGCCCCATATCGCTGTAGATGGCAACGAGCAGCGTGTCGGACGGGGAATGGTCGGCGGCCATGCGGAAGTGCTCGAGAGCCTGTGGCGCGTCGCCCTCGTCGGCCAAAGCCAGTGCCTCCTGATAGTAGTGCTCGGCCTTGTTGCCCGAACAGGCTGTCAGGAGAAAGAGCAAGAGAAGGGCAAGGGGCCTAAAAGGGGCAAGGGGCCTAAAAGGGGCAAGGGGCAAGAAGGAAGGGGCAAGAGACCTAAGAGGGGCAGAGTATTTCATTCGTCATCACGGAGGAATAAGGGTTTGTAGAGGTCGAGGTCGAAGCGCACCAACCACCGTTTCACCTCGTCGATGGTAGCCGTAAATTGCTCAATAATATAGATGGTATCACTATAATAGAACAGGGAAATGTCGTCGCCACCCGTCAACTCCAGTTGCTTAAAGGCCTCACAAGCCGCAGTGTCGCTGGCGAAGACGAGTTTCATGGTGTCGCACATCACCGTGCCATCGTAGTTTAGAGACAGGTCGACCAGAACCGTCAGCGAGTCATCGACCAGCGGAAGCTCATAATGCTGGCCGTCGAAGTGGCCGAAGACAGGCTCGGAGGGCATCGTCGTGACTGCCGAGGGCAGGTGCCAATAGTTCAGCGAACGGCTCACCACGCGGCTGGGCTTGCCCATGAACATCTGGCTCATGTCGAACAGGCTTCTATCGTCGACGTCGAGTTCGCACATTGTGTAGTGCTCGTAGCAAGAAGCGTCGAAGCAACTCAGGCGGAAGCGGTGGCGGCCCGTGAGCGTGCCGGTGGTATAGCGCCACTTACGGCCCACGCGGCGCGGTTCTTGGCTGCGGTCGTGGCGCACAAGGGCCATGACGGAGGTGGAGAGGTCCCCTTCGGCAGTCATCTTTACGTTAGGGATATTCGTGCTGTCTGGCCAATAGTAGCAGGAAGAAGGGCCTTCGGCAAGGTCACCCCACCACCCCACACGCATGCCTGTCACGGAAGCGTCGCAGAAGGAAATGCTGTCGAACGGCACCGCCAGCTGAAGTGCAGCCACGTTGGCTGAGAGCGTGTCATGGCATACACCCATTTCCTCAATGTTTCGAATATCGAACAACTGGCATCCCTGCTGTCCGTGCACACAGATGGTCTGCTGTGCCTGAGCCAACAAACACGCAACGACGGCAAGGAGCATCAATGAAAATCTTCTTATTGTTTGCATAGCGGCTGCAAAGTAAACAAATTTTGGTGAAACGGCCAAAAACATCCGTACGCAAACAGTACGCAAAAGCAGTTTTTACGGTAACAGCGAGCTGATACTGCGTCGGTCCCTACATTCCATCATCACCCATCACCCATTACTCAGAGCCTCCTTGACGTGGGCCATGTTGCTGCGCGAGACGGGGATGGTGTCGCCGGTATGCTTGATGAGCAAGAGCATGGAGCCCGATCGGGTGACGAACTGCTCGACCTGAACGAGGTTGACGAGGAAGGCTCGGTGGCAGCGCACCACCATCGGGTAGGCCTGCAGGGAGTCCTCAGTCTGTTTCATGGTGGCACGAAGCATGTCGGTGCGCACTTCGCCGCCGCACAGATGGCATACCTTCACATAGTTGCCGACGGCCTCGATATAGAGCAGGTGGGCGATGTGGAGTGTCACCGTCTCGTTGGTGGTACCCGTGAGCACGAGTGGTGCATCGCCTTCGTCGTGACGCTCAGAGGGACTGCCGACGGGTGGCTCACTGGCCGCAGCCTGCGACCGCATGAGCTGTTCGTTGAGCTGGCGCGTCTCCTCGAGTTCCATGGCCAGATACCTGCTGCGATACTTGAACCGCCAATAGAGGCCGATGGCGAATGAGCAGAAGGCGATGATGAGAAGTGTCTCGAAGTAGTTGCCCCACGAAAGCTGGTTGCCCGGCACACGGTCGCTGAGCACGAAATGGCGGTAGAGGCAGATGACGAGTGCGACGAGGGGGGTGTTGATGAGCTGGAACCAGAGGTTACGACGAATGATGTAGCTGACACCATGGTCGTAGGAGCGTGGCATGCGGACGACGTATTTCAGGACGACATCGGTCAGCATGCATGCCGCGACACCCAGCAGGAAGATGATGGCCAGGTGGACGTAGGCCTGCCAATGCCAGGCATCGAGTCCGAAGGGTTTGAAAACGGCCAATGCCAGCGTCACGAAGGCGGTGCTGGCCACTCGGATTGTCATGGTTTCTCTTTGTCCCTTGTTCATACAACATGCAAAATTAGTGCATTTTTCAGAAACGGCCAAACCATTCGTCACAAATCCATGCAGAATATCCCAAAAACTTGCGGGTTGCAACCAAACGCCTTAACTTTGCCGTCGAAACCATAGAAAAATAAAAAGGTAGGGGCAGACTCCCGTGTCTGCCCGCAAAAATAAAAAAGTAAAACAATTAAAAAACAAGGAAAGTCATGAACAGAAGAACTATCATTGGAATCATTTTCGTGGTGGCCGCATTGCTGAAGCTGGCCAACATGTGGGGAATCATCGAGTTGGAATGGTTGTGGAAGCATCCCTGGCCGGAGTATTTTGCCGTGTTCCTCATTCTCTACATCGGCGTCGAACTGGTCATCTATGGATTCTCGCACGATTCCAGCCAGTGGCTGCAGCGCCCGTTGCCCCTCAGCGACACTGGCAAGCGCATGTGCTGCTCGGCAAGTTTCGGCGCCGACGAGTACACGTTCAGCGGCGAGACCTTCCACGGCGCACGGCTCGACGCGCTGTGCGGAGGTATCCGGATGGACCTGCGCAAGGCCGTCGTCGCCGAGGACGAGGAGATTGACATCCACATCTTTGCGGGCGGCATTGAACTGCTGGTGCCCAAGAACGTGAACATTGAGGTGAAGAGCCACAGCTTCATCGGCAGCGTCAGCGACAACACCGATAAGCGCACGATTCCCGGTGCTCCGTGCCTGCACGTCGTGGCAAGCAACTTCTTCGGTGGCGTGAACATCAAGTATGAATAAAAGCGAAAAGGCAACAAAAAACCCAAAAACAACAAATAGAATGATGAAAAAGATGTGCGTCAGGCTGGCTGCCCTTGCTGTTGCATGGACCATGGTTGTGGCAGCTTCGGCAAAGACTCAGGACTTCGGAGGAAAAGTGATTGATGAAAAGGGGCAACCCATTGCCTACGTGAACGTGGTGTTGCTCTCGCTGCCCGACTCGGCATTCGTGCAAGGCGCGGTCAGCGACGAGCAGGGCACGTTCCGCATCGTCACCCGCGTCGGCGACGGACTGCTGAAGCTCTCGAGCGTGGGTTATGAAACGCTGTTCGTCAAGGCGGCCAACGACCTGACCATTACGATGAAGGAGGATGCCCAGATGCTGGGCGAGGTGGTGGTGAAGAGCCAGCTGCCCAAGACGTTTGCGAAGGGTGATGCCATGCGCACCACCGTTGCAGGCACCATCCTTGAGAAGGCAGGCACGGTGAACGATGCCCTGTCGCGAATCCCGTCGCTGGATGCTGAGCGCGATGGCGGCGTGAAGGTGCTGGGGCGCGGCGATGCAGAGGTGTACATCAATGGCCGACGGGTGCAGGACAACAGCGAACTCTCGCGCTTGCGTGCCGACCAGATACAGCATGTGGATGTCATCCAGAATCCTGGTGCCCGCTATGCAGCCTCAACGAAAGCCGTGGTGCGCATCACGCTGAAGAAGGCTCAGGGCGAGGGCTTCAGCTTCCAAGACAACGTAGGCAGCATGTACCAGTATGACTACACGCTGACCAACAACCTCGACGTGAACTACCGCACGGGCGGACTCGACATCACGGCTTCGCTGTGGGCCGGCCGCTATGGTCACACGAAGTCGCTGCAGGAGAACACCCTTACCTACTATGCCGGACCAGACAAGATAGAGGGCGTCAGCACTCAGGAGTCGAAGAACATCTGGAAAGGCTGGTCGCCGCAGCTGCAGGTGAACTACATGCTGAACGAGAATCACAGTTTCGGTGCCTTCTACAAATACGACCGTCACCCGAGTGGCGACTTCAACAGCATGTTCTATACCGACAGCTATGAGAACGCCATTTTCAAAGAGCGCTCAGAGAGCCATATCACCCAAGAAGACAAGTTTGTAAAGCATATCTTCAATGCCTATTACAACGGCAAGGTGGGACAGTTGAGCATCGACCTGAATATCGACGGCCTGTTCGACGACACCCAGTCACCCGGCAACACCAATGAAGTGACGACGGAAGCAGGAGGCAGTCCCGTCAATCGAAGCATCGAAAGCAACACCATCAGCAGCAACAACTTCTGGGCC
>JAFWQE010000200.1 GCA_017509155.1 Prevotella sp.
ATCATCATCACTACAAAGAAAGGTAAGGACGGAAAAGTCCGCGTCGACTTCGATGGCAGCATTGCTGCCTCTATGTATGCCCACCGCATGAAGGTGCTGAACGCCGAGCAGTGGGGTCAGGCATTCTGGCAAGCTCGTGTCAACGACCATCTCGACCCCAACAACAACAATCTGGGCTATCGCTTCGACTGGGGCTATGACGGACAGGGCAATCCACAGTTGAACAACATCATCATGAGCAAATATCTTGATGCTGCCAACACCGTTGAGGCCGCTAACACCGACTGGTTTGACGAGTCTACACGCACAGGCGTGGTGCAGAACTACAATGTCAGCGTGAGCAATGGCAACGAGCGTGGTTCAGCTTTCTTCTCGCTGGGCTACTATAAGAACCTCGGCGTGATTAAGACTTCCGACTTCGAACGCTTCTCTGCTCGTATGAACACCGAATACAAACTCATCGGCGACGTGCTGACCATTGGTGAGAACTTCACGCTGAACCGTACAAGCGAGGTGGGGGCACCAGGCGGATTCCTTGAGAATGCCTTGCAGTTCAATCCCAACTACCCCATCTACAACACCTCTGGCGAGTATGCCAACCTCACTGGTGGCTATGCTGACCGTGAGAATCCCCGCTCCACGCTCTCCCGCAATGCCGACAACCGCTACACCTATTGGCGCACATTCGGCGACGTCCACCTCAACTTGGCTCCGTTCAAAGGCTTCAACCTGCGTACCACCTTCGGTATCGACTATAGCCAGAAGCAGCAACGTTTCTTCACCTATCCTATTCTGAATGGTAACGTGGCACGTGACGAGAATGGCGTAGAGGCTAAGCAGGAGCACTGGATGAAGTGGATGTGGAACGCCGTGGCCAGCTACAATTTCGAAGTGGGCCTGCATCGTGCCGACGCTCTGTTGGGTATGGAGCTCAACCGTCAGGACGATATTTGGTTCTCGGGCTATCGCCAGAACTACGACGTGCTGAACACCGACTACATGTGGCCCAGCGCAGGTGCTGAAGGCACCGACAAGGCTTACGGCTCAGGCTCGGGCTTCTCGCTGGTGTCGTTCTTCGGAAAGGTCAACTACACCTATGCTGACCGCTACCTGGCCTCTGTCACCGTACGTCGCGACGGTTCCAGCCGCTTCGGTAAGAACAATAAATATGGTACCTTCCCCTCCGTCTCACTGGGTTGGCGCATCAGCGAGGAGGCTTGGATGAAGAACACCAAGTCTTGGCTCGACAACCTGAAGCTGCGCGCTTCGTGGGGACAGACTGGTAACCAGGAAATCTCCAATACTGCCCGCTACACCCTCTACACCACATCTGGCAGCCTGAACTTCGGCGGTGACTCCTACAATACTGGCTACGACATTCAGGGAACCAATGGTGGCCACATTCTGGACAGCGGCTTCAAGCGCAACCAGATTGGTAACGACAACATCAAGTGGGAAACCACCACTCAGACCAACATCGGTCTGGACTTCGGTTTCCTGGGCAACTCGCTCTACGGAAGCTTCGACTGGTACAACAAGAAGACCACCGACATCCTCGTCAATATGCCTGGCGTAGGCGTGATGGGTGAAGGTAGTGCTATGTGGATCAACGCCGGTGAGATGCTCAACCGAGGCATCGAGCTTACGCTGGGCTACCGCGGCAAAGCTGGCGACTTCCAGTATGACCTAACTGCCAACCTCAGCACCAACCGCAACAAGATTACCAAGTTGCCCGAGACGATTGCCTCACGCGGTACCTTCGGCGGCAATGGCGTGAAGAGCGTTGTTGACCATCCAATGGGAGCACAGGTGGGCTACATCTACGATGGCATCTTCCAGAATCAGGAAGAGGTTGACAACCATGCCGTTCAAGAGGGCGCTGGCGTAGGCCGCATGCGCTTCCTCGACCTGAACAACGACGGCCTCATCACCGAAGCCGATCAGGACTGGATCTACGATCCAACACCCGACTTCACCTACGGTCTGAATGTCTATCTGCAGTACAAGAACTTCGACTTCACGATGTTCTGGCAGGGAACACAAGGCAACGACGTAATGACCATCGACTACAAGCGGCAGACCGACCTTTGGGCTGGCGTCAACGTGCCTAACCTGAACAAAGGCATCCGCGTGCTCGACGCTTGGACTCCCAACAACACAAGTTCGACCATCCCCGCCCTGACCACAATGGACACAAACAACGAGACCCGCGTGAGTTCATACTATGTTGAGAACGGTTCGTTCCTGAAACTCCGCACCATACAGTTTGGCTACAACCTGCCTACTGACCTTGTGAAGAAGCTCTACATGCAACGCGTACGCCTCTATCTGTCTGCACAGAACCTGCTCACCATCAAGGGTGGCAGTTACTCAGGTGTTGATCCCGAGGTTCCCACGTTCGGCTATCCTATTCCCCTCAACGTGACATTCGGTCTTAACGTTTCGTTCTAATTGAAAATTTAATAATTGACAAATATGATTACCAAATATATCAAGAAAAAGGCCGTTGTCCTTACCATTAGCTGCGGCTTTGTTGCTGCCCTCACCTCCTGCAGCAATTTCCTTGAAGAGCAAGTTCCGCAAGGCACACTCTCTGACGAGCAGGTGAACACGCCGGAATACGTTGACAAACAGGTGACATCGGCCTATGCCATCTTCGTGACTGCCGAGGACATCAACGCCTCCTTTTCGCTCTGGAACTACGATGTGCGCTCTGACGATGCATACAAAGGCGGTTCTACAACCAATGACGGCGACGTGTTCCACCAGTTGGAAGTGTCGCAGGGCATTCTCTCAACAAGTTGGAACCTGAATGACATCTGGGTACGCCTGTACAACTCACTCTCACGCGTCAATGCAGCCATGCATGCCGTTGAGAACTGCGACGACAGCTACAGCCTGAAGCAGGAGCGATTGGCAGAACTAA
>JAFWQE010000201.1 GCA_017509155.1 Prevotella sp.
GTATCGCTGCTGAGTTCCGCCGTATTCTTCACCCCAACGCGGTTCTACCTGTGAGAATGGATGGCATGGTTATACCCAGCAGCACCCGTACAACGGTTCTGACCTTCGTTTGTCTTTATGTCCTTTTGGTACTCTTTGGTTTGCTGTTATTTATCATCAGCGGCCTAGATTTTTCCAATGCTTATGGAATGTCGCTTTGCTGTCTGGGTAACGTGGGCATCATCGTTCCTGGCACCTCTTGTGTCGGCTTGCCCTTTGCTGTCAAATGGGTTAGCTGCTTCCTGATGCTTGTAGGTCGCCTTGAATTATATTCTGTTCTTCTTGTTCTCACACCCACCTTCTGGCGCGAAGGGAATTTTTAAGCATTTCCTTACAAATTCACCTCTTTTTAGCCCAAACTTCGTTAATTACTATTAAAATCGGACGATTTTCTTCGAATTTATTTGCAGGTTGCGAAAAAAGCCCTACCTTTGCAACGTGTTTTTCATGGTATTAGATTTTTTAAAGTTGAAAGATTGGTCGTCGTGAGGACGGCCTTCTTTTTTTACTGAAGCACGAGTTCTCGTGTTGTTTACAATTCTCCCGACATCTCCCCGAGTCGGGAGATTTTGTTTAAAGGGTTTCTTTGCGGAAGTCTCGTAAGGTGTGGATGACTTCGTCGGATGAATCGGTGAGTGTAAGGCGGAGATTTTTGTATCGTCCCGTTTCCATCAAGCGAGTGAGGAGGGGATAAACAGGCATCTCTTCGGTCCAGAACTCTTTGCCGAGGAAAACCATCGGACTGCCATAGCCAAGGCTGAGGTAATGGTTTTGTACGGCGTCTTGGAAGATTTCCTGCATGGTGCCCGCACTACCAGGGGTGTAGACGATTCCACCCATGGGGATGGTGAGGATTTCGTCCTCGCGGATGGCATTGGTGAAGTATTTAGCAATGTGGGTGGCAAAGGGCGTCGATGGCTCATGTCCATAAAGCCAGGTGGGGACACCGAGGCTGACGTAGCGTTCCTGTGGATAGCGCTCACGGATGGAGAAGGCACTGTCGAGCCATCCCTCATCACGGAATGAGGGGGCGGCCGCCGCCAGTGCATCAATAGCTTCATCCAGCTGCTCCATCCATCGGCCAGCCATCCATGCGCCCAGATGAGTGGCTTCCATAGCACCCGGCCCGCCGCCTGTCACCATCAGCGTGCCCTCTTCCGTGAGCCGTTTGCTGATGTGGGCTATCTGGCGGAACATGGGGTCGGTGCGTAGCAGACCATGCCCTCCCATGATGCCCACGACACAGCGCTCGTCCCACGACTCCAGAAAGCTGTGCATGGCTTTGGTGATAAAATGGTCGTGCAACGAGCGGGCAAGGGTAATCTTGACGTTCGAACTCATCACTCCGCAAAAGCGGTAGCGGTCATAGACCATCGTATCGTAGCACGTCGCAAATGTCTCTGGTTGTCCAGGGACATAGCCATCATAGAGCTTTTCGGGCGTGTAAAGCCTTCGGGGGAAAACGTTATAGTCAAGGTCGGGGATTCTTGGGTAAACCAAACATTCTTCGTTCATCCGATGCATCAGTTTGATAGTCGTCACACAGCCGAGGAAAAGACAATCTTCGAAGGTGTGAGTTCCCAGCAGTCGATCCAAATGCTCAATCTTCCCGAAGTTTATGCTCAGGAAGGCATAATGGACGATGTGCTCATTGCCGTTTTCGAGCAGTTCGATGGTGTCTTCACGGCTCTCAATGCAGATGTAGTTCGGTTCTCTTTCCATAATAAGCAAATGAAGATTAGCGGAGTGTGAAGGTCCCTTCTTTCCAATCGTACCAGTATGTCTCGGTCGTAGGCGTCATGACTGCATTTTCGTCCTTCATCTCATAGGTTTCCTTGCGGAATTCTGCTTTCATAGAGGAGACCTCGGGCGAAAGGGTGAGGTGGAGTGTTGACAACGACGAAGACTGATTCCTTGTGTCAAGCAGGGATTGCCAACAACTCGTCGTCGGTAGTGGCTGCCAATGGTCATCATAAAAGGCAATGTGGGAGTCGGGCTCAGGAACCTGCGCGGTGTGTACTACACAAATAATGTTCGTGGAGTCGTTCATGGGGAGTAGTTTCATCTCTACCTGCGATGAAATGGTGTATTGCCATAGGGCGTAGTCGTCGGTGAGTGCGGAAAGTTCCGTCGTTCCACCCAGCCGGTTCGTCACTTTCGCCTCCATGCCGGCTTCGCGAAAGTCAATGCAGTCGGCACGATTCACGCTTGTCAGCAGTGGCAATACGGAATCGGGCATCTGGACGATGAACTCCTTCATTAACGTCTGAGCTGGCGCAAATGAAGCGTGAAGGATAAAAAAGAGAAGGAGAGCGGACAATTGTTTCATTGAGTTATCTTGTGCCGAAATAGAGGAATACTAAACCAATAAGTACCATAGCAAGAGCGATAAGTTTGCTCTTGATATTCTTTTCTCGCAAGAAGAGAGCGCCGCAGAGGAAGGAGATAATGACATTGCCACGTCGTACCATGGAAACGATGGAAATCATGGAACCTTCTTCGCTGAGAGCCTTGAAGTAGGCAAAGTCGGCAACCGTCAGGAACAAGGAAATGAGCAGGATGGTCCATCGCCATTGGAAGGGCTGCTCCTTCCTTTTGGGATACCAGAGGACGAACATCACACAGCACATGATAAGCATGATATAGACGTTACACCACGCTTGCACCAACATGTTATCAAGCTGCCGCATGAGCGCTTTGTCGTAGAGTGCGCTGACGGCACCGAGCAGCGAGGCGGTAACGGCAAACCAAATCCACTTGTTGTGCTTGAAATCGATACCCTCTTTTTTCCCGCCCAAGCTGAGCATATAGAAAGAGATGATGGCGAAGGCAA
>JAFWQE010000202.1 GCA_017509155.1 Prevotella sp.
AATCTGACTGGCGGGGTGAAACTTGCTCACGGCCACCAGCCCTACGCCGGGTAGCAGCGAGGCCCTGACATGGTTCAAGTTGTCGGTTAGCGTTGTAGCCATCGCTCCTCACTCCTCATATTCGGGCTTCTCGGCCTTCTCTTCCTTCTTCCTGTATTCGAAGACGTCCATCAGTGTGGTCTCTGCCACGGCGGCGATGGCATAGTCTATCATCGTGCCGCCCATCACCTCGTCGATGTGCTTCACGGCACCGTTGAGCGTGGCGGCCTGCACCAGGTAGTTCACGTTGGAGCGCTTCTCCTTGTCGGTCTTCTCGTCGATGGTGATAAACTGCACCTTGGCCTTGTACCAGCGGTCGTCGTTGTCGGCATCGCTGAAGAATATCTCCTTGTAGGCAGCCCGCTTGATGTCGTTCACCTCAAACTCGCCGCTGATGTAGCTCGACATCTCCTCCATGATGCGCGCCTCGGCCTCGGTGAACGAGAGTGCGTCCACCACATACAACTCTGTCACTTTCTTCTGCAAGCCGTCGTCCATGGTCTTCTCATAGCGAATCTTGCACTCAAACCAATTTCCTGTTCTGCTTCTCATTGTTGTGTTTTTGATTTTGGAAGCGCAAAAGTACGCATTTATTCCCATCCCTGCAAGTTTTTCGGGCAGAAAATATTTCTGCCGCAACATGTCGATAAACAAAACATACGGGTTTCAAAAAGTCGCGCTCCCAAATATGCTACGTCAATGAATGCTCACATTGTTCACAATGTATCACGTTGGCGGCTGGTTGTCGTTGGGGCCTGGCTCCTTTTGCGTCGATGGCGATTCTTTTTGCTGCACGTTGATGGTGATGGGATTCACACCCTCTCCAGCGACGACGATGTGGCCTGTGCGCTGCACTTCGGTGGGATTCGCTGGGACGGTGACAGCTATCTCGGCATTGCCAGAACCGGAATAGGCCGACAACGTGCACCACTCCGGCGACGACGACACCACCCAACTGGTGTTGCTGCTCAGTGTAAGGTTCTGCACTCCGCCCGATGCCTCAAACGCAAGCGATGTGGGACTCATGGAGAGCCGCTTCTCCTCCACGACGCCACTGTTCATCGATGGCTGAGTGACCATTACCTGCATTTGTGGGGCCGTGCCTGCCGTCAGCTTCAAGATGGCCATGCGCTCGGCTCCCGTGGTGTTCTGTGCTGCCAGGATGCTGATGTTTTGCGACATCGAGCCTTCTGTCGGTGAAGCAGCAAGCCAGTCCTCCGAGATGTCTACACGCCAGGCGCAGTTGGCTTCCACCCGCAATTCAGCAGCTTTTCCTTCAGCGCTCAACTGCAACTGGTGAGCCACCTGCAGATAATCCTTGCTGATATAGGGCTTGTTCTGCCCTGCGTTGTCGTTGCTCTCACAAGCCGTCGTGAGCAACAGCACCAAGGCGATCACATATTTTATCATCTTGTTCATCATCTTCATCTTTTATTAAAAACGAATCATCAGACCGGCACTCAGTCCCAAGCCCTCCGTCCATCCTTTAAGGGTCTTGTCGTATTCGGCTATCCACGTGCTGTTGTTGTCTTTGCTCAGGCAGAAGCGGTACTCTGGCGTCACATGTAAGATGAAATGCTTGCCTAAGTGCAGCGCCATCCTCACAGAGGCTAATGCCGAGACGGCACTGGCCTTCTGGTAGTCACTGTTGGCGTAGGTAAACGATGCGTCGGTCTTTCCCTTGAACTGGCCAAACACGACACCCACGAGCGGGGTGACCGACAGCGCCTTCGTGGCATACAACTCATAGCCATACTTGGCATGCAGGAAAAGTGGCTGATAGCTGTAGGTGGCCACGGCATCGCCCTTGCTGTTGTAGAAGTACAGCTGGTCGGTCTTAGACAGTCCGAAGGTGCCGCCCACCTCCAGCACATGATGCTGATAGACCAGTCCGACAGAGGCCGACGGCCCTGCTACGGGCAAGATGCTGAAGGCGGCGCCCAGATAGCCCTGCAGGTTCGTCTGCTTCACCTTCTGCGTCATCTCCACCCTGGCCTCATAGGTGGCCTTCGATTCTATGCGCATCGGAATCACATAGCCCGAGAGGGGTATCATCCCTTTGCGCCTGATGGTGATGCGCTTCGTGCCCTTGGGCACCCACAGGTCTATCTCCCCTGGACGTTCCTCCCGCTTCAACACACCCAGATTGGGTTCAATGACGATGTTTATGTCGCGAACCAGGAACTTAATGACCGCTCCCGCCTCGCCAGCATTGTCAATCAGCGTCGTGGCGCGGGCGGTGAGGTCATGGGGCAGCTCCTTGAACTCCGCGATGGTGATGTCCTGCGCCGTCGCTTTTGTGCACAGCAGCAGCATCAGCAACAGGGATATATAGTGTTTACGTTTCATGCTCATCTCACTATTACTTTCTTTCGGTTCACAATATACACTCCTGTACGCAGTGAGCGAAGGGCGTCGGCCTCGTCAGCCCCACGCCTCAGCAACTGGCCTCCCAGCGTGAAGACCCCCACCCTATCGTCGGTCTGACGGTTCATGTCGTCCATGTCCTCGTCGATGCCTATCCACGGCGACCGGGTGGAGCTGCTCTTCATGTATGCCTCGAAAGGATGCACGCGCCGCATGTTCAGCACGAAGCGGCTGCCCTCAGTCACGCCACTTGTGTTCTGCTCCAGGTCGTTGCTCACGTTCAGGGCAAAGGCACCATCGCCCATGCCTATCTCGCCAAAGGTGGGCACGAAGGTCTTGTCTCCCTGGTAGATAGGCTTCAGGTTGTCCGAAGCCTTCACCGCCACGTTCTCCGACTCGAAACTGACCGTTCCACTCAGCAGGTAGCCGTCGTAATAGTCGGGATGGTTGGGCATGCTGATGATATACGGGATGTTGGCGTTGATTCCGCCAGCCGCCGTCCATCCCTTGTCGGTGAACGCCATCAGCCAGAAGGGTCGCCTACTGTCGCCGCCACTCCGTTGGGCAAAGGGCACTATCTCACCCTTGCTCACATGCACGATGTGCTGCACGTCGAAGGGCAAGGCGATAGTCTCCCAGCCGCGAGCCTCGTCCATGCCCGTCTCCATGCTGTAGCGGTGGCTGTAGCTGATGCGCTTGGCAGTGAACTCCTGCGGACAGAAGAAGTCGTTGCCGCTTGCCGCATCCGTCAGCACGATGTTGTCGGCCATGCCCTTCACCACAACATTATTGATGTTGGCAGGGGCGTATGCCGCCTCCTCTACGTAGAGCAGCAGGTTGGGGTTGCTCACGGTAGCGGCAAACGCTGCTGCAGGATGCCAAATCACGGCAGCGAGTGCGGTGCTTCGTGTCAATGCGTCCTTCTCCAGTCCATTGACGCGCCACGTGTCGCCGTCGAAGGGGATGGTGGCGGGCACCTCCAGCACCTTCCCGTAGTCGCCATGAGCCACGAGCACGGTCATGTCGGCAAACGACTGTACCACATAGTTCACCGTTTCATAGCTGTACGTGGTAGGTCGGGCATCAAACTCCACCTCCACCAGGATGTCGCTTCGTATATCGCCCACCACGAGCTGGTTGTTGGCAACAGCCGCAGTGGCATCGGTGCCATCCCTCTTCACGCTCTTGATGCGATGGTCTTCATCAGCCGAGAACGAGATGGTGGCCGTCGTGCCCTCGTTGACCACGAAAGTGTTGGTGGCATTGCGGATGGCTGTGCCATCGTAGGTGGCGACACCATTGCCCGTGGCACGAATGGAGAGGGTGTGGGTGATGGCCTCAAACTCCACTTCTATGAATGTGTCACCCTGAATATCATTCACCGTGTATTGGTTGTTGATAATAACTGAAGTAACATTTACTTCGTTATTCTTCACGCACTTAATCTTGTTACCAAAATCAGGCCTGATATAGATAGTGCGCGACGTGCCCTCAGTAACAATGAATTCCGCTGTATTATTGCGAATACTCGTACTGTTGTAGGAAGCGGAACCTTTTCCCGTGGTCTTGATGGTCAAAGTGTAGGTCGTTATTGGAATTTCCTCAAATTCCACATCCACCGTCGCGTTGTCCTGAATGTTGTTGACTGTGTATTTGTCGTTGGTGACGTAGGAAGTAACATTCACCCCATTATTCTTCACGCTCTTGATGCGGTAGCCATCGTCTGGTATGAAACTGATGGTGGCAGAAGAACCCTGGTTGACCGTGAAAGTCTTCGTGGTGTTGCGGATGGTTGTGCTGTTGTAGGAGGCAGAACCATTGCCCGTGGCTTTGACCGTCAGTGTATAAGTAGTTGGTGGTATAGCCTCAAACTCCACTTCCACCGTCGCGTTAGCCTGAATGTTGCTGACTGTGTATTTGTTGTTGGTGACATTGGAAGTG
>JAFWQE010000203.1 GCA_017509155.1 Prevotella sp.
AACAAAATAAAACCAAATAAAACCAGAAAAAACAGCGGGAGGAAACATCAAGCGTGGTTTTATTTGGTTTTTTCGTGTTTTATTTGGTTTTTTCCAAGTCGCGAAGCGTAGATATGTTTACACGTTGCGTCGCAGACATAAACATAATTGCCTACGGCGTAACGTGAATGACCGTGAATGAGCCGTGAATATTTGTTTTTGCTCAGCATTCAAGGTAACAAAGGAATCCCTGAAACGTTAAAAAAACATATCGGCCCTCAGAATTGTGGGCCATACGGCGATGAATGTTGGCAATAATTCGTAAATTTGCATCGATGATTCATTACGCCCCGGCATAGGGCAGCAGAAAGCCTAAACTTAACACATTAATTAAATATATGACCAACAATCTAAGAAGACTCCTGACCCGTCTTCGACATCCGCCTTGCAGCGCACAGCTATGTGGGATTAGGATACTAACTATTGAACAAAAAGACATCATCTGACATGAAGAAAAAGACAATTTGCCTCTTGGCCATGGCGAGCGCGTTGACCATGCAGGCGCAGACCATCACTGGAAAGTATGAGATTCCGAAAGTCCCCGACTGGGCGCGGAACGCAGTGTTCTACCAAATCTATCCGCAGACGTTCTGCGACTCCGACGGCGACGGCATCGGCGACCTGCAGGGCATCATCAGCAAGCTCGACTATGTGAAGAGCCTCGGCGTGGACGCCATCTGGCTGAACCCCTTCTTCGACTCGCCCTTCCACGATGCGGGCTACGACATCCGCGACTACTACAAGATTGCGCCCCGCTATGGCACCAACGACGACGCACGCCGGCTCTTCGACGAGGCCCACAAGCGCGGACTGCACGTCATCTTCGACTATGTGGTCAGCTACACCGCCATCGACCATCCGTGGTTTGTGGCTTCGCAACGACAGGAGCCGAACAAATACTCCAACTACTACATCTGGACGGAGACCAACTGGGTGGACCCCCCACAGGAGTTTGCCGGACAGTTCATCAAGGGCTACGGCCAGCGCAATGGGCAGTTCATGCGCAACTTCTACTGGTGCCAGCCAGCGCTGAACTTCGGCTTCGCCAACCCCGACCCGGCACAGAAATGGCAGCTGCCCACCAACCACCCCGACGTGATGGCCATGCGCGAAGACCTGAAGCAGGTGCTGCGCTTCTGGATGGACATGGGTGCCGACGGCTTCCGCGCCGACATGGCGGGGGCATTGGTGAAGACACGGCGCATGAGGGGCAACGAGCAGTTCTACAACACCAACGAGAACGAGACGAAGCTGTTCTGGCGCGAGATACGCCAACTGCTGGAGAAAGAATACCCGAAGGGATTCATGGTGGCCGAGTGGTCGTACCCTGCCGACGCACTCGACAACTGCTTCCACGTAGACTTCTTCCACTGGTTCCGAGGCTACAACGACCTGTTCCAGAAGGAGAGCTGGCGTATACTGAACGGCGTGAGCGAGGGGCACAGCTACTTTGATGCCGAGGGCCAGGGCGACATCAAAGACTTCCTCGCCAGCTACATGGACCAATATCGCAAGACCGTGGGCAAGGGCTACATCAGTCTGCCACTGGGCAACCACGACAATGCCCGCTTAGCCAATAGGCGCACCGACAAAGAGCTGGAAATCATCTATGCCTTCGGCTTCACCATGCCGGGCGTTCCCTTCCTCTATTATGGCAACGAGATAGGCATGCGCCAGCTGCCCAACGACTGGCCGCAGGTGGAGGGTGCCTACCAGCCGCGCAACGGGGCCCGCACGCCGATGCAGTGGACCAGTGGCAAGAACCTGGGATTCTCAACGGGCGATGCCGCGAAGCTCTACCTGCCCGTTGACCCCGCACCCGACGCTCCCAACGTGGAGGCGCAGGAGAACAACCAGCAGTCGCTGCTCAACAGGACACGGCGCCTCATCGCCCTGCACCACTCGGAACCTGCACTCGCCAACTACGCCGAGTTCGTGCCCCTCTATCCCA
This sequence comes from Prevotella sp., assembly GCA_017509155.1. Classification (GTDB taxonomy): domain Bacteria; phylum Bacteroidota; class Bacteroidia; order Bacteroidales; family Bacteroidaceae; genus Prevotella. The sequence goes on from JAFWQE010000203.1 coordinate 1,991, forward strand.
GTCAGGATTCGCCATCGTCCTACCCCTTCGTCTATGCCCGTGCTGCCGGCAAAAACGTGGTTTTGGTATTGCTCAACCCCAAGGCCGATGCTTCCATCGCCACATTCAACATCAACGTGAAGTACAGTCGCACGAACCTCCTCGCTGGCGACAAGTTCCCCATCAACTACGACAAAAGCAGCGGCAAGATGACGGTACACATACCTCCCACCTCCTACGCCATCGTAAAACTGGTGAGGTAATGAAGACAACATCATAACACACAACAGGTTTCACTAACACTAAAAACAACATGAGAAAGATTCTTTCGCTGGCACTCGCTGCCATGACGCTGCTGGCACTGACGGCCTGCACGAGCAAGAAAACGACTGATGTCGGAGTGAACAACTTCAAGATTGAACGTGGCACCAACGTGAGCCACTGGCTCTCGCAGAGCGAGGAGCGTGGCGAGGCCCGCCAGCTGCACATCCAGGAGGACGACTTTGCCCGTCTCGACTCGCTGGGCTTCGACTTCGTGCGCCTGCCCATCGACGAGGTGCAGTTCTGGGACGAGGACGGCAAC
>JAFWQE010000204.1 GCA_017509155.1 Prevotella sp.
ACGACCTGACCGCCGACATTCAGGACTACATGAGCCGTCAGCACAACGTGAAGGTGAGCGAGCGCATGGCTGAGCGCATCAAGATCAACGTTGGCGCCGCACTCACCGACCTGGGCGAAGATGCGCCCGAGGACTACGTGGTTCACGGCCCCAACAAGATTACCGCACTGCCGATGGAGGTGCCCGTCTGCTATCAGGAGATAGCCCACTGCCTTGACCGCACCGTCGCCCGCATTGAGACGGCCGTGCTCAACGCACTGGAGAACACACCGCCCGAGCTCTATGCCGACATCGTGAAGAACGGCATCTACCTCACTGGCGGCGGCGCACTGCTGCGCGGTCTCGACAAACGTCTGACAGACAAGATCAACATCCCATTCATCGTGGCTGAGGACCCCTTGCACTGCGTGGCCAAAGGTGCAGGCATTGCACTGGAGAACGTTGACAGGTTCTCGTTCCTGATGAGATAACGGCGAAAGGACAGCTATGCGGAATCTCTGGGCATTTCTGGCGAAATATCACCATTGGTTCCTGTTTGTCCTTCTCGAAGTCATCTGCGCTGTGCTGCTCTTCCGGTTCAACAGCTACCAGGGCAGCGTGTTTGTCTCCTCGGCAAATGCCGCGGCTGGCAAGGTGTATGAGCTGGACGCTCAGGTGGAGACGTTTTTCAGCCTTACCAAAATCAACGAGCAGCTCACGCAGCGCAACCTCTATCTGGAGCGCGAGGTGGCACAGATGGCCGAGCAGATGGCCGTGCTCACCCGCGACAGCAACTTCCTGAAGAACAACCAGCTGCGCCTTCTGGCCGACTACAAGCTCATCCCGGCCAAGGTGATTACCAATTCGCTCGACAAGAAAGACAACTTCATCACCCTTGACAAGGGTAGTGCCGACGGCGTGCACCGCGACATGGGCGTGGCGTGCGGCAACGGTATTGTGGGAGTTGTCTATCTGGTGTCGAGCCATTATTCCATTGTCCTGCCCGTGCTGAACAGCCACACCAACGTGAGCGTGGCCATCAAGAACCGCGGGTATTTTGGATACCTGCGATGGACAGGCACCACCACGGCCGACACAGCCTACATGGACGAGATACCTCGTCATGCGAAATTCCGCAAGGGCGACAGCATTGTGACCAGCGGCTACAGCAGCATCTTCCCGCCGGGAATGCTGGCCGGACACATTGCAAAGATTTACAACTCGAGCGACGGCCTCTCCTACCGGGCGAAAGTCAAGCTGAGCACCGACTTCGGCAACCTGCGCGACGTCTGCATCATCGACGACGCCCGCATGAAAGAGCGCATCGAACTGATGCGTGCCGCCGAGGACAGCATCAAGCCGCAAACCACTCCCAAACCTTGAAAGATACATGACGACCGACTTTTTCAAACGGGTATGGGCGTTTCTGCTCTTCTGTCTGGTTCAGGCGCTTGTCCTGAACCATATCCATCTGTTGGGATATGCCACGCCTCTGCTGTTCGTCGACTTCGTGCTGTCGTTCAGACGAGGCACGGCACGGTGGGCCATTCTGCTCTGGTGCTTTGCCCTCGGCCTGTGCATCGACATCTTCTCCAACACGCCTGGCGTGGCTTCCGGTTCCATGACACTGATGGGACTGCTCCAGCCCTACCTTCTTGAACCGTTCGTTCCGCGCGACAGTGCCGACGACCTCGTGCCATCTATGCGCACACTGGGTGTAGGCAAGTTCATCACCTACGCACTCATCATGGTCGTCATCTTCACCGTCACCTTCTTCGCGCTCGAGGCCTTCAGCTTCTTCAACTGGCAGCAATGGCTCATCACCGTGGGAAGCAGCTTCGCACTAACGTTCATCTTAATATTGGTCATCGAGAACATCTGGAACAAATGAAAGGCGACTACGAACTTGAAAACAGGAAGTTTGTAATCGGTGGGGTGGCTATCGTCGTGGTGATTGTCTATCTCATCAGGCTCCTCACGCTCCAGATTCTGAGCGATGACTACAAGAAGAACGCCGACAGCAACGCCTTTCTCAAGAAGATAGAGTTTCCGGCCCGCGGCATCATCAGCGACCGAAACGGCGAGCTGCTGGTGTACAACCAGCACTCCTACGACCTCATGGTGGTGATGAACGAAGAGAGCGGACGCCTCGACACGCTGGAATTCTGCAGCGCCCTGGGCATCACCAAGGAATACTTCATCAAGAGGATGAAGGAAATAAAGGCGCTGCCAGGCTATTCGCGCTACACGCAGCAGCTCTTCATGAGCCAGCTCTCAGAGAAGGACTTCAGCATCTTCCAGGAAAAGATGTACCGCTTCCCCGGCTTCTACATCCAGCACCGCACCCTCCGTCAGTATGTTTATCCCTACGCTGCCCACGTGCTGGGCGACGTGGCAGAGGTGTCGCCCTCCGACATTGAAGAGGACGAATACTACCAAATGGGCGACTATATTGGCAAGCAGGGAATAGAACGCAGCTACGAGAAGGAGCTGCGCGGCGAGAAGGGCATCCAGATATTGCTTCGCGATGCCCACGGACGCATACAGGGAAAATACATGGATGGTGCTCTCGACAGCAAGCCTGTGCCGGGCAAGGACCTCAAGCTGAGTATCGACATCAAGCTGCAGGCGCTGGGCGAAAGGCTCATGGAGGGAAAGATTGGCAGCATCGTCGCCATAGAACCTTCCACGGGCGAGGTGCTGTGCATGGTGTCGTCGCCCACCTACGACCCACGTCTGATGATTGGCCGCCAGCGAGGCAAGCGACACAGAGACCTGCAGATGGACCCGCAAAAGCCTCTGCTCAACCGCAGTATCATGGGCCAATACCCGCCGGGCTCCACATTCAAGACCTCGCAGGGCCTCACCTTCATGACCGAAGGCATCATCGACCCCGAACATACGGCCTATCCCTGCCACCGAGGTTTCGTATTCAAAGGCCTGCGCGTGGGCTGCCACGGCCACGGATCGCCGTTGTCGCTGGTGCCGGCTCTGAGCACTTCGTGTAACGGCTATTTCTGCTGGGGCCTCTACCACATGCTGGGCAACAAGACGAAGTACGGCAGCGTGCAGAAGGCCATGAACACATGGCGCGACTACATGGTGAGCATGGGCTTCGGCTACAAACTGGGCATTGACCTGCCAGGAGAGAAGCGCGGACTCATTCCCAATGCCGACTTCTACGACAATGCCTACAAGAAAGACTGGAGCGGACTGACGGTCATCAGCATCAGCATCGGTCAGGGCGAGGTGAACCTTACTCCTCTCCAGATTGCCAATCTGGGCGCCACAATCGCCAACCGCGGATTCTTCTACACGCCTCACGTGGTGAAAAGCGTGAAAGGCGAGCCACTGCGCAAGGAGTTTACCGAGCGCCATTACACCAAGGCCAGCCGCGAAGCCTACGACTACGTGGTGAAGGGCATGCGCTCGTCGGTCATGGGCGGTACGTGTAAAGCCCTCAACCGCTCCGACATCATCATGTGCGGAAAAACGGGAACGGCCCAGAACCGCGGCCACGACCACTCCGTGTTCATGGGCTTTGCGCCGATGGACAACCCCAAGATTGCCATTGCCGTGTACGTGGAGAACGGCGGCTTCGGCGCACAGTTCGGCGTTCCTATCGGCGGACTGATGATAGAACAATACCTCAACGGCAGTCTGTCGTCGGCTTCCGAGAGCCGCGCTGCCTCCTTCCAAAGCAGACACATCTCCTATGGCACAACCGAACGATAAGCAACCGGGCGTCTTGCGCTCACTCGACTGGTGGACCATCGGCATCTATCTGATGCTGTTGGCCTTCGGATGGATCAGCGTGTGCGGAGCCACCTACACCTTTGGCGAGACCGACATCTTCAGCTTCGACAGCAATTCGGGCAAGCAACTGGTGTGGATTGGCACTGCCGTGGTGCTGGGTCTGTTCATCCTACTGCTCGACGACCGTTTCTTCGACACGTTTGCCTATGTGCTCTATGGTGCGCTCATCCTGCTGCTAATCGCCACCATCTTCAATCCCCACGAGATCAAGGGCTCCCGATCGTGGCTTGTTCTGGGACCGTTGCGCCTGCAACCTGCCGAGTTTGCCAAGTTTGCCACGGCGCTATGCATCTCCAAATTCATGAGTTCCTACGGCTTCTCGCTCCACAACATGCGGCAGTTTGTCATTGCCTGCGGCATCATCATCCTGCCCATGTGCTGCATCGTGCTGCAGAAGGAAACGGGCTCGGCACTGGTCTATATGTCGTTCTTCCTCATGTTCTATCGCGAAGGAATGACGGGCAGCCTGCTGTTCACAGGAGTTGCCATGGTCATCTACTTCGTCATCGGCATCCGCTTTGAGTCGGTCATGCTTTGGGACACGCCCACGTCGGTGGGCAGGTTCTGCGTGCTGGGGCTGGTGCAGCTGTTCACGGCCTTCATGGTGTTCACCTACTGCGGCGACCGGCATAAGTTCCGCACCATCATCTTATCGTGCCTGGGCATCACGCTCCTGGCGCTGCTGTTCTCCAAATACGTCATCCCGTTCGACATTGTGTGGGTGCAGATGGCCGTCACCGCCGCCCTGATAGGCTATCTTGTGTATCAAGCCATGGCGTCGCGCATACGAAACTATTTCTATATTGCCTTGTTTGCACTGGGATCGGTCATCTTCTTCAACACTGCCGACTACGTGCTCAACAACGTGCTGCAGGAACACCAGCGCACGCGCATCAACGTCTTGCTGGGCCTCGACAACGACATCAAGAAGGCGGGCTACAATGTCCATCAGAGTGAAATTGCCATTGGCTCGGGCGGTCTTATCGGCAAGGGTTTCCTCAACGGCACGCAGACCAAGCTGAAGTACGTGCCCGAGCAGGACACCGACTTCATTTTCTGCACCGTGGGCGAGGAAGAGGGTTTCCTGGGCTGTGCCATTGTGCTGGGCCTGTTTCTTGCGCTCATTCTCCGGCTCATCCATCTGTCTGAGCGACAACCATTCCGTTTCGGCCGTGTCTATGGCTACTGTGTGCTCAGCATCTTCCTGTTCCACCTGTTCATCAATGTGGGCATGGTGCTGGGCCTTACGCCCGTCATCGGCATTCCGCTGCCCTTCTTCAGCTACGGCGGTTCATCGCTGTGGGGTTTCACCATCCTCTTGTTCATCTTCCTGCGCATCGATGCAGGCCGAAACCTCGTGCGCACCTGAGCTCTGCCCGGCACATAAGGACAAAAAAAAGGCTTCCTCCCGGAAGCCCTTTCAATTGTATTTGCCAGTGAAATGCTATTGATTACTCAGCAAGGCTGATTGCCTCAGAGGGGCAAACACCTGCGCAAGTGCCGCACTCCGTGCAAGCATCTGCATCAATTGAGTAACGCTCGCCCTCGGAGATTGCTCCAACGGGGCACTCATCAATACATGTACCACAAGCGATACAATCTTCACCAATTACGTAAGCCATATTATTCTTTCCTTTTGTTAATTAATAATTGTTTTTTGATTGTGCAAAGGTAAGAAATAATTTCACATATACCTACTTTTAGGTATATATTTTTCTTGCGTTTAACAAGATTTCACACATTATTTGGTATTACCACGACGTTTCATCTGCTTTTACACAATAAAAAAGCCCTCGCGCGCGTTATACATATATAATATGTCGCTTCTGACAAGCGAAGGCGAAACAGAAATGGAAATGAGAAGACACATCATAGCCCTGGGGCTGTCGCTGCTGATGGCCCTACATGCTGCGGCACAGGAGAAGCGGGTGATGAACAGGCCCTACACCGACCTGCGCCCGTTCCACTTCGGCGTTGTGGTGGGCACCCACCTCCAGGACATTGAGTTCGAGAACATCGGCACGCAGCTCATCACAAATGAGGATGGCACCACGGCCGAGAAACTCATCACATGCGACCAAGACCGATGGGACGGCGGCTTCACCGTGGGCGTGCTCGGTGAGGCGCGACTGGGCACCTATTTTGCAGCCCGACTTGCCCCCACCCTTTATTTCGGCAACCGCCACCTCACCTTTCACAATTTCTCCGACACGATGGAAGACGGTCAGCCCCTCATCCGCAGGCAGGATATGAAAAGCATCTACATTGCCACCGACATCAACCTCATCTACAGTGCACAGCGCTTCAACAACCACCGTCCCTACATGCTGGTGGGCCTCAACCCCATGGTGAATCTCTCCGGCAAGGACGAGGACATCGTGCGTCTGAAGAAGTTCGACTGCATGCTTGAACTAGGCGTTGGTTGCGACTTCTACCTGCCTTTCTTCAAGCTCAGACCCGAGCTGAAGTTCGGCTACGGACTGATGAACACGCTCGACACCGACCACACCAAGCTGATGAAGGACCGCAACCAGATTGTGTACAGCAACTCCGTGCGCAATGCGCGCAGCAAAATGGTGTGCCTCACGTTCTATTTCGAATAATCTACTACCCACCCCGACCCTCCCGAAGGGAGGGAGGGCAATGGCATAACTCACACCAGCCCTGCCGATGGGGCAGAAGGGAGGGGGTGCTTTGGCATAATCAACCCAAACCCTACAAAGGGGCCGAAGGGAGGGAGGGCAATGGCATAACTCACCCCGGCCCTGCCAAAAGGGGGAGGGAGAGCAATGGCGCAGAGTTTTTTTGCTTAAGGTTCCGTAATAGCATTACGGGATAAAAGAAAGAAGGGATGTCATGTCCCTTCTTTCTTCGTTTATTTCGTGTTATTCGTTGTCGAAATATCTTTCGCTATCCGTTGTCGAAATATCTTTCGCTATCCGTTGTCGTAATATCTTTCGTCGTCGTGACTACTTCTTGGAGAAGTTGAGCACCATGCGCCCCACGAAGATGGCATGTTTGCCGTTCTGGTCAACGGGAATCTCCTTGCCATCGAGGTTCTTCACATAGCGCAGCTCATCGAAGAACGTGTGCGAGTGTCCGCCCAGCACGAGGTCGATGCCGCGCGTCTGGGCTATGAGCTGCTCGTCGTTCGTGCCGTTGGTGGAGTCCCACCCCAGATGCGACACACAGATGATGACATCGCATTTCTGCCGTTGCAGTTCGGCCACCATGCGCCGCGCTGCTTCTATGGGTTCCTCGTAGACCACGCCCGCGCAGTTGTCGCTAGACACAAGTCCCTGCAGCTGCGGCGACAGTCCGAAGACACCAACGCGCAGTCCCTTGCGCTTCAGTATCACATAATCCTTCGTGAGACCCTCCACTGGCGTTCCCTCGAAGTGATAGTTGGCGCAGACGATGGGAAAGTTCAGTTTGCGGAACAAGTGTGCCATGGTCTCCAGACCGAAGTCGAACTCATGGTTGCCGATGGTGCCCGCATCATAGCCCATCATGTTCATCAGTTCCACCTCCACGTCGCCTTTGTACATGGTGAAATAGGGTGACCCCTGACAGAAGTCGCCGCTGTCGAAGAGCAGCAGTTCGGGATCTTTCTTCCGCTCGGCCTTCAGCATGGCAATGCGACGCATGAAACCGCCGCGCCCCGCACGCATGGTGTCGCTCAGGTTCGGGTTCAGCGGATAGATGGTGGAATGGGTGTCGTTGGTGTGCAGCACGACGAGTTGTTTCGACTTCTGCGCACTGGCGCCCAGTGGAAGGGCCAGCAGTGCCAGCAGCACGACACAAAGCTGTATGTATTTGTTCTTAGTCATAAGGCTGTCTGTTGTTTTTAGGGTTCTATCACGATTCGTCCTTCTATCTCACGGTCCACCACGACGCCTTTCTTCATCTGCTCGCGGAAATAGTCCATGATGATATAACGCAGGTTGTTGCTGTCTTCCTGCGGCGAGTTCACCTGCGTCTTCTTCAGGAATGCCTCCAGGTGGTCGTTGCCTTGAGTGAGATAGTCGATGGTAGCCACACGATAGTTGCGCGACAGGTCTATCTCCTCACCATTGAGTCGTGCCGACTTCAGGTGCTTGTCGGCGGTGAACACCAGCTGCACGCCGTGGCTCACGGCCTCACCGCCCGTGCCGGCCATCTGCTCAAAGAGTTCCATGAGCACGTCGCCCTTCAGCGAGACGAACGCAATCTTGTTCTCAAACGGTGCCACGTCGAGCACATCGCCCGCCGTCACGTCGCCCTTGGCAAGAGCTGCGCGGATGCCGCCAATGTTGTACAAGCCCATGTCGGGTGTTTCACCGTAGTTCTTGCCTGCCCACACCAGGATATCGGCGAGGAGATTCGACAACTCGCTCTCCGGACGGCTGGCCGCCATGTAGCGCGCCACCTGTCCCACCACGGGCGACATGATGCTGTCCACGCGGTGCTTATAGGGAGCCATCAGCTCATTCAGGCTGTTGTCTATCTGCGCATCGTAGCGACTGTCCACCAGGATGCGCGTCCGTTCTATGCCACTCAGTGAGTAGTGAGAGCGACAAGAACAGAACAGCGAGGCCAGACCTACCAGGCCCGCCACGCACAAATACTTTCCTTGTTGCATGTGGCAAAGATACGAAACTTTTGTCAGACCACAAAAAAAGTGACAGAAAAACACACCTTTTCTCCCCGATTATTTGCACGTTTCAATTATTATCCGTAATTTTGCACTCAGACAAGCAACAATACAGCCTAACCTAAGAATATCCTGTACATTATATTAATAACTAAAAACAATATTCACATGAAGAAAACATTACGCTATTTGTTACTCGCCGTGCTCACCACTATGTTTGGCGCTGCACAGGCACA
>JAFWQE010000205.1 GCA_017509155.1 Prevotella sp.
CATGGGGCGCACAAGGATGCGTCAACGTAATCAGCTACGCTGGCGCATCCCCAAGAAAAAACTACTAACTAATAATAAAAAACTTACCTTACTTGATGACAATCTTTTTACCACCGATGATATTGATGCCCTTTGCGGGGGTGCTGACGCGCTGACCGCTGAGGGTATATATTGCGACATTCTCTTTAGAGGATACGTTCTGGATGGTGTTGATGCAAGTACTGGTGTCTGCCTTTTTAACCAACTCAGCCTTGGCAATCTTCAGCGTGGTCTGGTCGTCTGTGCCCTGCTTGCTGTTCCAGCTGTAGTAGAAGCCGATGGACTTGATGTTGACGCCGGGCTTTGCACTGAAGTAGGCTGTCACTTTGCTGGCTCCCTTTGTGAGCCCTGCAATTTGGGTGCCGCTCCATCCGTCGGTATCACTTTCAGCATTGAGCTGAATGCCCTCGTCGGGGATAGGCTCTGCAAAGGTGATGACCACCTTCTCGTAGTCGTCGCTGCTGAAGGCAGGGTCGAAGTACCAGGCGGGATAGGTGGAATAGCGGTTGAGGGTGATGGTCTGGTTGGCATCATCCTTGAGGCTTGTGTCTTCGCCAGGATTGAGGTCGGAAAAGGTTAGTTCTGTCACCTCGCCCTTGCTGTGGGCCTTGACCACGGCACTGGTGATGGTGATGACAGCAGGATCGGCACCGCCTTCCCAGTCGCCATGCGAGAAACCAATCTGGGTAATACCACCATTGAAAGCGAAGTCTGTTTTAATAGACGTGGTTCCCTCGGGTATATCGAGGCTCTGCGTCTCACCGCCCTCGTAAGTAATAGTGAAAGTGACGTGAGCACCGACAGTAGGCTCCATAGTAAAGTCAACGCCACAATAGTCGTTCTGGCTCAGGGCTGAGGCAAACTTCCATCCGCCACCGGCGGCCCAGTTGCTCACGTTGAGGGTGGGGACAGCCGAGTTATCGAAGCCCCAGTCGCCGAATGCTACGGTCTCAGACACGTTGAGGGTTAAGTCCTCTGCAGCCTGGGCACTGCAGATGGTCAGTGCTATTGCGATAAGTGTAAAAATCCTTTTCATTGTTTTTTTGTTTAATAAGTTAATTTGGTTAAGTATTTCTTTCCATCCACGATATAAATGCCGTTCTTAAGTGAAGAGTGAAGAGTGCGACCCTGAAGGTCGTAGGATTTTCGATTTGCGGATTTTCGATTTTCGATTTGGCCAATGCCGTCTGACGAACTGCTGACGAACTGCCAGGTGTCGAACTGTACGTCGCCCTTCAGGATGAAGTAGATGGTGTGGAGGCCACTCAGGGCGTTGCTTGTGTTGGCGGTCAGCGTCTGCCAGCTGTCACCGGTGCTGCTGATGGTCAGCACGTCGGCGCCGTCCTTGTCGTCGAGGCGCAGGGTGACGCTGCCGTTGCCCTTCACCAGCATCTTCAGTGAGCCAAGACCTGCAGTGAAGCTGGCGTTACGCACCTCGATGATGCCCACGGTGGGGGTGTCGGCGGTGATGCAGGTGGTGCCCACGGTGGCCACCATGCGTCCTGGCTCATCAGTCGGCTGATAGAGAATGCCGAGGGTGGCGGCACTGGTGGCGGCACGCTGAAGGGCGTAGGGGTCGAGGTTCTTGATGGCCGTCACGCCCTTCTTCGTGGGCTTGCACTCGTGGAGGATGACGTTGGCCTCGTCCACCTCCATCTCGTCGACATAGATGCTGCGGAAGCCGCCGTTGGAGCCGAGCGAGGGCTCGAGCAGGTTGGTCTGGTAGAACAGGTACCAGTGGCCCTGATACTTGTGCAGGTGGCTGTGGTTGTTGGTGTAGCCCATGCCGTTGTCGCCAGGGTTGCGGAAGTAGTTGCCGCCATACGTCCATGAGTCGGTGATGAGCGGGGTCTTGCTGGTGAAGTAGTTCATGCTGCACTGCGTCGGCTTTTCACCGCCCCACGTCCACGGGGTGTGCTCGCTCCAGTCGTTATTATAGGTATAGACGTAGGTACCGTTGATGTAGTTCAGCTCGTTGGCCTCAAAGTGGTAGGGCGAGAGCAGACGGACGGGGCCCTCGGCGAAGGAGTGCAGGTCAGGGTTGAGCTTTGCTATCCAGCCCTGCGAGTTGCCGAAGGAGAGCCATGCGTCGCCATTGTCGTCAATAACGGCTCCCGGGTCGAAGATGGCACCGCTGCCCTTCACCGTCTCATTGTTGCCGTCGATGAGGCTGGTGTTGAGTGGCGAGGTCCAGGGACCAACGGGTGACTTGGCCTGAATGACGCCTGTGCCCCAGCCGCTGTTGGAGAAGTAGAGCGAGAAGAGGGTGCTGCCGTCGGCCTGCGGACGGCTGATGATGCTGGGTGCCCACGAGGCCATGATCCACGGAGCCACCGTGCCCACGGGAATCAGTCCGTGGTAGGTCCAGTTCACCATGTCGTCGGTCGACATCATGACCAGCGTCTTGATGCGCTCGTAGCTGTTGGTGGGTGCCCCCTCGTCGTACTGCTGGTGGTCGTTGGTGCCATACACATAGAGGCGTCCATCATGCTCCACGGCCGTGGGGTCAGCACAGAACTGGAAGTCGAGCAGGGGGTTGGCCATGCCTGTGCCCAGCTTGGGCGAGGTCACCGTGGTCTTCGGTGTGGAGGCGTCGGCCGACTCTTTGGTGAGGATGGTGATGCTGCGGAAGTAAATTTTCGCCGTCACGTCTTCGCCATTCACCTTGTTCAGCCCCTCCCAGTCGCCTTGCAGCATCACTATGCGGACCAGCGTCTTGCTGCGCTCGAAGGTCAGGCTGTGGTTCGTGGAACCATAGCTGATGACGCTCTCCGTCTCGCTCTCGTCGCTATAGACGGCCTTCACCACCATGCGGTAATAGTTCACAGGCTGCGCGAATGTCATATCCAGGCGGGTGTACTCGTTGGTGCTGAGGTCGCCAGCGGTCCAGTAGTTGTTTGCCCAGTTGGGGAAGGTGATGCTGTTCTCAGTGGCATCAGCCGAGCCACCCCAACCGCCCCAGTCGAATTGCATGTCAGTGACCGACAGGGTGATGTCCTCGGCAGCCGTGACACTCGACGTCATAGCCAGCATCAACATTAAAAGGTTTAGAATACGTTTCATTTTTTCGCTATTATCGATTTCCGCTTGCAAAGTTCGCCATTTCTGCGCATACGGGCATATTCATTTGTAACGCGAGGCTATTCATTTGTAACAACCTGCATTATTGTGCTGTTATAGACAGTGTATGCTCTTTCAGACCATCGGATGTAGCCGTCAGTTGGAGCGAGCCTGCTGACTTGGTGCTTTGGACGATGATTTGCGCCAGACCGTTGAAGGCGGGGATGCTGAACGTGTGGCAGTCCTTGTCCTTCGGGTGGTCGGCACCGAGATAGGACGGGTTGCCATTGCCCACGCCGAGGATGCGGCCCTCGCCCTCTAAGCGGAAGGTCAGCATGGGGCAGGCATCGGGGACGATGCGTCCTTTCCGGTCCTGCACCTCGACGGTCACTACGGCCACGTCGCGCCCGTCGGCAGCGATGGTCTGGCGGTCGGTCTTCAGCACGAGTCTTGAGGCGGGCTTGGCGGTCTCGATGGTCTCGGTGAGGATGCGCTTGCCGTTCTTATAGCCTGTGGCAACGACCTTGCCGGGCTGATAGA
>JAFWQE010000206.1 GCA_017509155.1 Prevotella sp.
AAGGCAGGGACGCAGAGGGGAGGCGGAGGGGCGCGGAGGGCACTGCGGCACTGCCGCAGTCTACATGACAGGGAGGAAGGGAGGGGCTGCGGAGGTACCGCAGCCTACGGAACCTGAGGGAAGGGGGAGGCGGGGAAGAAGGCGGAGGGAGGGAAGACTAAAAGGAAGACGGGGGAAAAGGGGAAAGGCGACAAAAAGAGGAAGGAAAGGCGACAAAAAGAGGGGGAAAGGCGGAAAAAAAGAGGAAGGGAGGGCGTAAAAGGAAAGAGGAAAGGAAGGAGGCAACGCTAACTAATGTTAAATAATTGAGGGAAATGATTGGGGAATGGAAGAAAATGTGTACTTTTGCATCGCTTTTATGAAAACAGGGGCGTAGCCCAGTTGGTTTAGAGCGCTGCAGTCACATTGCAGAGGTCATCGGTTCGAGCCCGATCGTCCCTACCCGATTTCATTTGAAGACGCAGAATCTTGGTTTAGGTTCTGCGTCTTTTTTTGTCGGCATTCGGGGAGCGGAAACGCCGAGAGCCTTTCAAATGGAAAAGAAGAAGGATGGCTACGAACGTTTTTTTTCGGGCCATCAGACAATAAAAGCGGGGAGTTGTTCGTTCTAATAACAAGGAATGGCCTTCAGTAGTGAGGGCGAGAAGGAAAAAGAAAACAACTAAAAATGTATTTATGAAGAAGGTAAATGTAAAGAGAATGATGGCAGCCCTTTGCCTGTGCATCATTGCAACGCTGCCAGCGCGTTCACAATGGCGTTTTGGAGTGAAGGCAGGACTTGCCAGCACGACAGTGAACATGAAAGACTGCGAAAACAGCCGGAAGTTAGGTCTGTTGGCAGGTGGTGTGGCCACCTGCACACTGAGCAGCGCTTTCGACCTACAAGGCGAGCTGTTCTACGCGAACCGTGGTTTCAAGACAGACATCTATCTGGAAACTGACGACACGAAGGCCCATGACTGGACGTTTTCGCAGTCGTATCTGAACATGCCCCTCCTGCTGAAGTGGTTTCCGACAGGCCACGGAGTCTATGTGGAAGCCGGCCCTCAGGTGGGCTACCTGCTGGACAGCGACAACGACATCGAAGGATGGCCCAAGGGCGAGCCACGCGACGAGCTGGGCTGGAAAAAAGCTTATCGGCGCTGGGACTTCGGCCTGGTGGGTGGCATCGGTGCCATGCTCAACAACAGGGCGTTTGTGGACGTGCGCTACAACCTTGGTCTCACCAGCATGATGAAGGAACCCGCCCTCTCATGGAAGCACCGCGCCTGGGAACTCAGCCTCGGTTTCATGTTCTGAGTGCAGCCACGCCTTCAGCCATGCGCCTGAGTCCCTCCGCAAGCGTCGCCTGCGGACAAGCCAGGTTGATGCGGACGAAGGGGCGGCTTGTCTCACCATACATCTCCCCGTCATTGAGCCATACGCCATGCCTGTTGAGCAGGTGGTCGACCAACTGTGACGATGAGCAGCCAAGCGCCGTACAATCGACCCACGCCAGATAAGTGCCCTCAAGCCGTACCAGCCTCAGCTGAGGCAGCTGTTTCTCAAGAAACTGCCTGAGATACTCATAGTTGGCAGCGATGTAGGCATTAAGCTGTTGCAGCCATTCCCATCCACCGTCGGTGTAGGCAGCCTCGGTTGCAATGACGCCAAAGGGGTTGACGTCGCACACCTCGTGGATGTTGATGGCGCGGTCGATGCGCTCACGCCGCCTGCTGTCGGGAACGATGATATTGGCGATCTGCAGACCAGCAATGTTGAAGGCTTTGGTGGGAGCCACGCAGAGCGCATAGGCATCGTCGGGCAGCCCACAGATGCTGGCTATGGAGCAGTACTCATGGCCCGGCATGACGATTTCGCCATGTATCTCGTCTGAAATGATGAAGACGCCATGGCGCTGACAAATGTCGCACACACGCGTCACCTCATTGCGTGTCCACACACGTCCCGCCGGATTGTGGGGGTTGCAGAACAAAAAGGCACGCACGCGATCGTCGGCACAGCGCCGCTCGAAGTCGTCCCAGTCGATGCTGTATGTGCCGTCGGCATAGACCAAGGGCGATGCCTCCACCTGGCATCCCTGATTGCGGATGCTGGAGAAGAAACAGTTGTAGACAGGCGACATGAGCAGCACTTTGTCGCCAGGCAGGGTGAGTGCGCGTATGATGGCCGAGATGGCGGGCACCACGCCAGTGGTGACAACAAAGTGTTCTTTGCCGAACTCCCTGGTTCCGTGGTATTTGGCAAACCAACTGGCAACGCAGCGATAGTAGCTGTCAGGGATGTGTGTGTAGCCAAATATGCCGTGGGCCACGCGCCGTTGCAAGGCCTCGACGATGGGCGGATAAGTGGGGAAATCCATGTCGGCCACCCAAAGGGGGATGACGTTCTCAAGCGCTGTCTCGTCCCATTTCACGGAGTTGGTGTGGCGACGAGGGGTGATGGTGTCGAAGTTGTAGGTCATTGGTTCTTGGTTTTGGCAGCGGCGGTGCCGCTGCGTACGCATAGCCTTTTGGAGGAGGGAGGAGGCTGTTAGGGAGGAGGGAGGAGGCTGTCAGGGACGAGGACGGATGATGATCTGGCAGTCGGCTGGCTGCAGGATGTTCTCGTCGATGGTGACGCTGCCGATGGCGTCGGCCACGATGCGGCCTGTGCGCGGGTTCTTGATGTTGGTGACGGCACCGCGGATGTAGGCCTGTACGTCGGAATCCTCAAACATGCGGTCGCAGTCGGCACCAAATGTGCAGTCCTCGAGCACGAGCTTCTCCACGTAGCAGAGCGGCTGCTCGCCTGTGATGTGGCAGCGCACCAGACGGAGGTTCTTGCTGTGCCAGCCCAGATACTCGCCGTTGATCTCACTGTCGTATATGGTGACGTTCTCACATTCCCAGAACGAGTCCTTGGTAGTAATCTTCGCATTGCGCACCACTACGTCTCTGCAATACTGGAACACATATTTTGAGTCGCTCTCGAGTCCGTCAACGTCGATATTGCTTGAGAACATGAAGGGATAGGTTCCGTCGTGCAGCGTCAGGTTTCTGACCTTCAGTCCGTCAATCTTCCAGAAGGTCTCGTCGGCATCGTTGATGGTGACGTCCTCGATGGTAAGGTTCTTCATCTCGCGAAACAGCTTAGGCCCGTCGATGACGCACTGCCGCATCACCATGTCGTTGCTGTACCAGATGGCCGACCTTGAGCCCACCTCGAAGTGGCAGTTGGTGATGAGCGATTTGTCCACGTGCCACCAGGGATACTTCCCGATGAAGCGGCATCCCTCTGCCTCGATGTTCCGGCAGCACTTGATGCCCGACTCGCCTTCGGTAATGGTGACGTTCTCCAGCCTCGTGTCATGAATGGCGAACAGCGGCCGCTCGCCTCCAAATTTCTGATTTTTGATGATGTACATTTGCCTATTCGTTATTCTTGGGTGCAAAGATACAAAAGAAAAATGACAAATCTACAACAAACAATCTATGTTTTATGCTCCATTGTACGTGTTTTCTGTGTTTTCTTGCACAAAAAATGTGAAAACTCGGTCTATTTGAAAAAGTTTTTATACTTTTGCAGGTAATTATATAAAAAAACAAAATCAAAAAAGCAAAGTACATGGAAAAATCGATGGTTAAGCCCGCCGAGGGTAAACTTGGAATCCTCGTGGTTGGTTGTGGTGCAGTGGCCACAACATTTATGACAGGCGTGCTTATGACACGCAAAGGTCTGGCAAAGCCTATTGCCTCAATGACCCAGTACGACAAGATTCGCGTTGGAAGCGGTGAAGACAAGAAATACCTGCACTACGACGAAATCGTACCGATGGCCAAGCTCAGCGACATTGTGTTCGGCTCGTGGGACGTCTACCCGCAGAACGCCTACCAGGCAGCAATGTATGCCGAGGTGCTCAAGGAGAAGGACATCAACCCCGTCCGCGATGAGCTGGAGAAGATTGTGCCCATGAAGGCTGCCTTCGACAAGAACTACGCCAAGCGCCTCGACGGCGACAACGTGAAGAACTGCAAGACCCGCTGGGAAATGGTGGAAGCCCTTCGCGAGGACATCCGCAACTTCAAGGCCAGCAACAACTGCGCACGCATCGTCGTGCTGTGGGCTGCCTCCACAGAAATCTATGTTCCCGTGAACGAGCAGGTGCACTACAAGCTGAGCGACCTGGAAGCAGCCATGAAGGCCGACGACCGCGAGCATGTGGCTCCCTCCATGTGCTACGCCTACGCCGCACTCTCCGAGGGCGCTCCCTTCATCATGGGTGCCCCCAACACCACCGTTGACATTCCCGCCATGTGGGAACTGGCCGAGAAAACACGCATGCCCATCGCCGGCAAGGACTTCAAGACCGGCCAGACGCTCGTGAAGAGCGGCTTCGCTCCCATCATCGGCACCCGCTGCCTGGGACTGAGCGGCTGGTTCTCGACCAACATCCTTGGCAACCGCGACGGCCTGGTGCTCGACGAGCCCGCCAACTTCCGCACCAAGGAGGTCAGCAAGCTCTCCACACTGGAAACCATCCTTAAGCCCGACGTACAGCCCGACCTCTACGGCCACGGCAACGACGAGGACACGCAATACTACCACAAAGTGCGCATCAACTACTACCCGCCGCGCAACGACAACAAGGAGGGATGGGACAACATCGACATCTTCGGCTGGATGGGCTATCCGATGCAGATCAAGATCAACTTCCTCTGCCGCGACAGCATCCTCGCCGCACCGCTCTGCCTCGACCTCTGCCTGCTGAGCGACCTGGCCGCCCGCGCCGGACGCTTCGGCACGCAGCGTTTCCTCAGCTTCTTCCTGAAGTCGCCCATGCACGACTACACGAAGGGCGAAGAGGCCGTCAACCACCTCTATCAGCAGTACACCATGCTGAAGAACGCCATCCGCGAGATGGGTGGCTACGAGGCCGACGAAGAGATAGACTAACCCGCTCAACACCTCATCGCCATGAGGAAGAAGCACCTAAGAAACAAGTATACAGCAGTGTGGCTACTGGCCGCACTGCTGTTCTTGTTATCATGCGTGGCCGCCTTCTTCCTTCCCACGCCCGAAGAGGAGCACCCTGCCATTCTGCGGCGAGCCACCGGCTACACCTTTTCCATCGACGGCAAGGCCGCCTTCTATGCCGACGACTTCGACAACTGGACCACGGCGCGCTTCTCCACCAACGGCCTCGACATGCCCATGCAGCAGAGCACCGTGGTGGGCACATGGCCCCGCCATCCGCGCCAGCCTCTCTTGCGGCGACTGTTGCGCATCGGAATCCCCGACCCTGCCGCATGGGAGAAAGCCAACAACGACTCGCTGGCGCAGAAACTGCGCCTACGGCTGCCCGTGCTGGAGGCACGCACCGCCATGCTCGAGAGACGCATTGAGGAGCTCAAATACTACCTGCGCACGCATGGTGTGGTAGACGAGGGCTACAACACGGTGGCCGACTACGAGACGAAAGCCCATGCCGACCTGCAGGCCATCAAGAACATCAAGGACATGATTCTCAAGCTCGACGGCAAGCGTCTCAGTGTGAGCCGTCAGCAACAGTACGAACGGCTGGGACATCCCGACTCGCTTGCCAGCGCCATCGACACGCTGAACGCCATCGTCATGTTTGGCGGCGACCGCTACGAGGGCGAGCTGAATGCCAGGCTGCAGCCCGACGGGCACGGCATACTGACAGCCAGGAACGGCAAGGTGTATGACGGCATGTGGACCAACGGTCGCCGCAACGGCTTCGGCATCTCGCTCGACAGCAACGGACGCGTGCGCATCGGCGAATGGAAGGACGACGTGTACAAAGGCGAACGGCCCACCTACTCGGCCGATCACGTCTACGGCATCGACATATCGCGCCACCAGCACGAGAAGAAAGGGAAGAAACTGCCAGTGTCATGGGCCGATGTGCGCATCACGCATCTGGGCAAGCGTACGGCCAAGCGCATCAGCGGCGACGTGGACTTTCCCGTCAGCTTCTGCTTCATCAAGGCCACCGAGGGCACATCCATCAGCAATGCCTACTACAACTCCGACTACACACAGGCGCGCCGCCACGGCATCCGCGTGGGCACCTACCACTTCCTCTCGATGAAGAGTCCGGCAGCCGACCAGGCCGCCCACTTCCTGAAGACAGCCCACCTGCGCGCGGGCGACCTGCCGCCGATGCTCGATGTGGAGCCCACCGACGCCGTCATCAACCAATACGGAGGTCCGGAGAAGCTGATGAAATACATCCGCACGTGGCTCACCATCGTGGAACAGCGCACCGGCGTGCGGCCCATCATCTACAGCTACCAGAAGTTCTTCGACAAGTATCTCAGCCATGCCGACGACATCAAGCGAAACTACCGCGTGTGGATAGCGCGCTACGGCGAATACAAGCCCGACCTGCAGCTGCTGTTCTGGCAGCTGGGCTCCGACGCAAGGGTGAAAGGCTTCGTGGGCGACGTCGACGTGAACATCTTCAACGGATACCACGACCAGTGGGAGGAGTTCCTCGCCAGCGACAGTATCAGATAATACGAGTCAAGGAGTTACAGGAGTGCAGGAGTTACAGGAGTTACAGACGATAGTCCAAGCACTGTATTCTATTAAGAAAGAGCAAAACGATACAGCATGATACCACCAACAAAGAAAGACTCACTCCTGCGGCTTCTTCTATAACACAGATGTCATAAGAGCTATAGTGTCTTGATCATTTCATGGCGGAATGCCTGCCAAATGTCATACCCGTATGAGCCTGGTATGAGAACAGGAATGAGGCAGTTGGTGTCAAGAACGATTTTCATTATCGGTCATTATTATAGGGCGTGCGGAAATGATTGTTGCTCATGTTATCGAGCGTTTCCTGCGTCCATCCTTTCTGCTTGGAAATCTCAGCGGCGCGCTGCTCCACTTTCTTAAAGTAGTAGTCGGCCAACACTTGCTGCACTTCTTTCAGCTCCTGTTCGCTGTCTATGTGTGAGAACATCTGCAACAAATGCAGTTGTATGGGATTAAACACTGTTGTTTCCATAATCGTAGCTCTTTTATTATTCTTATGACAGTGCAAAGATACAACATTTTTAGCAAATCAGTTTCTACTATATGGAAAAAATGTGTGTCGCATGCGCTATCTTGTGTCCTGTTCTGCAATTAAGTCAACCGGCAAAAGCGGCAGTTTGCGGGAACGAAATCAATGGAATTGTTGAACGAGACCAATGGAATTGTTGAACAAAACCAATGGATTCGTTCAACGATTTCAATGGATTTGTTCCAGCAAACTGCCAAAATGACGGCGTTATTCTGGTGTTTTGCCCGCGGAAAAACGACAAAATGGCGGCAGCAAAACAGACGGACCGGGAAGACTCCCTTACTCCTTGACTCCGCAGAGACAAAGGTTTTACTTTCGGGAGCAATGCGTTCAATTTGATGTATCTGTTTTTGTGCAGACACCCCACCCCTACCCCTTTCCTTGATGGAAGGAGAGTTGCTAACGCCGAAACAATGCGCAGCAGCTCCCCTCCCGTCTCAGGGGA
Source organism: Prevotella sp. (assembly GCA_017509155.1). GTDB lineage: Bacteria > Bacteroidota > Bacteroidia > Bacteroidales > Bacteroidaceae > Prevotella. The sequence goes on from JAFWQE010000206.1 coordinate 7,521, forward strand.
GGGGCAGGGGTGGGCTCTCCCCTTCTTCGGACTACTCTTTATACACATTTGTATAGGCAATACAATTGGCAACGAATGCTACGCTTTCAATGGTTAGCGGAGAAGACGGCCTGCAAGGCCAACAGCAACCAGCCCAGGGCAGCGCCCTGGGTATAATATGATGGCCTATGTACGCCCCACCGGGGCAAAAGAATTGATCATCTTCATCCGGGAAAATGCTTTTGCCCCTGTAGGGCGTTAGTAACACACGACCATAGTACCCAGGGCGTTGCCCTGGGCTGGTTGCTGCTGGCCTTCCAGGCCGATTATT
>JAFWQE010000207.1 GCA_017509155.1 Prevotella sp.
GATAAAGCCCTTAGCAACAGCTTGCTTCAGAGCAGCATCGAGTCCAACTTTATTAATGAGACGAAGACCAGCAGCACTGATCTTAAGGCTAATCCAGCACTGCTCTTCTACATAGTAGAATTTCTTGCTGAACAGATTGACGTCAAAGCTTCTCTTTGTACGATGCTTTGAGTGAGACACGTTGTTACCGATCTGTGCCTTCTTTCCTGTAATCTGACAAATTTTCGACATCGCTATCTAAATTTTTGTTTTCGTTTTTTGATACTTATTCCAAACAGGGTGCAAAATTACGAATAATTCTTGAAACTGCAAAATATTTCTTAAAAGAATGTTGAGAATTAAGGATTTTTTTCTTTTTTAGTCCTCAATTTCGACGAAATCGTGCTCTTTTAGGAACTCAAGGAACAATTTCAGGGCTGTTCGCGTTGCATTTTCGAGATTGATGTCGCGCCCTTCGTCCTCGGTGAGCTTGATGGTACGAACGTCGTCGCGACTGCCGTAGCCAATCCAGATGGTGCCCACGGGGATCTCCGGTGTGCCACCGCCAGGTCCTGCCGTTCCTGTTGCCGAGATGGCGTAGTCGGTGTGTAGTGCGTCGCACACCCCTTTCACCATTTGCACAGCCACCTCTTCGCATACTGCCGTTTTCTCCTCTAGCACCTTCGGGTCTACGTTGAGCATCTGCACCTTCACTTCGTTTGTGTAAGAGATGATGCCGCCCTTGAAGTAGTTGGATGCTCCCGGCACGGCGATGATTGCCTCAGCGATGCGCCCGCCCGTGCAGCTCTCGGCTGTGGCGAGTGTTTTCCCCTGGTCGTAAAGGATTTGCTGTATTTCCTTACTGATGATTTTGTTCTCTAAACTCATGGTGATATGCTTTTTTTCGGGTTTATACTCTTTATGTTCGTGAACTACTCGAACGTGACCTTCGAGAATGCCGGCGCATCGATGGGACAGAACACCCCGTCGAGATACTTGTAATAGCCGGTGATGCCAATCATGGCGGCATTGTCGGTGGTGTAGCTGAACTTCGGAATGTAGATCTTCCAGCCATAGCGGCGCGCATGGTCGTGGAAGGCGTTGCGCAGTCCGTTGTTGGCCGATACGCCTCCTGCCACCGCCACATGCTTGATGCCGGTTTGCTTCACGGCGAGCCGCAGCTTCTTCATCAGGATGTCGACAATGGTGAACTCCAGGCTTGCTGCGAGGTCTTCCTTGTGGTGCTCAATGAAGTCGGGGTCGTCGGCAATCCATTTGCGCAGACTGTAGAGGAACGAGGTCTTGAGGCCAGAGAAGCTGTAGTCGAGTCCGGGAATGTGTGGCTCGGCAAACTGATAGGCATGCGGATTGCCCTGCCGGGCCAGTCGGTCGATGATGGGCCCGCCGGGATAGCCCAGTCCCATCACCTTCGAACACTTGTCGATGGCCTCGCCGGCTGCATCGTCGATGGTTTGTCCGAGTACCTGCATGTCGTTATAGGCATTGACGCGCACAATCTGCGAGTTGCCGCCACTCACCAGCAGACAAAGGAAAGGAAGAGGGGGAGGAGCCCCCACAGCCCCCCTTTCGTCCCCCGAGGGGGACACTATAGTCTTACTGGCTGTCTGGGCATTAGTGTCCCCCTCGGGGGACGAAGGGGGGGCCGGGCTTTTAATAAAATGCGCCATGACGTGTCCCTGCAGGTGGTTGACATCGATGAGGGGAATGCCCAACGAGCGAGCGAAACCCTTGGCGAAGCTCACACCCACGAGCAGCGAGCCCATCAGGCCCGGTCCACGCGTAAAAGCTACTGCCGACAGCTGCTCCTTGGCGACGCCGGCGCGCTTCAGCGCCTGGTCGACCACTGGCACCACATTCTGCTGATGGGCACGCGAGGCCAGCTCGGGCACCACGCCGCCATAGGCTTCATGAACAGCCTGCGAGGCCGTGACGTTGCTCAGCAGCACCCCGTCGCGCAGCACGGCTGCCGACGTATCGTCGCAACTCGACTCTATTCCTAATATATATATAGGTGTAGTGCGTCGAGCGCCTTCTGTATTTTTCTCATTCATCGGCATTGCAGTTAGTAAGTGAGGATTTCCACGCCATGATCGGTCATCAGCAGCGTGTGCTCCCATTGTGCCGACGGCAGTTCGTCTTCAGAGATCACCTCCCAGCCGTACGGGTCGTCGCTATCGATGAACACGCGCCAGGTGCCCATGTTGATCATCGGCTCTATCGTGAACACCATGCCAGGCACGAGCAGCATGCCCGTTCCCTTCTTGCCATAGTGGGCCACATCGGGCTCCTCGTGGAACTTCAAGCCCACGCCATGACCGCACAGGTCGCGCACCACACCGTAGTTGTAGCGCTTGCAATGCTTCTCGATGGCATTGCCGATATCGCCCACGAAGCTCCACGGCTTCGCAGCCTCCATGCCAATTTCCAGACACTCCTTGGCTACGCGCACCAGCTGCTCCTTCTCGGGTGTGGTCTTGCCGATGATGAACATTCGCGAGGCATCGGCATAGTAGCCGTCGAGAATCGTCGTGAAGTCCACGTTGATGATGTCGCCCTCCTGCAGGATGTCGGTAGCCTTCGGGATGCCGTGGCACACCACTTCGTTGATGCTCGTGCACACCGACTTCGGAAAGCCCTCGTAGTTCAGGCAGGCCGGCGTGGCATTGTGGCGCTTGCAATAGTCCATGCAGATGTCGTCGATTTCGAGTGTCGACATGCCGGCATGAATGTGTTTCGCCACCTCGTCGAGCACACCCGTGTTCACCACGCCAGCACGGCGTATGCCCTCTATCTGCTCTGGTGTCTTGATCAGATCGCGTGTGGGCACCAGCCGGCCACGGCTCTCCCACTTCATGATCTCGCGGTCGAACTCCGTGGGAATCTGCCCTGGCAGTGCGTGCCAGCGTCTTTTCTTTTTGAATACCATGTTTTCAGCGTTTACTAATTTGGCTGCAAAGGTACGAAAAATCGAGCGCAGAACAAAAGAAACTCGTTTCTTTTTTAAGTTGAGAAGCTGTAACTTTACTTTTTTTAAAGAATAGTCAAGAAAATGTCAAGGATTCATTCTCTTTTCAAAGAAAATAAAAAAATCATAACGTAAACTGTATTATTATAGATAAGGTTGACGGCAAAAGCGTCAACCTTATCTACATGCATAACTATAGAAGGACAGACAC
>JAFWQE010000208.1 GCA_017509155.1 Prevotella sp.
ATAACAAATAATTGTGACTTAGAGCACGTAAAAGGTAGGAAAAGAGCGTATGGAGGCCTTGATTTCTAACTTTTCGGGGCAATTTGTTTCAGTTTTTATCTCAACTGGCTTATAATCTCGGAAATTTTATTTAAATTTGCAGCATGAGGCTTAGCGTTGTCATTCCAGTATATGATGTTGAGCACACACTTGAACGGTGCGTCGAGAGTGTGCTCAGTCAGGACGTTGACGACATGGAGGTCATACTGGTTGACGACGGCTCGCCCGATGGCAGTGGCGCCCTTTGCGACCAGCTGGCCAGAAAAAGCCCACAGGTGACCGTCATTCACAAGGAAAACGGAGGACTGGGCGATGCGCGCAACGCCGGAATAGAAAGAGCGAAAGGGGACTACGTGACGTTTGTAGACTCCGACGACGTGCTGGCGCCAGGCACGCTCACCGCCATTCTGACCGCACTCGTCAGCCATCCTGAGTACGACATCCTCGAATATGACACCCTACTCCACTTCCACACGGACAGGCAGCAGGCCATTGAACTGAAGGACCATGTGTACACCGACTCGGCAGACTACTGGTGCACGGGGGAGGCCTACCGACACAGCTTTGCGTGCAACAAGGTGTTCAGGCGCGAACTGCTCGGCAGTCAGACATTCCCCAAAGGGAGGGCTTTCGAAGACATCTGGGCGCTGAAGGACATTCTGAAGACGCACCACACGATTGCCACCACAGAGAAAGGGTTCTACTGCTACTATGACAATCCGAAGGGCATCACACACAAGGCTGACGGACAGGCGCTGACATCGCTGCTCGAAGCCCATGTGGAAGTGCTCACGCAGGGCATTCTCATCACCAGAAAAGGATTCTCCGAATACTACCTGCACGTGCTGAACATACAGCTGGACGTCTACAGGCTGACGGGCAGGATTCTGCTTCCCGACTACAACGACCATATCAAGCTGGCATACATCAAGTCGGGCGCAAACAAGATAAAGGCAATCATGCTTAAGACATTAGGAATCAGAATATTATGCAGAATACACAAAATCATCAGGCACAGCCGTTGATAAGCTTTGTCATCACTTATCACAACGAACCGGTCTCCATGCTGAGAGAATGCATCGACAGCATCCTCTCGCTCACACTGGCAGAAGAAGAGCGCGAGATCATTCTCATTGACGACGGTTCTGACGTGTCGCCGCTCAACGAACTATTCGAGTATAGAGACAAGATGGTCTACCTGAGACAGCGCAACCAGGGACTGAGCACCGCGCGCAACATGGGCATGGAAGTGTGCCACGGAACATTCATCCAATTCGTCGATGCCGACGACTGCCTGATAAGGGCAGGATATGAACATTGCCTCGACATCATCAGATACAAAGACCCCGACATGGTGGTCTTCAACTTCACGAAGGAAGACACCGAAGTAGACACACCCTACCTGTTCGACGGTCCCATGACAGGCACGGAATACATGAAGCACAATAACCTCAGGGCAACGGCCTGGGGATATGCCTTTGCAAGGAAACTGCTCCTCGACCTGCGCTTCACACCCAACCTGCTGCACGAGGACGAGGAGTTCACACCCCAGCTGGTGCTCAGGGCCGACAAACTGTTCAGCACCGACACCTTTGCCTACTATTATAGGGAACGGGCCGACTCCATCGTCCACAACAACAGCACACGATGGAAGCTGAAAAGACTCGACGATGCCGAATACGTCATACAGCAGCTCCACCATCTGGCCGACACGCTGCCATCGGCTGAACGACTCGCATTGCAAAGACGGGTGGCACAGCTGACCATGGACTACATCTACAACGTCATCATGCTGACACGTTCCGGCCATCAGCTCGACGAGCGGCTCGACAGGCTTCAGGCTCGAGGACTCTATCCGCTGCCGGAGCGCGACTATACCGCAAAATACAAGTATTTCAGGAAGATGATGAACACCGCCATAGGAAAGAAACTGCTGCTGAGAACCCTGCCACTGCTCAACAAGGAGAAATAGACGATGAGAATACTGCTGCTGGGAGAATACAGCAATGTACACGCAACACTCGCCAAGGGGTTGCGACAACTGGGACATGAAGTCGTTGTGGTGAGCAATGGCGACTTCTGGAAAGACTATCCGCGAGACATTGACCTGAGCAGAGGGGAACACTGGTACGACGATGTCAGCTTCCTCTGCAAGCTCATGCGAACACTGCCGAGGCTCAGAGGCTTCGACGTGGTGCAGCTCATCAACCCCATATTCATAGAGCTGAAGGCCGAGCGGCTTTTTGCCCTCTACGACTATCTGAGAAAGAACAACAGGAAGGTATTGCTCGGTGCATTCGGCATGGACTACTACTGGGTGCACGAATGCGACACCTGCAAGCCGCTGCGCTACAGCGACTTCAACATAGGTGGCGAGAAGAGAACCAACGCCGACGCAGAGAAAGAAAGGCGCGACTGGATGGGCACCGCGAAAGAACGACTGAACAAATACATTGCCGAGGACTGCGATGGCATCATTGCGGGGCTCTACGAATACTGGGCATGCTATCATCCGCTCTTTCCCCAGAAGACACGTTTCATCCCCTACCCCATTGAACCGCCGACCAACACTCCCACCGTCTCAACAGGCACTCCCTCCATCCCACGCATATTCATCGGCATCAACAAGAAAAGGTCCGAATACAAAGGAACCGACATCATGCTGAAGGCCGCTGAAAGCGTCATGCGCGACCACCCTGGCAAAATGGAACTGGTGAAGGCCGAGAGCGTTCCGTTCAACGAATACCAGAGACTCATGGACGGCAGCGACGCCATTCTCGATCAGCTCTATTCCTACACACCCTCCATGAATGCACTGCTGGCTATGAGCAAGGGCATCATCAACATTGGCGGAGGGGAACCCGAGAACTACGAGATACTGGACGAACACCAGCTAAGGCCCATCATCAATGTAGAGCCAACATACCAGAGTGTGCGCGAGGCACTCATCAACCTTATCCAACACCCCGAACAAATGCCAGAGCTGAAACGGCAGAGCATTGAGTACATCCATCGGCACCACCACTACCTGTCTGTAGCACGTCGCTACCTCGACTTCTACGCCTCCATCTGAACCTCATAAAAAAACAAGTGCTGCAAGTATCAAACTTGCAACACCTGTCCTTTTTTCTCCACGAAAACTCAGCTGTGCCTTATGCTTCTGCGGGAGCTTCTTCCTCTGCGGGAGCAGCTGCAGCCTCGGCCTCAGCCTTTGCGGCAGCGGCAGCGGCCTTCTTGTCGGCCACCTTCTGGGCAATAGCCTCGTTCACTTTCTTCTCAGCCTCAAGGCTCTTCACAGCGGCTTCTTTCTTGGCCTTAGCTTCGTTGTTGCGAACAGCCTCAAAGCCCTTCTCCTTGGCCTCTTTCCAGGCATCGAACTTCTTCTGAGCAGCATCCTCGTCGAAAGCGCCCTTGCGAACGCCACCGCGGAGGTGCTTCATCAGATAGACACCCTCATTCTTCAGCAGGTTGCGAACAGTGTCTGTAGGCTGTGCACCTACCTCAACCCAATAGAGGGCACGGTCGAAATTCAAGTCTACCGTGGCGGGATTGGTATTGGGGTTGTACATACCAATCTTCTCAGTGAAACGACCATCACGTGGTGCTCTTGCGTCAGCGATAACGATGCGATAGACGGCATAGCCCTTACGACCGCCACGCTGCAATCTGATTTTTGTTGCCATTGATTTTTGTTTTTTGTTTAAATGTAATTGAATTTCATGCTCTTATCTCGTAAGAGCGGCTGCAAAGGTACTGTTTTTTATTGAATTATAAAGGGTGAAGCTCGAAGTTTTTAGCCACGCCCGTCTATATTTAACTTTTTTTTGCCGTTTCTTGTGAGGGTATGAGCAGAATATTGTTCGTCAAGTACATATTATTCAGGATAGTAGCAGCATGTATTTACCATTTTACCGATTCTACCGATTACCGATTTTACCGTAAATTTTCACGATTTCACAAAATCACAAAATCACAAATAAGCATTATTTGAGAATATTTATTCAAAATATATTTATATTATATATTTAATATATAATATAAGATTTCTGTAAAATCTTATTTGTGATTTTGTGATTTTGTGATTTTGTGAAAAATTATGGTCAAGTTTCTTTGTCCGCTATGTCGGATTTGTAATCCGACCATCCTGAGTATGAGCATTTTCAATGCGCTTAACACATCTTTTCACGGATTATAAATCCTGATATTCCTGGCGGCCGGATTGCAAATCCGACCGAGCGGCGGTGCATCATCCGACCGAGCGGCGGTGCATAATGCCGAGCAAACTGAAGCCCATTCTTCAGCGCAAAATAAAGTCCGAGTCAGTCCGTGTTCGTCCGAGGCAAACAGCATGAGCTGTCGTGGCAAGAAAATCCGCCACAAGAACAGCGTTCCTGCAGCGGATAAACCGCATTTACTTGCCAAGCTTTTCTTCATGGCTCGCCCAGATAGTACGAAATGGCTCGCACCTGCTCCGGAGTGAAAATGCGCATTTGG
>JAFWQE010000209.1 GCA_017509155.1 Prevotella sp.
AAAGCCTCTCGACCTTACGGGGTAAGGGGAAGGTGTCTGCATACAAGTCATGTCAAGCGTTTCTAAGCCTAGAGTCAGACACAATCGTCACAAGCAAGGGCTAAATCTGACACTCGAAAAATTATCTGCGGATTTTAGGTTTATTTCATATAGCAATGAAAAACTGTCAATAATTTAACTTTTTACATCGTTTTTTTTTTATTTTCGTCAAATCACAGCCATGTCATAAACATGTTGGGCCAAATCCAACAGAATCTAACCAGAATCAAACAGCATCGTGAACGCCGATGTAAACTTTTTTTAGTTAAATCGCGCGTTTTTTGTGTACAAAAGACAAAAAGATGAAAAAGAAGGGGGCGTCAAGGCTGATGGTTGGCAAAGCGCTGCTGGGCGAGCTGCTCATAGCGGGTGCCGGGACGGCCATAGTTGGCGTAGGGGTGGATGCTGATGCCGCCGCGCGGTACGAAGAGGCCGAACACTTCGATGTACTTGGGATCCATCAGACGCACCAGGTCCTTCATGATGACGTTCACGCAGTCCTCGTGGAAACCACCATGGTTGCGGAAGGAAAAGAGATAGAGCTTCAGACTCTTGCTCTCCACCATGCGCTCGTCGGGGATGTAAAGGATGCGAATCTCAGCAAAGTCAGGCTGTCCGGTGATGGGACAAAGCGTGGTGAACTCCGGGCAGTTGAACTGCACCCAGTAGTCGTTGTCGGGATGTTGGTTGCTGAAGGTCTCCAGCACTTCTGGCGCGTAGTCGGTGAGAATGGCGGACTCGTTGCCCAAAGCCTTCAGGCCTTCGTTCTTTCTGTTTTCTTCCATGTTTCTTGTTTTGTTAAAGGGGGTTGAGCAAGTACCCCTGAGGTTGATGATTGGGAGTTATGGCGTTTGCTTCGGGGCTGGGCGCCGTCTGCTGAACGGCATCTGCAGGAAATGCTTTTGCCCTTACAGGGCGCCCCTTGGCGTTTTTTTTCTTTTTACCCAGGGCGATGCCCTGGGCTGACTGCTGTTGGCCTTTCAGGCCGTTCTTTCTCCGAGCGCAGGCCGCCGCGCGTATGGTGTCAGCTGCACATCGTTGGCCTTTCAGGCCGTCGATTCTTCGAGCGCAGGAGGTTCTGTCTTGTTACGAAGACGGGCTTTAACACATTTCTTAAAGAATGGCCTCGTTGCTAACAGATTCCACTTGGTTGTGGATGCTGACGACAGAAGGTTTTCCTATGGAGAAGTGTTCGTCGGAATAGTCCGCCACCAGATTAGACAACAACTCCAGTTCTATGAAATTGGGATCGTTCCTGGGTGTGTCCTCAGAAACCAATGGGAGCAGTTTCTCCACTCTGGCCACTGCCCACTCATACTGAATCTCGTTTTCCAGCCTTGTCATGTCTTTTCTATTTCAGATGGTTAAACAATCTATTCTATCATACTCGCGATGCGTTCCAACGAAACGTATGTAAACGAATCCAATTGTGAACTTAACAACGGCAACTATGCGATAGTGGTTTCCGCTTATGTTAAACACATATCGCTGTGAGCCGATGGCATCAACACTGTTAAAAGTCTTTTTTATGTCTGCGAAACACGTCCACTGACTTTTTCTGACTTCTTCCGCCCAGTTCTGCATCGGGAGGAGGGCATCGGGGTTTTTAGTGACGAACTCCTTGAGTGTTTTCTCTGTGAATATCCTCATGGCTGGCTTAGGTTACAACACGTTGTACACAAGCCACGAGACGTAGCCCACGTAGATGGCGGTGAGCACGCCGCCTTCCCATTTCTCCACACTGTATTTGGTGTAGCAGAACATCCACAGCAGGAGGATGCTGCCCACGAGAAGCCACAGGTCGACGCTGGTGATGCCCTGAATATCCATGGGCAGCACAAGGCCGGTAATGCCGAGAATCATAAGGATGTTGAACACATTGGAGCCAATGACGTTTCCGATGGCGATGGCCGAGCGTCCCTTCTTCGCCGCCACGATGCTGGTGGCCAGTTCGGGAAGCGAGGTTCCGAGGGCAACAATGGTAAGGCCGATGACGGCATCGGGCACACCAAGCGTGCGAGCCACGTCGGACGCGCCGCCAACAAAGAGGTGACTGCCGCCCACGAGGCAGAGCAGTCCGAGCAACATAAGGCCGACAGACTTCCAGATGGGCATGTCCTCAAGCTTGATTTCCTCGGCCGCCAGTGCCTCTCCTTTGGAGGCCACATGGAGCGTATAGGCAATGAAGACGATGAATCCGGCGAAGAGAATGGCCGCATCGATGCGCGACACCTCGCCGTCGAAGCACATCAGCATCAGCGCGATGGAGGCCGCCACGGCGAAGGGTACATCCTTGCGCACGGTGTTGCGGCTGATAGCCATGGGTGCCACGAGGGCCGTGATGCCCACGATGGCCAGCGTGTTGAACACGTTGGAGCCGATGACGTTTCCCACCGCGATGTCCGACGTGCCTTGTATGGCTGACATGAGCGACACGAAAAACTCGGGCATCGACGTGCCCATGGCCACGACGGTGAGGCCAATCACGATCTGCGGTATTCCCATGCGCTGCGCCAGCGCCGTAGCTCCGTCGGTCAGGCGGTCGGCACCCCAGAGCACCAGCACCGCGCCTATCAAGATGAACAGTATACTCATAACGGCTGCAAAGTTACGAATTATCGGCTGCACCACCAAATTTATTTGTTCTTTTTGGCAGGAAATGCACTTCAAAGCCGCGGACATGGCTTCTGCGCAAACAAAAAAATCCCCGGATGCTCACGCACTCGGGGACCGTAAAAAATCTAACAATCACACAATCAAACTAAAAACTACTAATAACACCTATGAATCTAAGCTATATCCTGAAACAAATCTTTTACCTTTCCTCCTTTTGTTCCGCCCCTGCGTTGTGGCGTTTAGCCCACTGTTATCTGGCGAGCCACCTTCGCTTCCTCCTTCACAATCTTGGGCAGGTCTACGGTGAGCACTCCGTCGGCCACTCGGGCTGCAATTTTCTCTTTGTCAACGTCCTCGGGCAGGATAAGAGTCTGCTCATACTTGGTGTAGCTGAACTCGCGGCGCAGATAGCGTGCCTTCTTGTCTTCCTCGTTGCTCTCGGCCTTGCGTTCCATCTTGATGACGAGGTTACCCTCGTGGTTGATGTTCACGTCGAAGTCTTCCTTCTTCATTCCAGGTGCAGCCAGCTCCACCACATACTGCTTGTCGTCTTCCTTCACATTGATGGCGGGTGCCGTCGAACTGATCCGTGGCATGAATGTGTCTTCAAACAAATCGTTGAACACTGTGGGCAGCCACTCGTTTCTTCTTGCATAAGTAGGATACTTCATTTCTTTTACCTCCTGTTTTTATTTTTTAAGTTATACGTTCTTTTTTTTGTTCTGCACTCCCCTTTTTGAAGAGCGCCTTCACCCATATATTTGCAAACTGTGTGCCGCATCGCCATTTCTGCCACTCTGACATGAAGCGCTGACACAATGGCACCATAGCGTGTTGATGAAGGATGAGGGATGAAAGACTGGTAATTCGATATTCAAGTTTCGCATTCGCTCAACTTCTTGGAGTTGCAGGAGTTCTCTGCAAGCAGAGCGTCCAAGGCCTGATGCCCTTGGCCGAGCGCAGGAGTTCAGGAGTTCAGACGATAGTGCTGAAGGTTCTCTTTGCGTCAGTTTACAGGGGTTGGAAGTATTGTCTGA
>JAFWQE010000210.1 GCA_017509155.1 Prevotella sp.
ACATCTGCTCCAGCATCAATGAAAAGCTCTTCGGGAGGAAGGGCACGAAGCAGCTGGACAGCTCATTGAGGCAGTTGTAGAGGCGCGAAAGGGCGTGGCAGGGGCGGCAGCGCAATGAATGTAATATCTTTGTAAGTGCCTGTGGTCTTATACTTTACAAGGTTTAGAGTGTAAAAAGTGTAAAATTAAATTTGGCGGCAAAGCGTTTTTTTCATATCTTTGCGCAGATTTAATTACATTCACTTGCGTCATGAAGAAACTATCCTTGTTTATCCTTGGAGCGGTATTATCGTTGCAGGCTCACGCGGACGCCACCATGGCCAACGCGCGGGCAATCCTGCACGCTTATGGCATCGCCGCCACGCTCAGAGGCATTATATATATAGGTAACTACGTCTTTGCAGGGGCAATCAACCTCTAATGAATCTTTTATTCTTGCAGGGCGGGGTGCGCACGAGGCACCGCAGCGGCCTCGCAATTATTATTAACTTAAAATTCAAACAACTATGAAAAAGATTATTTTATTATGCATGATGGCAACAGCGGTGCTTTGCTCATGCAACTCGGACGACGATGAGGACATGACTCAGAACAGGCCTGGGGGCGACAAAGAGACAGTGTACCCGTTGAAGGTCCAAGACCTGACGGACGCCGAATTCGCAAGTTTCTTCGTAGGCAAGGCGTGGGTGGAAAACGCTGTCTACGACGTCAGCAGCGACGGGACTGTCAGCGACAACGTGATAAAAGAGCTGGCTGGATGGTCGGGCCTTCTGATGACGGCGAAAGACAACAAGTTTGTTGACCTGATGTTCCTGCCCAACGGCGTACCTCCACGCGAGGAGAACATCCTGAAAAAGAGCACGGCTTTTGCCTACGACGCAAAGAGCCACAAGCTGACTTTTGCCGAAGAGGCTTTCGACAAACTGCAGAAAGAATACGTCGTGGTGAGCATCAGTGACAAGGAACTGCGTCTGTTGGGAAAGCCTTTATTCATGAAGCACGAGGAAGACATAGCATACAGCCTCTATGTCTATACTGTAGAAAAGGAGTGACGGAAGAGATTCTGGAAAGGTGATATCCTAAAGGCATATTCAGGAAATGGTTTTATTCATCCTCTCAATGACATAGAACCTGGTCTTTTTAAGGTATATACCTATAATACTGGTAGGGTACAATTGATGATATTGCCGTCAAATATAATAAATGACCTCAACTTTCGCAAGTTGATGGAGTTCAGGAGTTACAGGAGTTACAGGAGTTCAGACAATACTTCCAACCCCTGTAAACTGACGCAAAGAGAGCCTTCAGCACTATCGTCTGTAACTCCTGAACTCCTGAACTCCAAGAAGTTGAGCGAATGCGAAACTTGAATAAATGACTAAAATAAGGAGAAAAAAAGATGAAAAACATGTGTAGACTGATGTGTTTGTGTATGCTGGCCATTCTGACGTCCTGCGGTGATAACGATGATGACTATGGTCAGGAGGTGGAAGTGATAGAGGGAAAGGCGTTGGTTCAGCGTTGCTACATCAAGGGGACGCTGGGAGCGGCTAACTTCGAGGTGGATCGTCGGAACGACTTCTCTCAGGATGTGTATCATGCCTATACTTTCTTCAAGGATGCCGCCGCTTCCGCAGAAGGGCAGGTGGGTGTAGACTGGGTTGTGACGTTGCTCTCGCAGCCTTACACGGAGCTGTTGCTTCATCTGAAACGGCCGGAGATAGGCACCGCACATATTACGCGTGGCCAGGTAGATTTCAAGCTGTCAGACATGAGCCGCTATGAGGTGGACGGCATGGTTGTGCGGGTCTACAATGGTGACGGGAAGACCTTCAAGGAATATGTACCTGACAATGAACATCCGCTGACCTTCAGCCTCACGAACGTTCTGCTCAGGCGCGAGAAGACTGGCGACGTATGGAATGGAAACTGGGACACCTCTACATCAACCTTTTTCACCTACGACCTGAACGGGACTCTTGAAGGCGAGTTGGTTGCTACCGACCAGTCAGGTGCCAGCATGCGGATCAATGCAGCTTTTGAATTGAAGACAGCCCCAATTCTCTGAATAGCGCGCAGTAATATATAAAGGCATTCAAGTTTCGCATTCGCTCAACTTCTTGGAGTTCAGGAGTTCAGGAGTTCAGACGTTACAGGAGTTCTCTGCAAGCAGAGCGACCAGAGGTCGAGCGCAGACGTTACTGATGGCGGCAGCCGCTCGACCTTTGGTCGCTTGCAAGGCAAGAAATTCTTCACTTTTCACTCTTCACTCTTCACTTTAAGGAGTTTGGGAGTTTAGGAGTTTAGACGTTACTGATGGCGGCAGCCGCTCTCCCCTCCCTTGGGGAGGGGTCGGGGGTGGGTCTCACTTCCAGTATAGTCGTCAGGGCTGTTCGCTGAAGATGACCTGTATGAGTGTCTGGCCGACGGCCTGCAGCGTCTGCGGCGCTATGTGGTCCATGTCGTCGAAGACAGTGTGCCATGTGGGGCCGAAACTACTCTGCGGGCAGTCGAAATAGCAGGGGATGATGTCGATGGTGGGAATGCCTGCGTTCTGGTTGACGGGCAGATGGTCGTCGGTAACATTGGCTCCGTCTTCGCGCGGGAACATGCTTGCGTAGCCCACGGTTTCGGCAGCTGTCCACACCTTGTCGACAACGCTGGCCGCATATTTCATCGACATGCGCTCGCGATAGAAGCGGGCACCTTGTCCGCCCACCATGTCGAGCAGGATTCCGAACCGCGCACTGTAGCCCTCAGGCTCGCGGTTTTTCGACCAGTACTGAGCACCGAGCGCCCACGAGTCGCCTGTGTCGGAGGCATCGCTCCACTGCGGCACTCCCCAGTCCTCGGCGTCGAAGCAGAGGAAGTCCACACCCACCTGCAGCGAATCGCTCTGCTGCAACAGGCGCGCCACTTCGAGCATCACGGCCACGCCCGACGCACCGTCGTTGGCAGCCATCACGGGCTTGCGCCAGTTTGTGGAGTCGGGGTCGTTGTCGGCCCACGGACGGCTGTCCCAGTGGGCGCAAAGCAGGATGCGCACGGGGGCTTCTGGATTGAACTGTGCCATGATGTTCGTGCTGCGCAGGGGTGTTCCGTCGTAGCCGGTGAGGGTGGCCTTCTGCATGAGGACCTTACAGCCGAACTCCTTGAACTTGTCTGCTATCCATTGTCCGCAGCGGTCGTGGGCATCGCTGTTCATGATGCGCGGCCCGAAGTCGCACTGGGCCTGGCAGTAGGCCAGGGCGCTGTCGGCCACGAACTGCGGCCCGACGGGTTTCATGAGGTACGTCTGCGTGACGTCCGTCTTGTTGCTCTTGCAGGCGCTGACCAGCAGCGCGAGGAGCAGCAAGAGAGATGCTTTCTTCAGTGACTTTCTGTTGGCCATGGGTTTTAGGATTGCTGATTTCCTGTTTCGCTGGTATTCAGGATTGTTTTGGAAGAGTGACATAATAGCAAGTGTTTTTTTAAGAACGTACCATAATAAAGACTGAGACTGCAGCGCGTCCTCACCGCAGAACCCCTCCCTTGGGGAGGGGCAGGGGTGGGTTTTCCAGGTGTGTTTTCTTCAAGGCTTGGCGGCGCGCTGCACCACCGACATGAGGCGCAGCCAGTTGCCTCCCCATATTCGCTCGATGTCGCGCTCGCTGTATTTTCGGCGCAGCAGGTGGAGCGTGAAGTTGAGCAGTTCCGAGCTGTTGGCCACGCCGCGAATGCCGCCGTCGCCGTCGAAGTCGGTGCCCAGTCCCACGTGTTCCACGCCCATCAGCTGGATGGCGTGCTCCAGGTGTTCCATGGCATCGAGCACGGTGGCCTCGCCCTGCTGGCGCAGGAATCCGCCGTAGAGGGTGATGTGGCACAGTCCGCCGGCCTGGGCCAGGGCGCGCAGCTGGTCGTCGGTCAGGTTGCGCGGATGGTCGCAGAGCGCACGGCAGTTGCTGTGGCTGCACACGATGGGCGTCTGGCTGATGTCGAGTGCGTCGTAGAAACTCTTCTCGGCAGCGTGGCTCAGGTCCACCATGATGCCGTGGCGGTTCATGGCCTCGATGACCTTCTCTCCAAACTGCGACACGCCGTTGTGGGTGTTGCAGCCGCGCGCCGAGTCGCAAATGTCGTTGTCTCCGTTGTGGCAAAGGGTGATATAGGTGACGCCTCGCTGGGCGAAGTGCTTCACGTTCTGCACGTCGTGGTTGAGCGCCAGTCCGTTCTCAATGGCAAACATGATGCTCTTGCGGCCTTTCCGCTTGTCTTCATACAGGTCGGCCGGTGTGCGGGCGATGCTGATGTAGCGGTTGTTCTGGCGCACGATGTCCTCAATCTTGTCGAAGATGAGGTCGGCATACTCCATGGGACTGCCCACGGGGAAGGCCACCTTCTGCGAGAACTGCTCGCCGATCTTGGGCTGCGGCAGGTATGCTGCCATGGTGACGGCGCTCTGCCGTCCCTCGGTCATTTTCTGAAGGTCCACCAGGATGCGCGGGTCGCGCTGGTCGAAATGTATGCCCTGGGCGAAGAACATCGGGGTGTCGCAGTGGGTGTCGAGCGTCACGATACGGCTGTGCAGCTGCTTGGCCACGTAGAAGTTGTTGGCCTGACGCACCAGCCATTCGAACAGTGGCAGTCCGCTCTCCAGACATTCGGGGTGCCACTGCACGCCCATGATGGGGCGGAACTCCGTGCTCTCGATGGCTTCCACGACGCCGTCGGGGGCCGTGGCAGTGACGCGGAAGCGCTTTCCGGTCTCACTGACGGCCTGGTGGTGGAAGCTGTTGACGTAGATTCTATCTTTGTTGTAGATGCTGTAGAGCTCTGAGTCGCGCACGATGCTGACGCTGTGTGTGAGCTCGTCGCGGCTGGCATCCTGCGAGTGCTTCATCATGGGTGCCGGCTGCGGCAGCGGTGTGGCGCTGCTTCGACTGCCGAAGAGCTTCGAGCGTTCCTTGGTGGCTGCGGGCGAGGGCAGCTGTTCGCGTGCCTCATAGATGTCCTGTGCCACGTGTCCGCCCAGTGCGATGGCCAGCGTCTGTATGCCGCGGCAGATGCCAAGCATGGGAATCTGGCGGTTGTAGGCCAGCTGTGCAATGAGCAGTTCGGGCAGGTCGCGCTCGCTGTTGATGCGGTGCAGCTGCGTCGAAGGCTCATCGCCGCCCCACAAAGGGTTGAAGTCGGCGCCACCGCTCAGGAGGAGTCCGTCCAGATGGTCGAGCGTGTTCACCAGCACATGGCGGTCGGCCACGGGAGGAATGATGACGGGCGTGCCGCCGGCCCTTATCACCGAGTCATAATACCGTTTGCTGAGCGAGGACTCACCGTCGTTGAAATTGCCGGTGATGCCTATCAGTGGCTGTCGGTCAGCTTCGGGAAAATGCGTGTAGATGTCGTCTAAATGCGACTGCAGGTTGAATTCTTCCATGAATGAGTTTTCTGTTCTTAGGGTCTGTGGCGTGCGGCGCCATCAGCATCATCGGTCTGTATTCTGCCGTTGGTCTTGTCGTTGTGACCTTCGGCATGCGTCAGTCCACGGTGATGGGAATCTCGCGCTTCACGCTCTGTTCCAGCGAGATGAGCGTCTCGGTGGCCACCACTCCCGGTATTCCTTGCAGCTTGTTGTTGAGCAAGTCCATCAGCTGCTCGTTGTCGCGGGCGTAGAGCTTGATGAGCATGGTGTAGGGTCCGGTGGTGAAATGACACTCCACGATTTCGGGAATGTGCACCAGCCGCTCCACCACCTGCTTGTACATGCTGCCGCGCTCGAGCGTGATGCCCACGTAGGTGCAGGTGGAATAGCCGAGCGACTTGGGGTTGACATCGAAGCCAGAACCCGTGATGACGCCGTCTTCCATCAGATGCTGCACGCGCTGATGGATGGCTGCCCTCGACACATTGCACTCGGCGGCCACGTCTTTGAAGGCGATTCTTGCGTTGCGCGCCAGAATACTCAGGATCTTCTTATCCAGATTGTCTATTTTATCCATTTCTTTTACTGTTTTGTTATTGTTGTCGCAATTTGTTAGCAAAAATAGATAAAATAATTGAAATACGCAACAATTTGACTGAAAAACATGCGTTTTCATGTCAGAATGTTGTTTTTCTGTCACTTTTTCCGGGTGCAGGTGTCGAGGTCAGCTGGTATGAAGGCCACAGATTATTTCTTGATGTCGAGCAGCCCGAGCGTGAAGATGAGCGTGCTGTAGGCGGGGATGGTACCGCTGGGACGTGTGCCGTAGCCCAGCTGATAGGGTATGTAGAGTTCCCATTTGCTGCCCACGGGCATCATCGTCAGGGCTTCTGTCCAGCCCTTGATGAGCCTGTCGGCGCGGAAAGTGTCCGACTCCTTGCCGTGGCGCTCGGTGCTGTCGAACACGGTGCCGTCCACCAGTCGTCCCTCGTAGCGCACTTCCACCTCGTCGGAACCTTGGGGCACGGCGCCCGTTCCCTCTTTGAGCACTTTGTATTGCAGTCCGCTCGGCAGCGTCACCACACCGGGCTTGGAGCCGTTCGCGGCTATGAAGTCCTCGCTGGCCTTGCGTATCTCCTGCGTGCGGCGGTTGGCGGCCTCGGTCTGAATGTCGTGGGCCTGTGCCATGGTAAACTGGGTGGTGTCGTTGGTCACGGCGTCGCGAAGTCCGCGCAGCACCAGGTCGCTGCGCAGGTTGCCACCGTACTGGGTGTTCAGCCTGTCAAACGTGTTCTCGCGACTCATCACGGCTATCATGATGCCTGCGGCGTAGGCGCGGAGAGCTTCCGACGAGGTGTCGGCCACGGCCTGGTCGAAACCACGAAGGAAGGCGTCGCGGCTCTTGTCGAGTTCCACGCCATACTGCTGCTTGATGAAGCGGTCAAGCTGACTTGACATGGCCATGCCGTTCACGTAGCTCAGCGTGTCGCCGCCGGTCATCATGCGGACGGGCTCCAGCGTGGTGGTCTGCTCGGTCTTGGCCTTCTTCTTTTTCTTGTCCTTTCCTGCGGCACTGGCCGTAAAGAAAGAGGCACTCACCACGAGTGTGAGTGCCACTATAACGATTCGTCTCATTGCGCGATTACTTTTCAATGCTGATGGTCTCAATCTTGAAAATCAGAGTAGAGAAGGGCTTGATGGGTGAACCCGGAGCGGAATTCTCACCATAGGCGAGCTGCTGAGGAATCACCACTTCCCATGTAGAACCAATAGGCATCTTGGTCAGAGCGGCCTTGAAGCCGGCCACAACCTGACTGGGAACCATGGTAACAGGCTCGCCGCGCTTGTAGCTGCTGTCGAACACTGTGCCGTCAATGAGCTTGCCCTCGTAGTGGAGCTTCACGCGAGTTGAGTCGGTGGGAACGGGACCGTTGCCTTCCTTCAATACCTTGTAGTAGACGGTGCCCTTCACGTTCTGCGTACCAACGACGGTGTTCACGTCGATTTTCTTCACGTCAGCGCCCTTGGCATAGCTGGCGACGTACTCCTCACCCTTTTTCTTGTCGCCCTCAAACTGGCGGTTCTTGATGCTCGACACGAGGCTCTCGACAGCCTGCTGGGCCTGTTCCTCGGTGTAGATTGTCTTCTGGTTGGTCAGTGTGGAAACGAGGGCGGCCAGGTAGTTCTTCATCGACAGTGTCTTGGTACTGTCGTCGCCGAACACCTGCATGTTCAGGTTCTTCATCATACCCTGAGAGATCTGCTGGCCAATCTGCAGACCGGCAAAGTAGGCAGCCTTGGCTTTATCCTCGCCAGCATTGGCGCCTTCAGTCATACCCTTGATAAAGTCGTTCATGTAGAGAGAGTCTACGTGGAGGCCCTGAATGGCATACTCCTTGAGGCTGGTTCCCTGTGCAACGCCGAAAGCATAGCTCAGAGAGTCTACATCACTCTTAAGGTCGGCCTTGGGAGCCGAGTTTCCGCAGCTGGTGAATGTGGCAGCTGCAATAGCCATGGCGGCTACGAATGTGAGTTTTTTCATTTTTCTTTGTTCTTTTTTATTGTTGAATGTTCTTTTCTTTTTTCACTTGCACGGCGCCGACTACACCACGTTGAGCAGCTCGACGTCGAAGATGAGCGTGGCGTAAGGGGGGATGCTCTGTCCGGCACCACTCGGTCCGTAGCCCAGCAGGTAGGGGATGAAGAAGCGATACTTGGCGCCTTCCTTCATCAGCTGCAGGCCTTCTGTCCATCCGGCTATCACTTGTTGCAGGCCGAAGGTGGCGGGTTCGCCGCGCTGAACGCTACTGTCGAACACCGTTCCGTCGATAAGGAAGCCCTCGTAGTGGCAGCGCACGCTGTCGGTAGCCTTTGGCTGACGGCCTGTTCCCTCGCGCAACACCGTGTACTGCAAGCCGCTCTTGGTCGTCACAACGCCCTCTTTCTTGGCGTTCTCGCTCAGGAAACGCTCGCCATCGGCCTTCGCCTGCTTGCCCTTTTCCTCGCGCTCGGCGTTGAGCTTCTCTTCCTGTTGCTGGAAGTAGTCCTGCACTATCTGCTGCGCCTCGCGGTGGCCTAGCTTCAGTTCGCCGCCCGAAAGCACATCGCGGATGGCCTGTGCAAAGTCGTCGATGTTCAGGCCTTCGATGTTCATCTGTGCCAGCTGCTGGCCGATGCCCAGACCCAAACCATAACTCAGTTTATCCATGTCTTCTCTATATATAATAATGTATTTCTGAAAAATCTTGGCAAAGGTACGGTTTTTCTACGACATGGCACGCAGAAAACAGAAAAAATTGTCGTTTTTACGCTTTTTTAGTGCTTTCTCATGTCCACACATGCGGTCGTCCCTTTTCCCATCGTCATTCCTCCCTTCCTGTTGAAAAAAACGATGCGCAGGCAGAGACACCTCCCCTGCCCTACCTCCCTTCTGCCTCAATGAAAACAAAAGAAACAGCCCTCTTCTGAAAAATAAAAACAATTCTTCTTTGTTCTTTGCCGCCTTATTTGTAACTTTGCAGAAAGAAAACCTATGCTAACATTTGCAACATTTACGATAAGAAACCGTTCATCTATGAGAGTCAAGACGTTACTGCTGGCTTTGCTGCTGGCCTCAGCCATGATGGCGCAGACCGAGAAACGACAAATCAGAGTTACTGAAAACATCGCCTACCGGACGGATGTAGGCCCAAGCACGGTGCTCGACCTGGCAGAGCCGCTCTTCGGAACTGCCACCCACCGCCCGGCCATTCTCATCATTCACGGCGGAGGATGGAGCGCTGGGTCGAAGAACGACTACGTGTATCGCTCGCTGATGATAGACTATGCCATGAAAGGCTATGTGGTCTGCAACATGAACTACCGTCTGGTTCAGGAGACACCCATGCCGGCCTGCATCGAGGATGTGCGCGAAGCGGTCAGCTGGATGAAACGCCATGCAACGGAGCTGGGCATAGATGCGGACCGCATAGGCACCTTTGGACATTCGGCAGGAGGACATCTGTCGCTGATGGCCGGACTGACGGCGGGCGTGGCATGTGCCGCGGGTGGCGCTCCTCCAACGGAAATTGGCAACCCGAACATACCCTGGGCCGAGCACCCAGAATGGTGGCCCATCGGCCATATTGGCCAGTGCCAGACGCCCTTTCTGGTGCTGCAGGGCGGCGAAGACCCCGTGGTGAAGCCCCATCTGACCGAAGACTGGGTTGTGAAGATGCAAAAGGCAGGCGCACAGGTTGATTATGTGAAGGTGCATGGTGACCACGGCGTGGCCTTCGACAAGCAGCTGGAGTTCACACGACCTGCCATGGACGCCTTCTTTGCACGTCATCTGAAGCACGAAGACCCGACCGTGAGCTTCGAGCAGATGAAGGTGGTGGAATACGGCGGAAGCGGACCTCACAAGGCGATTGCCACGAGGGAAAAGACGCTGACAGACTTCGTGGTCTACCATCCCGTCAACATGGACGCGGCAATGGTTACGGAACGGCCCGCCTTTTTCGGACAGGGCGGCGGCAAGCGAGAGAAACTGCCTGTGCTCGTTTGGTGCAACGGAGGATGCATGGACACCAGCATCGGCTACGAGAACATGCTGAGCGACCTGGCTTCCTATGGATATGTAGTGGTGGCCATCGGCGAAATGCAGATGATGGCTCAGCACGACAAGGACCAGCACACGCCGTCGTCGATGGTGAAGAAGGCGCTCGACTGGATTGTACAACAGTCGCAAGACCCGGCCTCTCCTTATTTTAACAGGATTGACACCGACAAGATTGCTGCCGCTGGTCACTCGTGCGGCGGGGCTCAGGTGCTGGCCAATGCGGCCGACACGCGACTGAAGACCTATCTCATTCTGAACGCAGGCATGGGAAAGATGACCATGGCCGACGCCAGCAGCAAGTCGCTGAAACGGCTGCATGCGCCCATCCTCTACCTCGTGGGAGGCACTTCCGACGTGGCTTGGCAGAACGCTCGCATGGACTACAAGGCCATCAGGCACGTGCCCGTTGTCCTGGCCGACAACACACAGAGCGGACACGGCGGCACCTACGAACAGCCCTGCGGCGGCGACAACGCCCGCATGGTGCGCGCATGGCTCGACTGGCAGCTGAAGGGAAAGCAGGAACACGAGGCGCTCTTCATCGGAGGCGACCTGAAGGACTACCCGAACTGGACCATCGAGCACAAGAATTTCAAATAGCCGGACATTCAACCATGAAAAGACATACGCTCCGTGCACCGATGGGCTTTGCTCAGGTGAGGCGCGACGCGAGCAGAACAAAGTAAACGATATTGACAATACTATGCTGGTAAAAACCTATTGTGCCGCCGTCAACGGACTGGAAGTGACCACCGTGACATGCGAAGTGAGCATGTCAAGCGGCATGCAGTTCCATCTGTCAGGGCTGGCCGACACCGCCGTCAAGGAAAGCTACGACCGCATCAAGGCCGCATTCGTCAACAATGCCTTGCGCATGCCCTCGATGGAAATCACCATCAACCTCTCGCCTGCCAACATCAGGAAGGAGGGAAGCAGCTACGACCTGCCCGTGGCGATTGGCATTCTGGCCGCAAGCGAAGTGGTGGAGACGGGACGGCTGAAGGACTTCATGATGGTCGGGGAAATGGGACTCGACGGACGGCTGCAGCCCATTCGCGGCGCGCTGCCCATCGCCATCAGGGCAAGGGCCGAGAAGTTCAAGGGACTCATCGTACCAAGGCAGAACGTGCGCGAGGCCGCCGTGGTGAACAACCTCGACGTCTATGGCATGGACAGTCTCATGGACGTGGTCAGCTTTCTCAACGGTTCAAACCAGTACGAGCCCACCTTCGTCGACACAAGGCGTGAGTTCTACGAACAGCAATACGAATTTGGTGCCGACTTCGCCGACGTGCGTGGTCAGGAAAACGTGAAGCGAGCACTCGAAGTGGCCGCTGCCGGTGGCCATAACCTCATCATGATAGGCCCGCCAGGAAGCGGAAAGTCGATGATGGCAAAGCGGCTGCCAAGCATTCTGCCTCCTCTCTCGCTGGCCGAAAGTCTGGAGACCACCCAGATACATTCCGTGGCAGGAAAGCTCGGACGCAACGTCAGCCTCATCAGTCAGCGCCCGTTCCGCGCCCCTCATCACACCATCTCACAGGTGGGACTGGCCGGAGGCTCCACCAAAGCACTGCCCGGAGAGGTGTCGCTGGCACACAATGGCGTACTCTTTCTTGACGAGCTAACTGAATTCAATCGCGCCACGCTGGAAATTCTCCGGCAGCCTCTCGAAGACCGCGTCATCACCATCACGCGTGCACAATACACGGTGGAATACCCTTGTTCGTTCATGCTCATCGCCTCCATGAACCCCTGTCCCTGCGGATACTACGGCGACCCCACCCACCACTGCGTGTGTACTCCCGGCCAGATCAGCCGCTACCTTTCGAAAATCAGCGGTCCTCTCCTCGACCGCATCGACATCCACTGCGAGATTCAGGCCGTACCCTTCGCCCAGCTCAGTCAGATGCAGCCCGGCGAACCGTCATCGGCCATCCGCGAGCGCGTCATCAGGGCAAGACAAATCCAGACCGAGCGCTTCAGCACTCTGCCTAAACAGGGCGGTCAGGGGAGAGTCCACTGCAACGCCCAGATGACCGAGAAGATGCTCCACGACTACGCCGAACCCGACGCCGCCAGCCTCGACATGCTCCGCATGGCCATGGAACGCCTCAAGCTATCTGCCC
>JAFWQE010000211.1 GCA_017509155.1 Prevotella sp.
AAGCTCTCCAAGATCTGTAACGACCTCCGCCTCATGGCTTCCGGTCCCCGTTGCGGTCTCAACGAGATCAACCTTCCCCCGAAGGCTCCCGGTTCCAGCATCATGCCCGGCAAGGTGAACCCCGTCATCCCCGAGGTTGTCAACCAGGTTTGCTTCAAGGTGATCGGCAACGACACCACCGTCAGCTTCGCCGCAGAAGCCGGTCAGCTGCAGCTCAACGTGATGGAGCCCGTCATCACCGAGTCGCTCATCGAGAGCCTGCTTTGGCTGAAGAACGCTATCGAGACGCTTACAGAAGAGTGCATCCTCGGCATCACCGTCAACAAGGAGCGTTGCTATGAAATGGTGAAGAACTCTATCGGCATCGTCACCGCCCTGAATCCGTACATCGGTTACAAGACCAGTACGAAGGTGGCCAAGGAAGCCTTAGAGACCAACCGTTCTGTCTATGATATCGTGTTGGAGAAAGGTCTCATGACGCAAGAGAAACTCGACGAGGCCCTCGATCCTAAGAACATGCTCAATTCACACAAGATTGTGAAGTAAGCACAAAGAGAGGTTTCTGTGCAGAGCCCGGCTGTCACCACTGGCAGCCGGGCTTTTTTGGATTGTGTCCTTTAGCGCGGAATCCTAATGACCGGAGCGGGATAAAAAAGGAGCCGCAGAGATGCTGCAATGCACTTCTGCGGCTCCTTTTGGCTTATGGTAAGGGTCAGTCTTTCTTGTCGGTGATGGCCTGCATGATCTTGGCTTCCAGCTCTTCGGCCAGTTCGGGGTTGTCTTTCAGCAGTTTCTTCACGGCGTCGCGCCCCTGTGCCAGCCGGCTTCCGTCGTAGCTGAACCACGAGCCGCTCTTCTGGATGATGCCGTAGTCAACGCCGAGATCCACTATCTCGCCGACCTTGGAGATGCCCTCGCCGAAGGTGATTTCGAACTCACACTTGCGGAAAGGCGGCGCAACCTTGTTCTTCACCACCTTCACGCGCACCTGGTTTCCTATCACTTCATCGCCGTCCTTGATGCTGGTTACGCGGCGGATATCGAGACGCACCGACGAGTAGAACTTCAAGGCGTTGCCACCTGTTGTGGTCTCAGGGTTGCCAAACATCACGCCGATCTTCTCGCGCAGCTGGTTGATGAAGATGCAGGTGGTGTTGGTCTTCGAAATGGTAGACGTGAGTTTTCTCAGCGCCTGGCTCATGAGTCGTGCCTGCAGACCAACGACATTGTCACCCATGTCGCCCTCTATTTCCTTCTTCGGTGTGAGGGCGGCCACGGAGTCGACCACCAGGATGTCGATGGCAGCCGACGAGATGAGCTGGTCGGCAATCTGCAGGGCCTGCTCGCCATTGTCGGGCTGAGAAATCCAGAGGTTGTCGATGTCCACGCCCAGCTTCTGCGCATAGAAGCGGTCGAAGGCGTGTTCAGCGTCGATGAAGGCAGCAATGCCGCCTGCCTTCTGTGCCTCGGCGATGGCGTGAATGGCCAAGGTGGTCTTACCGGAACTCTCCGGACCATAGATCTCGATGATGCGTCCGCGCGGATAGCCGCCCACACCGAGTGCAGCATTCAGACCGATGCTGCCGGTGGGAATCACCTCGACGTTCTCCACATTCTCGTCGCCGAGCTTCATGATGGAGCCTTTTCCGAAGTCCTTTTCTATCTTCGACATGGCGGCCTGCAGCGCCTTCAGTTTCTCGCTCTGCGGGTTGCCGCCTTCTGCTTCAATTTCTTTCTTTGCCATAATTTGTATTCTGTTGTTTTTATTGTTTATATCTTGCTCAATTCTGTCAGAGCGTTCTTGAATTCATTCACCTTATTTATAATATGTATGGGCTCGTCGATATGCTGTTCTGGTGAGTTCACGATGAGATTCTGAAGCCTCGACTTGATGGCTTGGCGAGCATACGTGAACCTCCACCGTTGACTGTTGATTTGGGCAACGAACCAGAAGAGTTCCCTGATGGTCATGTCGAAGCGTGGTATCAGCACCCTGACGCTGCTTCCTCCGTTGCCTCTTGCCAGATAGCTCCAGGGCTGGAGGTATGCCGTTCCAAAAGCAGAAACGGTGATGCAGCCCTCACATTTTTCTGCTTCTGCGCCGCTGACGGTTCCAACGATACCGTTTGTTCCATCACCGCTGGACACATAGGGGATGATTCCGGCAGGATAGGTCTTCAGTCCTGCCGACTTTCCCGTGCGCACCTCGAAGAAATCGTCTATCCTGCCCCTCTTTGCCAGTGGCACCCTTGCATTGATGTCATACTCAAATGCTTTTTCGTTCAGGCAATCGGCTATTTCTGGAAATGCCGTCACCGCCTGAAACAGCGACATGAGTGTCTTGCTGTTATACGCACGCAAGTCGTTTTCTGATAGCGGAGGCTGGGGCAGATAGGCCTGCGGGCTGTACTCGGCGCCCTCCCTGATGTTGTCGGCGTCGATGGCAACGTACAGTCCTGCGTGCTCCTGAATGTCTCCCATCCGCATGAACTCCCCGAAAGCCCCCACTATTTCGGGTATCTGGCTTCCTTTGCATGCCACACGCTTTCCCTTCAGCTTCTCATACCCGTCGTTTTCAATTCGTCCCATGAAGACCTTCGAACCGGGAGGCTGAGGCTCGTGGGCGCGGGCAATCATGATCGTAGTTATCGCTGAGGCGTTCGGATAGAACAGCTCGTCGGGAAGCGAGATCATGGCAAGGATGGTGTGCTTCCGCACGAATTCCTTGCGCCATGCCTGGTTTTCCTGATCGGCAAAGACGCCTGCATAGACCACGCCTGCAAACAGGCCGCCTTGAATGAGCGAGTCCATGGATGCGTCGATGAAATCCCTCTCGGGTTCGCCTTCCTGGTGGAAAGGAGGATTCAGGAAAGCCCGGTTGAAGGACATCGCGCAGCTCTGCTTCGATTCCTCGGTGAGGGATGACGTGTTCTCAATATGGCTCTTGCCGTCGCCGCGGAAGAACATGTTAAGGCACGACAAAGCCCATACCGTGGGGTTGGTGTCGTAGCCGTGAACACTCTCGCGCACCATCTCCGCCGTCTTCTCGCTGAGGGCTTTGCCCCGCAGCACATCGTAGGCCGAGACCAGAAAACCGCCGGTGCCACATGCCATGTCCACAATGCTATGGCCCACTTCTACGCCCACCAAATCGACACACAGCCGTGTGATGTGTCGCGGAGTGAACACGATTCCCATGGCATTGTTGTCGGCGCCATATCGCAGGAAGGCCTCGTAGAACATTCCGAGGAAGTCTGCGTCAGACTGCAATACCGACTTCACATTCAGCCTTTTCAGTATGGATATGACGCGGAACACAAACGGAGAAAGCCGCTGGAAATCATTGTCGCCCATCGTAAGGGCCTCGATGAGCCGTTTCTTTTTCTCGTTGCTGAAATGCGAACTCTCGTCGATGGCTTTGCGCATGAGTGCATTGATGTCTTTCAGAGGCGTTGCCGACCCGTAGTCGATGTCGCCTTCATAGAGAGCAGTTGTCATGGCCCCAACTACCTTGGGGCGCAGCGTCGGTTCTATCTTTGCCGTATGGAGGATGTTTGATATTTCGATGGCAGCATCGACAAACTCGGCAAACGAAGGTATAGTCAGCTCCGTTGTCCCGTTGCCCGCTTCCTTCGCCTTCAGGCACTCGGCCTTCGAGGGAAGCGCCGTCAGCGGATAGCCTTTTGCCGTCAGCGGAAGCCAGGTGCCATCAAGGAGGATTCTCACGGCCGTGGAAAAGCCATGGTCTTGTTCGCCTGCTATTCCTACGGCGATGGTCACTTGATAGTTGCCAGACCTGTTGATCTGCTCGCAATAGCCTTGTGCCTGCGCAATGGCCTCGTCGATTTTGGAGAGCGAGTTCTTGGTCTCCACGATCATCATGGGCTCATCCCCAATGCAGAACATGAAGTCTGGCCGCTTCAGTCCCAGTCCGAGCTGAGGGAAATAGTCGCACTCTTGCTCTTCCAGCAAGTCGCCGCCACGTTGGGGATGGTTGTTGTTCCATCCTTTGTCCTTAGCTATTTTCCTTACGAAATAGCGGGCACGGCTTTCTGCTCTTTTGTTTCTGATTGCCATTTTTTTCTTTCTCTTTGTTTCTTTCAATACGGTTGTCCCGCTCGCCCATTGCCATGGTTCTGCCGGGTGTTTCGTGCAGATACGACTGCCGGTGGCGCCTTCAGTTTCTCGCTCTGCGGGTTGCCGCCTTCTGCTTCAATTTCTTTCTTTGCCATAATATCTTTTTTTATTGATTGTTGTTTATTGATGTCTCAGTCGTCCAGAACAAACTGAGCGACCTGTTTCGCCAGTTTTGCGAAACGGTTTCCGCAATTCTGCTCGTCTTTTTCGCCAGTTTTGCCCGACAGTTCCAATGGATTCGTTCAACAATTCCATTGATTTCGTTCGACAAATCCAATGGAATTGTCGAACGATTTCATTGAAACGGTTGCCCGAAACCGCCAAAACGAAGGCGTCATTCCGGCATTTTGGCGCTCCGAGTTTGGTGATTTGTCCTCTTGCAGACGATGCGCGGGGAGGGCTACAGTTCCAAATCGCCGTCGAACACCTCGTGCCAGGGCAGTCCGTGCTTGTTGAGCTGCTCCATGAAGGGGTCCGGATCGAAGTCCTCGACATTCCAGACGCCGGGCTTCTTCCACAGCCCTTTCACGAACATCATGGCGCCAATCATGGCGGGCACGCCTGTCGTATAGCTCACACCCTGCATGCCGGTTTCTTCGTAGGCATCTTGGTGCTTACAGTTGTTGTAGACGTAGTATGTGCGCTCCTTGCCGTCCTTTATACCACGTATGCGGCAGCCGATGCTGGTCTCGCCGTCGTAGTTCTCGCCGAGGTCCTGCGGGTTGGGCAGCACGGCTTTCAGGAACTGCAGCGGCACTATTTTCACCTTCACGGTGTTGGGTGTTGGGTGTTGGGTGTTGGCGTCTTCTGCCAGCGGGGCCTCGTAGACGACTTCGTCGATGCGGCTCATGCCGATGTTCTGTATCACGTCGAGGTAGGTGAGATACTGCTGACCGAATGTCATCCAGAAGCGTGCCTGCTTGATGGTCGGATAGTTCTTGACGAGCGACTCCAGTTCCTCATGATGCATCAGGTAGCTCTCGCGCGGACCGATGTTGGGATAGGTAAGCGCCTTGTGCACTTCCAGCGGTTCGGTCTCCAGCCATTCGCCGTCTTTGTAGTAGAGACCTTTCTGAGTTATCTCGCGGATATTGATTTCCGGGTTGAAGTTTGTGGCAAATGCCTTGTGGTGATTGCCGGCATTGCAGTCGACGATGTCCAGATAGTGAATCTCGTCGAAATGGTGCTTGGCGGCGTAGGCTGTATAGATGCCGCTGACGCCTGGGTCGAATCCGCAGCCGAGGATGGCGGTGAGGCCGGCCTCGCGGAAGCGGTCCATATAGGCCCACTGCCAGGAATACTCGAAGTGGGCTTCGTCCTTGGGTTCATAGTTGGCGGTGTCCAGATAGTTGCATCCGCAGGCCAGACAGGCGTCCATGATGGTCAGGTCCTGATAGGGCAAGGCAAGGTTGACCACCAGTTCGGGCTTGTAGCTTGAAAAGAGCGCCTTCAGCTGCTCCACATCGTCGGCATCCACCTGCGCCGTCTTGATGTCCATGGTGTAGCCTTTCTTGTGAATGGCCTCCACCAGCTGGTCGCATTTCTCCTTGCGACGGCTTGCAATCATAAACTCAGTGAACACATCGGCGTTCTGCGCAATCTTGAACGCAGCCACCGTAGCGACGCCACCGGCGCCAATCATCAGTATTCTTGCCATTTTGATTCTCGTTTATTATGTTTTTAGGTTTATACTCCTCATTTGTTTTCCATAGTGCAAAAATAGGCATTTTCTGCGAACTACGCAAGAAAAGGCGGTGTTTTTCCCCAAGAAAAAGTTTTTTTCACTTTTCGTTCTGCAGTGCCCTCACGTCGCCTCACTGGCCGCCGCCCAGCTCTTCGCCCCTGATTCCCATGGCCTGCATGAGCGAATAGCCGAGAATTTCCTGACGGAAGCAGCTGCCCATGAGGGGCTGCATGGCCAGCAGCGTCACCACCCTGTCGCCCTCGGCACGCTGCAGGATGCGTCGCAGGCGGTCAACGGTGTCGCCTTCCTCTGCATTGGGCACGATGGCAAGTCGCCTAACCTCGCCCTGCGAGACAAGCATTTCCACGATGTCGGCCATGAGCTGCTCCTTTGTGGTGAACGACTCCACGGCCACGGCATTGACCGTGAACTCGCCGAGAGCGCTCATGAAAGCCTTGCCGTTGAGCTCCGCTTCGTAGCCGTCGGGCTGGAAATTCTCCAGCTTGATCGCATCCTTCTCGTGCACCAGCACCACGCCAATCTCATGGTTGCTGTCGCGTAGGCCTCCGTCGAGGGCCACACACTCCAGCCAACGCGCCAGGTCGGCTGGCGGAATGCGACGTCCCAGCATCCGCTCGAAATTGACAATCAGGTTGAAAGCCACACGGCTCACGTAGTCGGCGTCGGCAACTATCATGTTCTCCGCCCAATGCTTCAATTCTTGTTTCATAGCGACAAAGGTACGAAAAAACTTTTAAAAAACGAAAAAACACGATACAGTTTCAGAAAAAAACACTATCTTTGCATAATGTATCAAAGAAACAATCTAAAATTAATCACGAAACAATGAAAAGTATACTTGAAGGAAGACCCGCCCTGCGGGCAGAAGTAGAGAAGATTGCCGAGGTGGCCGGATATCTCTGGCAGAACGGATGGGCTGAGCGCAATGGCGGCAACATCACAGTGAACATCACAAAGTTCGTCGATGACGACATCCGGCAGATGCCCGCCATCAGCGAGGTGAAGCCCATCGGCGTGGCGCTGCCGCAGCTCAAGGGCAACTACTTCTACTGCAAGGGAACAGGAAAGCGCATGCGCGACCTGGCACGCTGGCCCATGGACAATGGCTCGGTGATTCGCATTCTCGACGACTGTGCCAGCTACGTTATCATAGCCGACAACCCCGTTCAGCCCACCAGCGAGCTGCCTAGTCACCTCACCGTGCACAACCATCTGATTGAAAAGGGAAGCGCCTACAACGCCACCGTGCACACACATCCCATAGAACTCGTCGCCATGAGCCACAACCGCGAGATGCTGGGCAAGGATGTGCTGACGAACATCCTGTGGTCGATGATTCCCGAGACCAAGGCCTTCTGCCCGCTCGGACTCGGCATCATACCCTACAAGCTGCCGGGAAGCGTTGAGCTGGCCGACGCCACGCTGAAGGAACTCGACGACTACGACGTGGTGCTTTGGGAAAAGCACGGCGTGTTTGCACAGGGACTTGACGTGATGGATGCCTTCGACCAGATTGACGTGCTGTCGAAAGCAGCCAAGATCTACATCGACGCACGCTGCATGGGATTCGTGCCCGAAGGCATGAGTCTGGAGCAGATGCAGGAGATGACACGTGCCTTCAATCTGCCGAAATGATTGTTTAACCTAAATAGTAAGAAAATGAGAAAATTCATGAAAATGGCCGCCGTGGCCGCATTTCTTACCCTGAGCATTGGCAGCGCACGTGCTCAGGCTGTGACGACCGACCCGCAGGCGCCCATAATGACTGCCGAACAGCAGAAGGAACTGCAGAAGCAGCAGAAGGCTGCCGCCAAGGCCGAAAAGGAAGCCAAGAAACAAGCCAAGGAAGCCGAGAAGAAACGCAAGGAGGCTGAAAAGGCTGAGAAGATGCGCGACCGGGCCGAGAAGGCACAGAAGGCTGCCGAGAAGGCTCAGAAAGACGCCGAGAAAGCCGCCGAGCGCTACGCCGAGGCACAGAGTCAGGGCTTAGACCAGGCCAAACTGCTCAAACTGGAAAAGAAAAAGGTGACGGCCCAGCAGAAAGCCCTCAAGACAGCCGAGAAAGCTGAAAAGCTGCGCAAAAAGCTGTAATATGCAAAGAACACCAACAAAAATCCCTGCTCGCCCTCCGCAAGCAGGGATTTTCCTTTCTGCAACAATCAAATCTCTTTTCTTTTTGCTGGCGTAAAAGGAAAGGCGACAATATAGCAGTTGGCACATCCGCAACGTCTAGAGAGGAATGAAGACTTGTATTCAGTTCCGAATGTGTCTTTCCATCTGTGCGCAGCCAGTCCCCTCCCATCTTAGGGGAGGGGTGCAGGGGTGGGGTACAAATCTTTCGTGCGCAAGGTCTACGCTCACCTCCCTTACCCCTACCCTGAGATGGGAGGGGAGTGGCTGCGCCAGAAAACAGGTAGACGGTTTACAAGTACAAAAATCGGACTTATTCGATGCCATCTGATATATTATTGCCGAAGAAAACCTCAACAAAAAGGAATCGGGCACACATCTATTACGAGTGCGCCCGTTTTACCCAAGAAAAGACCAAGCCAAAATGCAGATTTACAACTTTCAACCATGAGACATAGACGAAAAAGATTGACCTCTTAAATCTTTACAATTATTTGCGTTTCCTGTCAAGAAGTATGTGATAAAGGCACGACAACAACGATGCGGGAAAACAAAGGATAAGGTCAGATGGGCTACAAACTGTCAACACGATGGTTGACAAAAAAGAAAAACCCTAAGGAATTACTCTCTCAACTGACGTTTTAAGAGGTAATTCCTTAGAGATTTAGGAGCGGCTTTTCAAAAAAAGCACCACGAGAATCGCCTAGATGAACTGCGGCAGGAAGGAGCTGATGATGAGGACGATGATGCCGATGATGAGGACTGTGATGGTCTTCTGAGAGCAGCCTTTCCACTCCTTGAGGATGATTCCCCAGACGTTGGAGAACACAACGTTGAGGGCCATGAGGATGCAGAAGGCGAGGGTCATCAGCGTGGGCGACGAGGTGAGGAAGCCCTTGCCGAGCGAAAGTCCGAAGAACTGGCTGTACCACAATGCGCCGGCCAGCAGGCAGAACAAGAGGTTGTTGGCCCATACATTGGTCTTCTTGTAGTCGCCCCACGTGTGGTTCTTCTGGTTCTGATAGAAGCAGTAGATGGCGTTGGTGACGAATCCTCCGAGCGTCACGAGGAAGGTGGCGGGCAGCGTGCGGAACATCGGGTCGGTGAGTTCGCCAAAGTTGATGGTCTTGCCAAACTCCAGACCGACGTTGAAGCATCCGCTCATGAATCCTGCGAGCAGCGCGATGGCGAGGCCCTTGGGGAAGTTGAAGTCTTTCACTGCGGCCTTCTTCTCTTCCTCAGAGAGCGAGCTGGCTTTCATCGATCCTGCCACTCCGATGATGGCGATACCGATGAGCGTGACCACCACTCCTATGATGACGGCGTAGGTGAGCGACTCCAGCGGTTTCTGTTCGGGGAAGAAGATGTTGAGCAAAACAGGGCCCATGATGGTGCCAAGTCCTGCGCATGTTCCGAGGGCGATGCTCTGTCCGAGGGCGACGCCGAGATAGCGCATGGAAAGTCCGAAGGTGAGTCCTCCCACTCCCCAGAGCACGCCGAAGAAGATGGTCATCCAGATGTTGAACGACTGGTCGGCTGTGAACAGTTCGCAGAGGGAATGTCCGGCGGGCACGGCCAGCAGTGCGCCGAGGAACGGGAGCACGAGCCATGCGAAGACGCCCTGCACAATCCAGTAGGACTCCCACGACCAGTCTTTGATCTTGTTGATGGGGACGTAGCAGCTTGACTGGCAGAAGGCGCCGATAGCTATAATAAGTAAACCTATGATGATGTCCATAAAAGCCTTTTTTGAGTTAAACGTAAATCTGCATTAATCTAACACTAATAGATTTGTCCGAGATATGCGGAAGCTATAACGTAAATCTGCATTAATCTAACACTATACTATTTGTCAGAGATATGCGGAAGCAAGAACGTAAATCTGCATTAATCTAACACTAATACAATTTGCCAGAGATATGCGGAAGCTATAACGTAAATCTGCATTAATCTAACACTTATAGATTTGTCCGAGATGTGCGGAAGCTATAACGTAAATCTGCATTAATCTAACACTAATACTATTTGTCAGAGA
>JAFWQE010000212.1 GCA_017509155.1 Prevotella sp.
AGCACGCTTCGACTACCTTGAAGAGCGCAATGTCTACGAGATACACTCCAAGAAGCTCAAGGGATGCTACATGCTGCTCGATGAGGCCTCGGTGACCGGAACGGCCAACATCGTGATGGCGGCTGCGCTGGCACAGGGCACCACCACCATCTACAACGCAGCCTGCGAGCCCTATATACAGCAACTCTGTCACCTGCTCAACCACATGGGCGCCACCATCAGTGGAATTGGCAGCAACCTGCTCACCATTGTCGGCACCGACCATCTGCATGCAGCCAGCCACAGAATACTGCCCGACATGATTGAGGTGGGCTCGTTCATCGGCATGGCAGCCATGGTTGGCGACGGCATCAGGATAAAAGACGTCTCGCTGAAAGACCTCGGCATCATCCCAGATGCCTTCCGCAGGCTCGGCGTGAAGATAAAGAACGAGGGCGACGACCTCATCGTGCCCCGGCAGAACCACTATGTGGTCGACTCGTTCATCGACGGTTCCATCATGACACTTGCCGACGCGCCCTGGCCAGGACTCACGCCCGACCTGCTCTCGGTGCTGCTCGTGGTGGCCACGCAGGCCCGCGGCTCGGTGCTCATCCATCAGAAGATGTTCGAGAGCAGGCTGTTCTTCGTCGACAAGCTCATCGACATGGGTGCGCAGATTATCCTCTGCGACCCCCACAGGGCAGTGGTCATCGGCCACGACCGCAAGCTAAGACTGCGCGCCGGACGCATGTCGAGCCCCGACATCCGTGCAGGCATCGCCCTGCTCATTGCAGCCCTCAGCGCCAACGGCACCAGCCGCATCGACAACATTGCGCAGATTGACCGCGGCTATCAGGACATCGAGGCGCGCCTCAACGCGCTTGGAGCTCACATCAGAAGAGAAAGCAGATAGAAGAAAATGATCAGACCAGAGGAAGTGTTCCCCATCGGAAGGCTCGGAAAACCGCATGGCATCAAGGGCGAACTGTCGTTTATGTTCACCGATGATGTGTTCGACCGCGTCGACGCCGACTACATTGTCGTGGAGACAGACGGCATCCTCGTGCCATTCTTCATGGAGGAATACCGCTTCAAGACCGCCGAGACGGCACTGCTCAAACTGGAAGGCATCGACACCGTGGAAAGGGCGCGCGAGCTCACCAACTGCAACGTGTTCTTCCCCAGAAAGCTGGCCGAGGGTGCCGACGACGACATGTCGTGGGCGCAGATTGTGGGCTTCCGCCTGGTCGACGCTACAAATAATAATAAGGTAATAGGAGAAATCTGCTCGGTCGACGACACCACGCAGAACGTGCTCTTCGAGGTGACAACGCCTCAGGGAGACCAGCTGCTCGTGCCTGCCGCCGAGGAATTCATCGACGGCATCGACACCGACAAGCAGGAAATCAGGGTCACGCTGCCCGAGGGACTGCTCGACCTGTAGGCGCCGTCGGTCGTCTTTCTCCGCCACCACCACATCATCATCACGAAGAAAAATGAAAAAGCAAATAGCCATTCTCGGTTCTACCGGAAGCATCGGCACACAGGCACTCCAGGTCATTGAGGAACACAGCGACCTGTTTGAGGTGTATTGCCTGACGGCCAACAACCGCGTGGAGCTGCTTGCCCAGCAGGCGCACCGTTTCCATCCCGCCGCCGTGGTCATTGCCAACGAGGCCCGCTACGACGAGCTGTGCCAGCTGCTGGCCGACGAGCCTGACATCAAGGTCTACGCCGGTGCCAAGGCGCTCGACGACATCGTGGAGGCCGGACCCATCGATATGGTGCTTGCCGCCATGGTAGGCTTTGCCGGACTCTCGCCAACTGTGCACGCCATCCGCGCCCATAAGAAAATATGCCTCGCCAACAAGGAGACACTCGTGGTTGCAGGCGAGCTCATCTGCCAGCTGGCCATGGAGAACCACGTGCCCATACTGCCCGTCGACAGCGAGCATTCGGCCATCTTCCAGAGCCTCGTGGGCGAAGGCGACAACGCCGTGGAGAAAATCCTGCTCACCTGTTCGGGCGGACCGTTCCGACTGATGGACCCCGCTCAGCTCGACAAGGTGACGGCTGCCGACGCCTTGCGCCACCCGACATGGGACATGGGCGCGAAGATCACCATCGACTCGGCATCGCTCATGAACAAGGGCTTTGAGGTCATCGAGGCCAAATGGCTCTTTGGCGTGCCCGCCGAACGGATACAGGTGCTCATCCATCCCCAGAGCATCGTCCACAGCGCCGTGCAGTTCTGCGACGGCAGCGTGAAGGCGCAGCTCGGCGTGCCCGACATGCGGCTGCCCATCCAGTACGCCTTCTCCTATCCCGACCGGCTGCCGCTCTCGGCCGACCGCCTCAACCTGTTCGCCCATCCGCTGGAGTTCTTCGAGCCCGACCTGCAGAAGTTCCGCTGCCTGGCTCTCGCCTTCGAGGCCATCGCACGCGGCGGAAACATGCCCTGCATACTGAACGCGGCCAACGAGGTGGTCAACGAGGCCTTCCGCCACGACCGCTGCTCGTTCCCGCAGATGGCAGACATCATTGAGCAAACCATGCAGAAGGCCACCTTCGATGCAAGCCCCTCGCTCGACACCTATTTCAGAACCGACGCTGAGGCCCGCGCCATCGCCGCCTCAATGCTCTGAGCCTTCCGCCTCAATGCAAAGCCCCCTTGGGCTTTTGCGTACGCAGAGGCACCGCCTCTGCCCCCATCCCAGAACAATAAAACCCCAAAACAACAATGGAAGTATTTCTTATAAAACTCCTTCAGTTCATGTTGGCCATCTCCCTCCTCGTGTTGCTTCACGAGGGCGGCCACTTCTTTTTCTCCAAGCTCTTCGGAGTCCGCGTGGAGAAGTTCTATCTTTTCTTCGACCCATGGTTCCACCTGTTCGAGTGGAAGCCCAAGAACAGCGACACCGCCTACGGTATGGGCTGGCTGCCGCTGGGCGGCTATTGCAAGATAGCGGGAATGATTGACGAGAGCTTCGACACCGAGCAGATGAAGCAGCCCGTGCAGCCCTGGGAGTTCAGGGCAAAGCCTGCGTGGCAGCGACTGCTCATCATGATAGGCGGCGTGCTCGTGAATTTCCTGCTCGCACTGTTCATCTATTCCATGGTGCTCTTCAACTGGGGCGACCAGTATATGGGGGCCAAGGACCTCACCATGGGCTACAAGTTCAACCAGCAGGCCAAGGCCATCGGCTTTCAGGACCATGATATCATCGTGGGATATGACGGAAAGGACATCAAGAAGTTCGATGTCGACCTCTTCCGCCACGTAGCCGACGCCAAGACAGTGCAGGTTATGCGCCAGGGAAAGGCCGTCACCATCAACATGCCGGACAATCTCAGCCTGCTCGAGATGCTGCAGAGCAGTCCCGCCTTTGCCCGTCCTTTCGTGCCGGCAGAGCTCGACAGCGTGTTCCCAGACACTCCCGCCGAGAAGGCCGGACTGCGCAAGGGCGACCGCATCTTGGCCATCAACGGCAAGCCTGTTGACTCGTGGAACGAGTTCACCCACCAGATTGGCGTGCTCAGCGACCAGATGACAGTGGCCAAGACCGGTGCCGACAGTCTCCGCCTACGCACCGTCAACCTGGTCTACACACACGAGTCCTACGCCGAGAGCCTGTCGGCCACTGCCCAGCACCCGTCGGCAGACACCCTGCAGCTGGTGCTCACGCCCGAACTGCTCCTTGGCGTCAACCAGACAAGCATCTACACCTACTACGAGCCGGTGACGGTCAGCTACGGCTTCTTCGAGAGTCTGCCCGCCGGCATCAGCTACGGATGGAACGTGCTGCGCGGCTATGTGGGCGACCTGAAATACGTGGCTTCGGCCGAGGGCGCAAAGAGCCTGGGCGGCTTCGGGGCCATCGGCAGCCTCTTCCCCTCGCAGTGGGACTGGCACCAGTTCTGGCTGATGACGGCCTTCCTCAGCATCATTCTCGCCTTCATGAACATTCTTCCCATCCCGGCTTTGGACGGCGGCCACGTGCTTTTCCTTCTCTATGAGATCATCACGCGCCGCAAACCGTCGGAGAAATTCATGATTCGCGCCGAGTATGTGGGCTTTGGCATCCTCATCCTTCTGATGGTGGTGGCCAACCTCAACGACATTCTGCGCTGGCTGGGCTACATGTAACGCGGCCCTCAACAGCCATTCCTTGCTTACAATATCTGAGAGCGCGACCGCCCTCGTCCGTAAGATAATGCGGCGTAAGGGGCAGTCGCGCTCTCATTGTATGGCGGAATATGGTCACAAAGGCGATCTTCGGCGCAGCCAAAGTTACGAAAAAACGAGATTCCGAGTGTGAGTATCTTCGGCGCAGCCAAAGATTTTATGCTATAGTTGCAAATAATGTTAATTCAAGTTTCGCATTCGCTCAACTTCTTGGAGTTCAGGAGTTCAGGAGTTACAGGAGTTCAGACGATAGTGCTGAAGGCTCTCTTTGCGTCAGTTTACAGGGGTTGGAAGTATTGTCTGAACTCCTGTAACTCCTGAACT
>JAFWQE010000213.1 GCA_017509155.1 Prevotella sp.
ACGTCGTCGACCACAACGGTGTCGCCCTCCTTGGCCCACAGCAGGGGGAGCCACGCCAAGTCGTGGCGCAACTGCCGACCGGCATGCGGAGCCGTGAAGTTGGGCAAAGCGCTGGCCAGCGCCAGGTCGTGTTCTGGGTTAAAGATGTGAAGTGTCATTGTGTGATAGGCTGCTCATTGTTTTCCACACATTTTCTCGCAGCCGCGAAAAGCAAATCCCTGATCATGGAGAGTCCCTTGCTGTTGGGCATGGCATTGCGGCCACCCGACGACACGGTCTGCTTGCCCTCGAAATAGGAGGCAAAGTCCCAACGGTAGCCATCGAGCACTCGATACTCCGACTTGAAGGTGTAGTAACTGTCAAGCTCGTACAACTTCTCTTCGTCGATGATTCGCCGTGCGGCATCGAACAGCGTGTCGCTCACGTCGTAGGCCACCTTGTCGCCACGGTAGCGGAACTTCAACTTGCTGCCGCCCTCCTCGGGAAATCGGGTGAGGTCGTATTCGCCAAACTCCTCCATCCTCATGCCCTGATAAAGATAGGTGACGCGCAACAGACGTCCCTGCGGCATGGTGGGCTTCGCTTTCGGGGTGACGATGCCGGGTTTTTCGTCCCCGCCATTGGTGGACGATGCTGGCTCTTTTGCCTTGCAGCCAAATAGTGCTCCTACGACAGCCATGGCCAGTATGATTCGCTTCATAACATTTAGTGATGATTCTATTTGAATGCAAATGTACGCAATTTTTCTGAATATCCTTGGAAAAGAAAGGAAAAAATTCGTACCTTTGCACAAAATTTCAAGCAGGATGAAACGATTTGTAATTTTGGCGGTTGCCGCAGTGCTCTTTTCACTGCACGCAACGGCCCAGCACCAGACCGAAATGAACAGGTTGCGCAAGATGCACTTGGCATTGTCGGCCATCGAATCACTCTATGTTGACACCGTCAACGGCGACAAGGTGGTGGAGGACGCCATCAGGGGCATGCTGGAGAAGCTGGACCCCCACAGCAGCTACTCCACACCGAAGGAGACGAAGGCCATGACCGAGCCCCTGAATGGAAGCTTTGAGGGCATTGGCGTGCAGTTCAACATGAGCGACGACACACTGGTGGTGATACAGCCCGTGACGAAAGGCCCATCAGAGAAAGTGGGCATACTGGCTGGCGACCGCATCGTGGCCGTGGCCGACACGGCCATCGCCGGCGTGAAGATGTCGAAAGAGGAAATCATGCGGCGGCTCAGGGGGCCAAAGGGCACCATTGCCAAGCTGAAGGTGGTGCGCCGAGGCATACGCGACACACTGCGCTTCGACGTGGTGCGCGACAAGATTCCCGTGTTCTCCATCGATGCCACCTACATGATTCGCCCACAGATTGGCTACATACGCATAGGCAACTTCTCGGCCACCACCTACCAAGAGTTCATAGAGGCCATGGAGAAGCTGCGCAAACAGGGCATGCAGCAACTGGTGCTCGACCTGCAGGGCAACGGCGGCGGCTATCTGCAGGCGGCAGCCGACCTGGCAGGAGAGTTTCTGCGCAAGGGCGACCTCATCGTCTATACCGAGGGACGCATGGTGCCCCGCCACGACTATAAGGCCGTAGCCGACGGCAGTTTCCGCGAAGGGAAAGTGGTGGTGCTCGTTGATGAATACTCGGCTTCGGCAGCCGAAATTGTCACCGGAGCCATACAAGACCAAGACAGAGGCATGGTGGTGGGCAGGCGCACATTCGGAAAGGGATTGGTGCAGCGTCCCATCGAGTTCGACGACGGCTCGATGATCCGTCTCACCATCGCCCACTACTACACCCCGTCGGGGCGCTGCATACAGAAGCCATACGAGAAGGGCGACAAGAAGAACTACGCCTTAGACATGGTGAACAGGCTGAAGCATGGCGAGCTGACCAGTCAGGACAGCATTCACTTCGTAGACTCGCTGCGCTTCGAGACCCTGCGCGACCACCGTGCCGTCTATGGCGGAGGCGGCATCATGCCCGACTATTTCGTGCCACTCGATACGACGCGCTACACCCGGCTGCACCGCGAGTTGGCTGCCAGGAGCGTGCTCATCAACCAGAACCTGCGCTACATCGACAGCCACCGCAAGCAGCTGAAAAAGCAATATCCGGCATTCGAGAAGTTCAAGAACGAGTTTACCGTGCCACAGGAACTGCTCGACTCGGTGCTCAGCGAGGGTGCCCGGCTTAATGTGAAGCCACTCGACGACGAGGAATGGCAGAAGACGAAGCCCCTGCTCTCTCTACAGCTCAAGGCCCTGCTGGCGCGCGACCTGTGGGACATGAGCGAGTACTTCGCCATCATCAACGACGACAACGAAATAGTGAAGAAGGCACTCGAAATACTACAATAGCCCTCAACGGCCAAAGAAAAACGGAATCACAGAGCGTACTATTGCTCTGTGATTCCGTTTTATTTTTGCTATACACGAAAACCGAAGGTCAGAATGGCACATCTCCATTGTTTCCCATCGCGCCTTCATCGGCTGATGGGAATGGTGCGCCGCCGAAGCCATAGGCATCGCCTTTGAACTCGCCGTCGGCAACAGGTGGCTGGCTCGCGTCGCCCACCCTCGACCCTATAATGCCCTCACTGAGGGGAGGCGCAGCATTGCCAAAGTTGGCGTCTTCCAGATTCTCGAATCGTGTATACTCGCCACGGAAATTGAGCAGGAT
The DNA here is from genome assembly GCA_017509155.1 of Prevotella sp. Classification (GTDB taxonomy): domain Bacteria; phylum Bacteroidota; class Bacteroidia; order Bacteroidales; family Bacteroidaceae; genus Prevotella. The sequence continues at coordinate 2,695 of JAFWQE010000213.1, forward strand.
GATACCCGTGGCACCCTTACGGTGCTTGGCTATCACAATCTCAGCCTTGCCACGCAGGTCGTTTCCCTTGCCGTCGTCGTAGATGTGGTAATACTCCGGGCGGTGCACAAAGAGCACCATGTCGGCATCTTGCTCAATGGCTCCCGACTCGCGCAGGTCGCTCAGCTGGGGCCGTTTGCCGTCGATGCCGTCGCGCGACTCCACGCCACGGTTCAGCTGGCTCAGCGCCAGAATGGGGATGTCAAGCTCCTTGGCCAGGCCCTTCAGCGAGCGCGAGATGGTGCTCACCTCCTCCTGACGGCTCGAAAAGCGCATGCCGTTGGCATTCATCAGTTGCAGGTAGTCA
>JAFWQE010000214.1 GCA_017509155.1 Prevotella sp.
AGCATGGCACACTACATCGTGAAGCGGATGGAGGTGAATCGACACATCCTTGACAACCCCATCTACGAGCCGATGTTCTCGGTGGAGGAGGTGAACAGCAGGGCTGCTGCCGGCGTGCCTTTCCGCGATGCCTACCGACAGGTGGGAATGGAGATTGAACAGGGCAAGTTCCACGCCAATAAGGACATTCACCACACCCACGAGGGGAGTATTGGCAACCTGTGCAACGACAAGATAGCCGCACTGATGAACGAACGCATCGCCGACTTCCACTTCGGACGCGCCGAGGAGGCAGAGAGAACGCTGCTGAAAAGATAAACAGAGGAAAGACCGTAGGGGCAGACTCCCGTGTCTGCCCGCGGAGAAAAAGGACAAGAAATGAAACAATTGAAAAAGACCAGAGGAGTTTGGCGAGTGGCAGGTTTCGTGGCCTTGTGGCTTTGTGGCTTTGTGGCCTCATCGTGCGGCGACACGCAGAGCGAGTACTCATCACGCACGTGCTACTTCGTGTTCGACAACGATGCACATCTGGACCCGACGTTGGCTGCAGCGATGACCCCCTACTCCGGCGTTTTCACCACCGTGACACAAACCATGAAAGGAGGCGCACGCTACTTCGTGTTCAAAAGCAATCAGCAGACTCAGTCGGAGAGCATCTTCAACGCCATTGATACGCGGCGAACGCTTATCATGGGCATGAACGACGGTGTCATCGTCGGCTATGGCGTGCTGTCCGATCCAGTCACCTTCTACGCCTACGACCGCGAATGCCCCAACTGCTTCGACCCGAACCGCATCCCTATACGCAGCTATGCACTGACCACGACATCGAATGGCATGGCCGTGTGCAACACCTGCAAACGGAAGTACGACATGAACAACGGCGGCAATCTGGTGGAAGGCGATGCCGGAAAGAAGCTCACCCGCTATCGTGCCGCCACGACAGGTCCTTATGGCAAGCTGAGCGTGAACTAAACCGCGAAGAAAGTGCACTCCTTATATTAAAAATCTTAAATTATTTTGGTGGTTCACGTTTTTTGCCGTACCTTTGCACTTCGAAACGCAAACGATGCGTTGCCGCAATGGTGGAATTGGTAGACACGAGGGACTTAAAATCCCTTGGCCAGTGATGGCTGTGCGGGTTCGAGTCCCGCTCGCGGCACATTTTTCAAACAAACAAAATAACTTAGGAAACAAGGTAACGATTCCCAATTATGAGAAGAAATCTTATTCTTGCTTTATCAGCAGCATCCATTCTCTTTTTCACATCGTGTTCAAAAATGGGCGCACTCAGCGCCGATAACTTCGACGTGACGCCGAACCCATTGGAGTCGCAGGCAGGTAAGGTGCCCGCAACTATCAACGGCAAGTTCCCCGAGAAGTACATGAAGCGTAATGCCACCGTGACTGTCATCCCTGAGCTTCGCTCGAGCAACGGCCAAGTGGCACAAGGCATTCCCGCCACCTTCCAGGGCGAGAAGGTGCTCGGCAACGATCAGACCATTTCCTACCGTCTGGGTGGCCACTACACCATGAAGACTGAGTTCGACTACGTGCCCGACATGCAGAAGAGCGACATGTACCTGACCTTCCAGGCTCGCCAGGGCAAGAAGGCCGTGAGCATTCCAGCCGTGAAAGTGGCCGAAGGCGTCATCGCCACCAGCGAACTCTACCGTCAGACCATGATGCAAGCCGGTGGCTGCGTGGCTCCCGACTCATTCCAGCGCCTGCAGAACCAGCGTTTGGATGCCACCGTTCAGTTCCTCGTCAATCAGGCCAACCTGCGCCAGAGCGAGCTGAAGAACAATTCCGTGCAGGAGTTCGTACGTATGTTGCAGATAATCAATGCCGATCGCGGCGAGACGCTCAACATGCGGAATGTGGAAGTGGCTGCCTACGCATCGCCCGAAGGTGGTTACGAGTTCAACGACCGTCTGGCCGGTAAGCGTCAGGACGTGTCCGAGGACTACGTGAAGCAGCAGCTGAAGCAGGCTAAGGTCGATGCCCCCATCGACGCACACTACACAGCACCGGACTGGGAAGGTTTCCAGAAGCTGGTGCAGGCCTCGAACATTCAGGACAAGGACGTCATCCTGCGCGTTCTGTCGATGTACAAGGATCCCGAGCAGCGCGAACAGCAGATTCGCAACATGAGCCAGGCCTTCCGCGAGCTGGCCGATGGCATCCTGCCTGAGCTGCGTCGTGCCCGTATGACCATCAACTACGAACTCGTTGGCCGCAGCGACGACCAGATCAAGGAGCAGTATGCTGCCGATCCAGCACGTCTCTCGGCCGAGGAGCTGCTCTATGCCGCCACACTCACCGACAACAAGGCTGAGAAAGAGGCCATCTACAAGACTACGGCCCGCCTGCACGATCGCGACTATCGCGCCTTGAATAATCTGGCTGTGATGGCATTCAACGAGGGCGACGAGCAGATGGCAAAGGACTACATCCAGCAAGCCCTACGCGTCAACAAGAACGCTCCTGAGGCATATGCCAATCTTGGTCTGATCGCCCTGAAGAACGGCGACCTGGCCGAAGCTGAGCAGAACATCGCCAAGGCCACCGGCGCCAATGCACTGGGCGAGGCACTGGGCAACCTGAACATCGCAAAGGGCAACTATCAGCAGGCCGTGAACAGCTTTGCCGGCAGCGCATCGAACAGTGCTGCGTTGGCACAGTTGCTGAACAAGGAC